>NZ_JBFCVK010000010.1:0-141521 GCF_040712085.1 Aquibaculum sediminis
ACAGCCATCATGCGCAAGCTCGTGATCCTCGCAAACGCCCTCCTCAGAGATCAGCGTCCATGGGTCAACTTTCCTTCTTGATCAACACGGATACTCTAGGCTCCTGTGGAACCGCCCTTCGACAAAAGGAAAGGGGCCGTGCCCGGTATCGAAGCGCGGCCCCCTCTCACATTCCGTGCCTTACTGTGCCGCCTGGGCCTTGGGCGTGAAGGCCGCTTCCATGGCGCGGCGGGTGCGGTAGGTCTCGTCGTCCTCGCGCACAGCCACGTCGGCCCAGGTGACCGGCTGACCGGCTGCGACCGGACGGGTCAGCGTGATGCCGTGGGCCAGCCCAATGGGCAGGCCGCCCAGCCCCAGGGACTCCTGTGCCGGCATCAGCTTGCCCCAGACCCGGAAACCGCCTTCGCCGTCCAGCTCCTCACCCACGGCAAGGTCGCGCTTGGCCGTGGCAACCACATCGCCGTGGAAGCCGATGGGCGCGCCGGTGGCCTCGCCGCGCAGGGCGGCGGAGAGCACGGAGACACCCAGTTCCAGCCCGATCAAATGATAGGGCTTGTACATGGCGGCGCGGGTCCCGCTGGGGTCAGTCACCAGACCATATTCGCGGAAGCAGCGGGCGGTATAGGATCCCGGCGCCTCGAAGACCACGTAGACCCCCCAGCGCAGATCGCGGAAAACCGGGCGTCCGTCACGCTCGACCGACGAGATCACCTCCACCTGGCCCGGCGTCTCCAGCGCGCCACCTTCCTGCCTCGGTCGCAGGATCAGCGGCAGGTCGTCCACGCCGCAGGCCGGGAAGGCCAGGCCCGCCGAAGGCACGCCGAGCCCGGTCGCATTGGCCACGGCGGCCATCTCGATGCCCGACTTGGTGCCGTCCATGAAGGAATTGAACATCTGGGGGTTCATACCGCCGGCTGCCGCGTCCTCAACCGAGAGGCCGTAGTGACCCCAGACCGTCTCGGGCGTCGAGGCGTGGTAGGCTGGAAGGTACTTCGTGCCCTTGCCCGCAGCCACCACGCTCATGCCGACCGAGCGGGCCCAGTCCACCATCTCGCAGATCAGCGCCGGTTGATCGCCATAGGCCAAGGAGTAGACCACGCCGGCCTGAGACGCTTCCTGGGCGAGCAGGGGACCCGCCAGCACGTCTGCCTCGACATTGACCATGACGATGTGCTTGCCCGCCGCAATGGCGGACCGGGCGTGGCGGATGCCGGCGGCCGGATTGCCCGTAGCCTCCACGACCACCTCGACGTCATCGCGCCCGACCGCAGCTCCGGCGTCGTCTGTGAAGGTGGTCGCCGCGATCTGCTCGCTGCTCCAGCCTACGGCTTCGCACGCCATGCGGGCGCGATCCGGCGAAAGGTCGGCGATCGCCGCCACTTCCAGGCCGCGGGTGTGCGGCACCTGGGCGAGAAACATGGAGCCGAACTTGCCGGCGCCGATCACCGTGACCCGGATCGGCTTGCCGGCGTCCATGCGGCGTTGCAACAGAGCGTAAAGATTCATGCAGCCTTCTCCCGGGCCAGTTCCATAAGACAGTCGTCGTTCAGCGCCTCGATGGGGGTGAAGTCGCGGTGGGCGATCCACTCCTTGCGCTTGAACTGACGGATGTGATTGTTCACCTCGCAGAGCGAGAGATAGACGATGGTACGATCATAGGGACTGATGTTGCCTGGACTGGCATGCACCAGATTGCAGTTGAACATCAAGACCGAACCGGCCGGACCGCGGGGCGCCACCAGGCCGCCCTCCTTTGCGAGACGGGAGACCGTGGCCTTGTCCAGGGTCCAGAGCGGGTAGGAGGTGCTCTCCAGGTCGTGTCCGGCCTCCATTACGCCGGCCTTGTGACTGCGCGGGATGAACATGAGCGGGCCGTTGAACTCGGTGACGTCGTCCAGGAAGAGCGCAATATTCATCGCCCGCGGCTCGGGCATGAGGTCGTCGCGGGCCCAGGTGCCGTAGTCCTGATGCCACTGCCAGACGTCGCCGTCGAAGGCGCGCTTGGCGTTGATCTTGAACTGGTGCATGTAGACTTGGCCATCCAGGAGTTGCTGCACCGGTTCCACCAGCCGCGGATGGGCACCAAGCCGCCGGAAGGCCTCGTTGTAGGTGTGGGCGGCGAAGGCGGTGCGTACGGCTTCGCCGTCCTTCTCGCGCCAGACCTCGTCGCGCCGCTGGGCGAAGATGCCGGGCAACTCGTCCGTCAGCACCTTGGTTTCCTCGCGCGAGAAGCACTCGGGCAGGAAGACATAGCCATCACGCTCGAAGGCCTCGAGCTGTTCCTGGTTCAGTTTCATGGGATCGTTCCTCCGTGGCTGGGCCGCTTCTTGCGGGCGGCTTGGATGATGGAAATCAGGCGGCCTTCGCCGCGTCGCGCAGGCGACGCCAAGTCTCGGCGCCAGCCCGCGCCGTATGGGCTTCGGCCCGGTCCTTTGCGGTGCTGCCATCGCCGGCAAGTACGGCCGCTAGGATCCCCTCGTGCTCCTGCCAGTAGCGGGTCGCAAGGCCCGGGTCTCTCAGGGCGGCGCCCATGGCGCGGCGAAAGTGCGGCCATTGCAGCGCGGCGATCTCGACGATGACGGGGTTGCCGGACAGGCGGTTGAGGGCGTCGTGGAAGGCCACATCGGCAGCGATCAAGGCCGCACGGTCGGCGGTTTGCAGCGCGCTCAGCCCGGCTTCGACGGTTTGCTGTGCCTCGGCGCAGGCATCCGGGGCGGCCCGGGTGATCCTGTCGGCAGCCAGTTCGGCTGCGGCGCCGTCCAGGGCGGTGCGCACCTGATAGAGATCGCGAATGTGATCGGGATCCAAGGGCGCCACCTGCAGGCCCCGCCGGCCTCGCTCCACCAGCAGGCCACAGCGGCGCAGCAGGGCAAGCGCGTGGCTAACCGGCTGGCGCGAGACGCCAAACTGTTCGGCCAAGGCCTCCTGGGTGACCGCTTCCTCCGGCGCGAGCGTGCCATCCGCGATGGCCTCTACCAGTCGGTCATACACCTGCTCGATCAGCGCCGGCTTCGGCGAAAGCGGTTCCACAGTGGCGTGCCCGTTTGAATACTGAATTCAGTATGCGCAGTTCCGGCACAGCAGGCAAGAAGAATGGCAGCGGACCGGCAGCCCACCACGCTTCCCCTTGTGACACTGCCCGGCAGTATGCACCTTCATCATGAGGACAAACCGGGAAGGACGGGCGAATGGCGAAACTCGAGCACAAGGCAGCAGCAGACAGGATCGACCCCGAGGCTTTGCCGATCGCAAAATTTGCCGACCCGCGGCGCACCGCCACGGGCGAGCCGCGGGCCCAGGTCGCTCTGTCGGGCCTGCGCACCCTTTGGCTCAACACCGGCACGCTGTGCAATCTGGCCTGCGCCAATTGCTACATCGAGTCCAGCCCGCGCAACGACCGCCTCGCCTATCTCAGCACCGAAGAGGTGGTCGGCTATCTGAATGAAATCGAGCACGAGGGTCTCGGCACGGAGGAGATCGGCATCACCGGCGGCGAGCCCTTCATGAACCCGGATCTGCCGGCCATACTGCGCGCCTGCCTGGAGCGTGGCCACCGGGTGCTGCTGCTGACAAATGCGATGCGGCCGATGATGAAGCAGGCCGAGGCCCTGCTGGCCTTGCGCGAGCTGGGGGCGGAGCGGCTGACGCTGAGGGTGTCGCTGGATCACTACGGCCCGGCCGTGCATGAAGCGGAGCGTGGCCCGCGCAGCTGGGCGCCGGCCATTGCCGGTCTGCGTTGGCTGGCCGAGGCCGGCTTTCACGTCACCATCGCCAGCCGGCAGCTCTCCGGCGAAAGCGACGCGGCGCTGCGGCCCGGCTTCGCGCGCTTCTTTGCCGAGCACGATCTGCCCATCGACGCCAACGACCCACATGACCTGGTGATCTTTCCCGAGATGGACGAAAGCGCCGACATTCCGGAGATCACCGAATCCTGCTGGGGGCTGCTCGGACGCCGGCCGGAAGAGGTGATGTGTGCCGAGAGCCGCATGGTCGTGAAGCGCAAGGGCGCAACGCGCCCCGTGGTCGTGCCCTGCACACTCCTGCCCTACGACGCCCGCTTCGATCTGGGCGAAACGCTGCGCGACAGCGCCGGCCCGGTGGCGCTCAATCACCCCCACTGCGCGCGCTTTTGCGTGCTGGGCGGCGCCAGCTGCAGTGCTGGCTGAAAGCGTTTGGCTTAAGCTCAGACCTGTTCGTGCTTCAGGGCGGCGATGATCCGATCGGGGTAGTCGGTGATGATGCTGTCGGCACCCCATCGACGGCAGCGCAGGGCCACCTCCGGGTCGTTCACCGTCCAGATCGCCAGGCGGTAGCCCCCTGACGTCACGGCCTCGGCCGCGGTGAGGTCCAGCTCTTCCCAGCCGAGATGCACGCTGACGCAGCCCAGCCGGGCCGCCTCGGCCGCCCAGTTCTCGGGCAGGCGCTCGGCGAGGTAGCCGCGCGGCAGGTCGGGTGCCACGCGGGCCGCGGCTTCCAGGGCCGGTGTGGAGAAGCTGGAAATCAGGGGCTGGGGCAGGTGCTCCGGCCAATGCCGGCCGATCCACTCCAGCGCAATGCGCGCCGTTTCCTCTGCCTGGCCCGGGTGGGGTTTGAGTTCCACATTGGCGCCGAGACCCAACTGAGCCAGGCGCTCGACCACCTGTGCAAGGCTCGGCAGTTTTTCTCTTGCCCAGGCAGGATTGAGTGTGCGGCCGATGTCGACCTGTGCAAGCTCGCTCCAGGACAGGGCTGCCACCGCTTCCGGGCGTCCGCCCGTGCGCGCCAGGGTGCGATCGTGATGCACGACCGGCACGCCGTCGGCGCTGAGGCGCACATCGAACTCGACCCAGGTCGCCCCCAGCGCCGCGGCCTTGTCCAGGGCGGCGAGACTGTTTTCGGGGGCATGGCCCGAGGCGCCGCGATGGGCGATCACCGGCGGCAGGGACAGCAGGGCGGTCATCACAAACACTCCATGAATAGAGAAAGGGCGGCGCCACGCTCCAAGCCTGGCACCGCCCTATGACGATCTCATCACCAAATCATGACGACGAGATTACTCGTCGCTGTCCTTCTGACCTTCCAGGTCGGCGCCGGTTTCCTGGTCGACGACCCTCATGGAGAGCTTCACCTTGCCGCGATCATCGAAGCCGATGACCTTGACCCGCACCTCCTCGCCTTCCTTCACCACGTCGGCGGTGGATGCGACGCGCTGCGGCGCCAGCTGGCTGATGTGCACCAGACCGTCACGGGGCCCCAGGAAGTTCACGAAGGCGCCGAAGTCCATCACCTTCACGACCTTGCCCTTGTAGATCTTGCCCACTTCCGGCTCGGCAACGATGGACTCGATCCAGTCGATGGCAGCCTGCATGGCCGACTGGTCCACGGCGGCCACCTTGATGGTGCCGTCGTCCTCGATGTCGACCTTGGCGCCGGTGGTCTCGCAGATTTCGCGGATCACCTTGCCGCCGGTGCCGATCACGTCGCGGATCTTGTCCTTGGAGATCGAGATGGTGGTGATGCGCGGCGCATTGGCGGCCACGCCCTCGCGGGCCCCGCCCATGGTCTTGGCCATCTCGCCCAGAATGTGGGTACGACCGCCCTTCGCCTGCTCCAGCGCGATTTCCATGATCTCCCGAGTGATCGAGGTGATCTTGATGTCCATCTGCAGCGCGGTGATGCCGCTGTCCGTGCCGGCCACCTTGAAGTCCATATCGCCCAGATGATCCTCGTCGCCCAGGATGTCGGAAATGACGGCGTAGTCATCACCTTCCTTGATCAGGCCCATCGCGATGCCCGCCACCGAACGCGGCAGCGGCACGCCGGCGTCCATCATCGACAGCGAAGTGCCGCAGACCGTCGCCATGGAGGAGGAACCGTTGGACTCGGTGATCTCCGACACCACGCGAATGGTGTAGGGGAAGTCCTCCTTCTTCGGCAGCAGCGGTCGGATGGCGCGCCAGGCCAGCTTGCCATGGCCGATCTCGCGCCGGCCCGGCGAGCCCACACGGCCGGCCTCACCGACGGAGTAGGGCGGGAAGTTGTAGTGCAGCATGAAGTGCTGGCGGAACTCGCCCTCCAGCGCGTCCACGAACTGCTCGTCCTGACCGGTGCCCAGCGTCGTGGTCACCAGGGCCTGGGTCTCGCCGCGGGTGAAGAGCGCCGAGCCGTGCGCGCGCGGCAGCACGCCGGTCTCGCAGACGATGGGGCGCACGGTCTTGGTGTCGCGCCCGTCGATACGGGGCTTGCCGGCCAGGATCTGGCCGCGCACCACGTCGCTTTCCAGGGCCTTGAAGACGCCGGAGAAGACCGCGAGCTTGTCCTCCTCTTCGCCGAGGGAGGCCAGTGCATCGGCCTTGACCGCGGCAATGGCTGCCTGACGCTCCACCTTGTCGGCATTGCCGTAGGCGGCGGTCAGCGCATCGCCGAACTGGCTCTTCACGCTTTCGTAGACCACGGCCTTGGCAGCGGGCTCCTCGGCCACGGCCCAGGGATCCTTGGCGGCCAGTTCGGCCAGATCGATGATCGCTTCGATCACCGGCTGCATCTGCTCGTGGCCGAAGTTCACTGCGCCCAGCATGATCTCTTCGGAGAGCTCCTGGGCTTCCGATTCGACCATGAGCACGCCGTCGTTGGTGCCGGCGACGATAAGGTCGAGCTGCGACAGCGGCATTTCATCGAGTGCCGGGTTGAGCACGTACTTGCCGTCGATCCAGCCGACGCGCGCGGCCGCGATCGGGCCCATGAAGGGCATGCCGGACAGGGTGAGGGCGGCCGAGGCACCGATCATGGCGACCACGTCCGGGTCGTTCTCCAGGTCGTGACTCAGCACGGTGCAGATGACCTGGGTCTCGTTGCGGAAGCCCTTGTGGAACAGCGGGCGGATCGGCCGGTCGATCAGGCGCGCGGTCAGCGTTTCCTTTTCGCTCGGGCGCCCCTCGCGCTTGAAGAAGCCGCCGGGGATCTTGCCCACGGCAAAGGTCTTCTCCTGGTAGTTGACCGTCAGCGGGAAGAAATCGAGGCCCGGCTTGGGCTGCTTCGCGCCCACGGCGGTGCAGAGCACCACGGTCTCGCCATAGGTGGCGAGCACGGCACCGTCGGCCTGGCGGGCGATACGCCCTGTCTCCAGAACGAGCTTACGCCCGCCCCAGTCGACTTCCTTGCGATGGATATTGAACATGGAAGGTCGTTCCTTGACTCACGGCCGGCTGAACAAGCGTACCGGACCCGCGCAAAAGGCGCCGCAACGGCTCATGGCCGCGGCGACGCCGCTTACGACGGCCCGGTCACGCAGACAGCGAGCGTGCCGGCCGGCCGCCCGCGCTGCTGCGAAAAAAGGGGTATGATAGAGACGCGCCGGCCCCGAGCGCATGGCGTTCGCGGGCCGGCATTGCGTCATCCTGGTGGCTCGGCGCCTTAACGGCGCAGGCCCAGGCGCTGGATCAAGCTGTCGTAGCGGCTCCGATCCTTCGCCTTGAGGTAGTCGAGCAGACGTCGCCGCTGTCCGACCATCACCAGCAGGCCGCGGCGGGAATGGAAATCCTTGCCATGGTCCTTGAGGTGTCCGGTCAGATTGGAGATGCGCTCGGAAAGAATGGCGACCTGAACTTCCGGGGAGCCGGTGTCGTTCGGCTTGGTCGCGTACTCGGTGATGAGCTCCTGCTTGCGCTCGGCAGTAATCGACATCGATGATGCCCTTTCGTGTCAAAGGTTGAGCACTCGGACCGGGCGGAGTTCTCCAGCCTCGAAACGGGCAATGGCCACCAGCTTGCCGCCGGACATGGCGCAAACGGTGTCGCCCGGTTCAAGGTCTCGGACTCTTTCGGCTTGCGATCGCGACAGCAGGGAAATCGCCTGCCCGCTGCGCATCCGCCCCGCCTCGGGTTCCGTCAAGGCCAACGCCGGGATGTCGTCCAGCGCGGTCTCGACCGGGAGCACCTGCTCCACGGCGGCGGCACAATGCTCGCCCTGCTCCAGGCTGTCCAGTGAAATTGCGTCGTCTTCGGTGAAAGGCCCGACGGCCAGGCGCCGAAGTTGCGCGATGTGGCCCCGGCACCCCAGGGCATCGCCCAGATCGCGTGCCAGGCTACGCATGTAGGCGCCTTTGCCGCTGCCGACCTCGAAGACGGCATGATCGGCGTCGGGCATCTCCACCAGTTCGAAACGGTCGATGCGCACCGGGCGGGACTTCAGCGTGACCGACTCTCCGTCGCGCGCCAGATCATAGGCGCGCTGCCCGTCCACCTTGATGGCGGAATAGGCCGGTGGAACCTGTTCGATCAGGCCGACGAAGCGCGGCAGCGCCGCCTCGATGGCCTCGCGGCTCGGGCGCAGCTGGCTGCGCTCGACCACCTCTCCCTCGGCATCGTCGCTGTCGGTGCGCTCGCCCCAGCGCACAGTGAAGCGATAGATCTTGTCGCCTTCCATGACCCAGGCCACCGTCTTGGTGGCCTCGCCAAAGGCCAGCGGCAACAGGCCGGTGGCCAGGGGATCGAGCGTGCCGCCATGGCCGACCTTGCGGGCATCGAGCAGGCGACGCACGCGGTTGACCACGTCGGTCGAGGTCATGCCCGATGGCTTGTCGATCACCAGCCAGCCGTTGATGTCGCG
The DNA here is from genome assembly GCF_040712085.1 of Aquibaculum sediminis. Taxonomy (NCBI): domain Bacteria; kingdom Pseudomonadati; phylum Pseudomonadota; class Alphaproteobacteria; order Rhodospirillales; family Rhodovibrionaceae; genus Aquibaculum; species Aquibaculum sediminis. The sequence continues at coordinate 8,587 of NZ_JBFCVK010000010.1, forward strand.
GCCCTTACGTCGACGCGCCATCGTCGTCCTCCCGTTCCCCCAACCGACCCACCGATTGGCCCCCAGGCTGCGCGTCTTCGGCGGCCTCGGTATCCTGACGCACCCGCTCGCTGCCCAGCAGGCGGTCGATCCGCTCTGCCTCGTCGAAGGAGGTGTCGAGCCGGAAGTCCAGGCGCGGGGTGTAGCGAAGCTCCACCACATCAGCCAAGCGCCGCCGGAAGTAGGGCGCTGCCCGCTTCAGGGCCGGCAGAATCGCGTCGCGGTTCTGGCCCGCGAGCGGCAGCACGAAAGCGGTGGCGTTCTTGATGTCCGGGCTCACCCGGACTTCGGAGACGGTGATGCTTGCGGCACGCAGCGCCGGATCGTGCGCGACGCCGTCGTTGATCAACCGCGCCAGCTCATGGCGGAGCAACTCTCCCACCCGGAGCTGGCGCTGGCTGGGTGCCTTGCCTTTGGAACGAGTCATGCGCGGGCGAACCCCCGCCGCGCCCTGGCGTCCATTCGGGACGCATCAGAGCGTGCGGGCGACCTCCTGGATCTCGTAGCACTCGATGCGGTCGCCGACCTGGATGTCCTGGTAGTTATCGAAGGCCATGCCGCATTCGTAGCCTTGCTGAACCTCCCGGACCTCATCCTTGAAGCGCCGCAGCGTTCTCAAGGTGCCGTCGTGGATCACCACGTCGTCGCGCAGCAGGCGGACCTTGGCGCCGCGCTTGACCATGCCTTCGGTCACCATGCAGCCGGCAACGCGGCCGACCTTGGTGACATTGAAGGTCTGGCGGATTTCCGCGTAGCCCAGGAACTTCTCGTTCTGCTCCGGCTCCAGCATGCCCGACAGGGCTGCCTTCACGTCGTCGATCACGTTGTAGATGATCGAGTAGTAGCGGATCTCCACGCCATCGCGCCTGGCCAGTTCGCGGGCCTGAGCGTTGGCGCGCACGTTGAAGGCGATGACCAGCGCACCGGTGGCCCGCGCCAGGGTGACGTCGGACTCGTTGATGCCACCCACACCGGAGTGCAGCACGTGGGCCCGCACTTCCTCGGTGGAAAGCTTGTCCAGCGAGCTCAGGATGGCCTCGAGCGAACCATGCACGTCGGACTTGATGACCAGCGGCAGGTTGGCAGCCTCGCCTTCCTTGATCCGGCTGAGCATCTGCTCCAGCGAGCCGCGCCCCTTGGCCGTGGCGGCCTGTTGCGCCCGCTTCTTCCGCTCGGCACGGAAGGCGGCAACCTCACGGGCCCGGGAGTCGTCCTCGACCACCACGAAGTCCTCGCCGGCGTCCGGCGTGCCCGTGAGGCCCAGCACCTCCACCGGCACCGAAGGACCGGCTTCCTCGACCCGCTCGCCGCGGTCGTTGATCAGAGCACGCACGCGGCCCGATTCGCTGCCGGCCACGAAGATGTCGCCGACGCGCAGGGTGCCGCGCTGCACCAGAACCGTGGCCACTGAGCCGCGGCCCTGTTCCAGGCGCGCCTCGATGACGGTGCCCTCGGCCGGACGGCCGGGGTTCGCCTTGAGGTCGAGCAGCTCAGCCTGCAACAGGATGGATTCGATCAGGTCGGGCAGACCCTCGCGGGACAGCGCAGAGACCGGTACGCAGATGATGTCGCCGCCCATGCTTTCGGGCACGAGATTATGCTGCAGCAGTTCGGTCATGACCCGGTTGGGGTCGGCGCCCGGCTTGTCGATCTTGTTGATCGCCACCACGATGGGCACCCCGGCCGCCTTGGCGTGGCTGATGGCCTCGACCGTCTGGGCCATGATGCCGTCGTCGGCCGCGACCACCAGGATGACCACGTCGGTCACCGTGGCGCCACGCGCACGCATGTCGGTGAAGGCGGCGTGGCCCGGCGTGTCGATGAAGGTCAGACGCTGCCCGCCTTCGATCACCACCTGATAGGCGCCGATGTGCTGGGTGATACCGCCTGCTTCGCCGCCGGCGACGTCGCTCTTGCGCAGCGCGTCCAGCAGCGAGGTCTTGCCGTGGTCGACGTGGCCCATGACGGTGATGACCGGTGGGCGCGACAGCAGGTTGGTGTCGTCTTCGTCGTCGCGCTTGAGGCCGACCTCGACGTCCTCGTCGGAAACCCGATGGGCACGGTGGCCGAACTCCTCCACCACCAGCTCGGCGGTGTCGGCATCGATGCTCTGGGTGATGGTGGCCATCACGCCCATCTTCATCAGGGCCTTGACCACCTCGCCGCCGCGCTCGGCCATGCGATTGGCCAGCTCCTGGACGGTGATGGCCTCGGGAATGGTCACGTCACGCACGATTTTCTGGCCTTGCTGCAGGCGCTCACGGGCGCGCTGCTTTTCACGTTCACGTTGCCTGCGCACCGCGGCCAGGGAGCGCTGGCGCGTCTCCTGCTCGCCGTCGTCCAGGGCGCGGGTGATGGTCAGCTTGCCCTGGCGTCGCTTCGGCTCACCCTTGGTGCGCGCAGGCGCAGGTGCCTTGACGGCCGTCTTCTTGCGTCCGCCACGGCCAGATTCTTCCTCTTCTGCCGGACGTGCCGGGGCGCGCTCGACCTTCGCCTTTGCAACCGGCTCCGCCGGCTGTTCGGCAGGCTGTGGCGCGGGTGCGGCCTCCGGCTGAGGTGCTTCGGGCTCGGCCGCTTGGGCCGGCGCAACGCTGTCCGGCTCGTCTTTGCGGCGGGCCGCCTCTTCGGCGGCGCGCTGCGCCTCTTCCTCGGCCTGCTGCTTGGCCTCTTCCTCGGCCTTGCGGCGGGCTTCCTCTTCAGCCTGACGCCGGACTTCCGCCTCCGCCTTGCGGCGTGCCTCGTCCTCACGCGCCTGTTCGATGGCACGCATGCGCGCCTCGCGCTCGGCGCGAGTCAGGCCGTCGTCGCCATGGAATTCGGGGCGCTCAGCCGCAGGTGCCTGCTCGGCGGTCTCGCCGGGGCGGTACACCCGTTTGCGTCGCACCTCGACCTGTACGGTCTTGCTGCGGCCATGGCTGAAGCTCTGCCGTACCTGCCCGGTCTCGACTGTCTTCTTCAGTTCGAGCTTCTTGGGCCGATTCAGGGTCAGCTTCTTCGCGTCGGTCTTTTCGTCGGTGGTCGTCATCTTTTCCCAAGCGCTCAATCGTTGGCGTCGCGGCTCTTGCCTGGCCGGTGGCCGGTGGCAGGGCTCCCGGCGTCGTGCCGGACGGCGTCGTAGGTTGCCAAGCGGGCGCAATCCACGCGCACACGCTCGGCAAGTCCACCGGGCAGCAGGGCCACGTGCACCGTGGGCCCGCGGCCCAGGGCATCGCCCAGCTCTTCGGCGGTCAGAATCTCAATCACCTCAAGGCCCGGGCAACGCCCGCGCCCCAGGTTGGCCAGTTTGGCTCGCTGCGGCAGCGAGCCGTCCGAAGCCTGGAGCAACAGCGCTGCCACGCCGCGTTCCAGCGGCCCACGGGCCTTGTCGTGCCCGGCGGCAACCAGACCGGCGCGGCGCGCCAGCCCCAGACTGTCCCGGCAGCGGCGGCGCAGCGCGCCACCAAGCCGGTCGATCAAATCCTCCGGAACGATGACCGGCATGCGGGCCGACCGGGCAAAGAGCTTGCGCGCCACGGCGCGTTCCAGCAGCCCCTTGTCGGGCCGGATCCACAGGCCGCGTCCCGGTAGGCGTCCGGCCAGGTCCGGCACCAGGGTGCCGTCCGGTCCCACGACGAACCGCAGGAGGCAATCTTGCGGCAGACGCTCGCCGCTGGCAAGGCAACGTCGAATCGGCGCCTGCCCCGTCGCCACAGGCTCTTCAGCCTCCGGTGCCGGTGGTGGTCCATCGGGTGGCGCGTACTGCGCCCCGATCACTGCCGATTCCTGCTCCGCCATCATGCCTGGGATGTCTGCTCCTCGCCTTGGGCTGTTTCGCCTTGTTCCTCAGCCGGCGTGTCCTCAAACCAGTGGGCCCGCGCGGCCATGATGATGCTGTTGGCCTCATCTTCGCTGGGGGCCAGGTCGCCCAGGAGCTCGATCAGCTCGTCGGCCGCCAGGTCACCCACGTCGTCCAATGTCTTGATGTCGCTCTCGCCGAGGCGTGCCACCATGGCCGAGGTGAGGCCTTCCAGAGCCGCGACCTCTTCGCTGACCCCGGCGCCGCGCCAGCTCTCCTCATGGCGGCGGTCCTCTTCTTCCAGGAAGTTGCGGGCACGCTGCTGCAGCTCGCCCGCGACATCCTCGTCGAAGCCCTCGATCTCGGTGAGCTCCTCCAGCGGGAGGTAGGCCACCTGGTCGATGGAGGTGAAGCCCTCGGCCACCAACAGATGGGCGATCACGTCGTCCACATCCAGGGCGTCGATGAACATCTGGGAGCGCGAGCGGAATTCCTCCTGCCGGCGCTGGCTCTCTTCCTCTTCGGTGAGGATGTCGATGTCCCAGCCGGTGAGCTGCGAGGCGAGGCGGACGTTCTGGCCGCGCCGCCCGATGGCCAGGGACAGCTGCTCGTCGGGCACCACCACCTCGATGCGACCCTGCTCTTCGTCAAGCACGACCTTGCTCACCTCGGCCGGCGCCAGGGCGTTGACCACGAAGGTGGCCGGGTCCGGCGACCAGGGAATGATGTCGATCTTCTCGCCCTGCAGCTCGCCAACCACGGCCTGTACGCGGCTGCCGCGCATGCCCACGCAGGCGCCGACGGGGTCGATGGAGCCGTCGTGGCTCAGCACGGCGATCTTCGCCCGGCTGCCCGGATCACGCGCCACCGACTTGATCTCGATGATGCCGTCGTAGATCTCCGGCACTTCCTGGACAAAGAGCTTGGCCATGAACTGCGGATGGGAGCGCGAAAGGAAGATCTGCGGCCCGCGGGTTTCCTGGCGGACATCGGAAATGTAGGCGCGCACGCGATCGCCGGTGCGGAAGGATTCGCGCGGCAGCGTCTCGTCGCGGCGCAGCAGACCCTCGGCGCGACCGAGGTCGACGGTGACGTTGCCGAACTCGTTGCGCTTTACCAGGCCGTTGACCACCTCGCCCACGCGATCCTTGAACTCGTCGTACTGGCGGGAGCGCTCGGCTTCGCGCACCTTCTGCACGATGACCTGCTTGGCGGTCTGGGCGGCGATGCGGCCCAGGTCGATCGGCGGCAGCTCGTCACTGAGCACGTCACCGATCTGGGCATCGGGTTGGCGCAGACGGGCGTTCTCCAAGTCCAGCTCGGTGAACTCGTTCTCCACCGTCTCGACCACCGTGTGGCAGCGCTTCAGGCGGATCTCGCCGGTGCGGCGGTCGATCTCGGCGCGAATGTCGTGCTCCTGGCCGTACTTGGCCCGGCCTGCGCGCTGAATGGCCTGTTCCATGGCCATCAGCACTTCGTCCGCCTCGATGCCCTTTTCCCGGGCTACGGCGTCCGCCACCTGGAGCAGCTCCGTCCGCTGAAGTGTGGTCGCTTCCATCTCGCGTTCCAACCTATTGAGTCAGGTCTAAATTTCGGTTTCCGGCGCGTCGTCGCTTTTCGCAGTCGCGGCAATCAACGCGTCGGTCAGCACCAGTTTCGCCCGCGCAATCGCCGAGAAGGGGAAGCGGTGCAACGCTTCGCTCTCGCTTTCTTGCAGCAGGATTTCTTCGCCCTCGACCCCGCCGAGCAGGCCCCGAAAGCGCTTGCGCCCCTCCTGTGGGGACGTCAGTTCGATCTTGGCCTCGAAGCCGGTCCAGTTGCGATAGTCCTTCAAGCGCGTGAGAGGACGATCGAGCCCCGGCGAGGAGACCTCGAGGCTGTAGGTCCCCGAAATCGGGTCCTCCACGTCGAGCACGGCCGAGACGCTGCTGCTCAGATCAGCGCAGTCCTCGATCCCCATGCTGCCGTCGGGCCGTTCGGCCATGATCTGCAGGGTCTGGCGACCGCCGTCACCGGTGAGCTGAACGCGCACAATCTCGAATCCCAGATCGGCAACGGTCGGGGCAATCAGGCGCTCGACCTCTGCCGCCTTCCCTTCACTGGTGCGCGCCGGCTCTGCCGACCGCCCTTCGACGCTCTCACGCGGATCTTGCACTTCGTCCGTAAACTCCCGCCCAAGGCTTTGTGACAGTGCCGGCAACCGGGCGTAACAAAAAAGGCGGGCCAGTGGCCCACCACAGCAAAACGGCTCGGCAAGATCACAAGATCAAGCCAAGACCCTATGGCACAGAGACACACTATGCCCCGTTGGCGCGGATTTCAAGCACAAAGGCCGGCGTTCGACCGGCGGACACGCCTGCGAAACCGCAGGAAGGCCGGTGGTCGACCCTCCTCCAACGCTTTGGCCTCATATCGGGTCTGGGGCCAGTTTTCCGGCCGGTGCCGCCAATCCTCAGCGCGTTCGGCCAGCCATTCAAAGTCCGGATGGGCCAGCAGGTGGCGCAGCATCCAGGTGAGATAGCCCGGATCGTCGCTGGCGAGCCGAAACTCGCCGTCGTCCACCATGGCCGCGGCCAGGAGGTCGAGGGTTTCCGGCTGCACGAAGCGCCGCTTGTGATGGCGGGTCTTGGGCCAGGGGTCGGGGAACAAAAGGAAGGCGCGCGTGAGGCTGGCCTCTGGCAGCAGCGGCAGCAGGGCGCGGGCATCCTCCTCGAGTATGCGGACATTGTCGCCGCGCTGCTCCACAAGGCTGCGCAGCAGAGTGGCAATGCCGTTGCGGAAGATCTCGGCACCGATGATGCCGACATGAGGATGCGCGGCCGCCTGGGCGGCCAGGTGCTCGCCCCCGCCGAAGCCCACCTCGAGCCAGTACTCGCGGCACGAGGGGAAGAGGGCCTGGAGGTCGAGCACTACCGGCGGGTCGGGCAGTGTCAGTGCCCGCCGCGGCAGCTCTTCGTCGATCAGATGCTGCAGCGACCGGCGCAGGGGTCGCCCCGTGCGCCGGCCATGCAGCTTCGCGGCGGGAGGCCGCGCCTCACCGCTCGCAGACATCAGGCTCCGAAAGCGCGACGCAGTTCGTCCACCAGGTCCGTCCGCTCCCAGGAGAAGCCGCCGTCGGCATCCGGCGCGCGGCCGAAGTGACCGTAGGCCGCAGTGCGGGCGTAGATCGGACGGTTCAGCTTCAGGTGCTCGCGAATGCCCCGGGGGCTGAGGTCCATGACCTCGCGCAGCACCTTCTCCAGCTTGTAGGGATCGACCTCGGCCGTGCCGGCAGTCTCCACATAGAGACTGATCGGCTTGGAGACACCGATGGCATAGGACACCTGGATCAGACACTGCTTGGCGAGGCCGGCAGCAACCACGTTCTTGGCCAGGTAGCGCGCGGCATAGGCGGCCGAACGGTCCACCTTGGTCGGATCCTTGCCCGAGAAGGCACCGCCGCCGTGCGGCGCCGCACCGCCGTAGGTGTCCACGATGATCTTGCGACCGGTCAGGCCGGCATCACCGTCGGGACCACCGATGACGAAGCGACCGGTCGGGTTGACGTAGAGCTCCTCCTCCGGCGGCATCCAGCCGTTGGGCAGGCAGTGGGAGATATGGCCGCGCACGATCTCGCGCAGCTCCTCCTGGGTCGCCTTTTCCGAATGCTGGGTGGAGACCACCACGGAGGTGACGCCGACCGGAATGCCGTCTTCGTACTGCAGCGTCACCTGACTCTTGGCATCGGGCTCCAGGATGGGCTCGGCGCCGGAGTGGCGGGCTTCGGCCATGGATTTCAGAATTGCATGGGAATAGTGGATTGGCGCGGGCATGAGCGCATCGGTCTCATCGCAGGCGAAACCGAACATGATGCCCTGATCGCCAGCACCCTCGTCCTTGTTGCCGGCGGCGTCCACGCCCACGGCGATGTCAGCGGACTGCTGATGCACATGCACGGCGACGTCCATGGTTTCCCAGCTGAAACCTTCCTGACGATAGCCGATGTCGCGCACCGCCGCCCGGGCGACGTCTTCCATCATTGCCGCATTCACGGCCTCCGGCCCACGGACCTCGCCGGCAAGCACGACGCGGTTGGTGGTCGCCAAGGTCTCCACCGCTACTCGTGACAGTGGGTCATGGGAGAGGTAGGCGTCGACGATCGCATCGGAGATGCGGTCACACACCTTATCCGGATGGCCCTCGGAAACTGATTCGCTGGTGAAGAGATAGCGGCCTTTACGCACGATAATAAATCCTCGTCGCTGTCTTAGAAGTAAGCGAGATTGCCCGAACGGGCGGGCTTAACCTGCCGCTTGATAGCAGCAAGTACAAGGCCCCCTCCGGGAGACTCCCATTTTGCGCCGGCTCGGGCAGCGCCGCTCCGGCTATGCTGTCGTGGTAGTGAAGCCGCCGATTTATTTCGATTCTTCGTTGTCTTCCTCAGCCTTGCGGCCGTCCAACGCCGCCAGGGCCTTGGTCATCTCGAAGAGCCGCTTGCGCATCTCCGGCCTGCTGATGCGGTAATAGGCGCGCACCAGCTCCAGGGTTTCCCGCTTAATCACCGGGTCCGGAGCGGGCATGTAGTCCTCCAGCTCCAGCTTTTCCGCAAGCACCCGGCTCGGCGAGCGGGCGGCGACCTCTTCGGGCATATCTGCGAAGAAGAAGTTCATATCGGTGTCGAGCACCTGCGACAGGTCATACAGGCGGCTGGCGCTGATTCGGTTGCTGCCCCGCTCGTACTTCTGCACCTGCTGGAAGGTCAGGCCGATGGCTTCTCCCAGTCTTTCCTGGCTGAAGCCCATCAGCGTGCGCCGCTGTCGCACGCGCCTGCCGACGTGAACGTCCACTGCGTTGGGGCGCCCTGCGCCCCGACCCCGTATACCCTGCCCCTTGGCCATCATGCCTCCTTGTTGCACCGCAATTTTTCCGCGGAATGCTTGGCATATTGCATACTATAGTATGTAGTCAACATGCTGCCCCCGGATTGGGCTCAAGGCAGGCACACTAAATTGACTTCAGACTCGAACCGCCCCACCTCCGGCCTTGGCCGTGAAGAAAGGTGGATCGGGAAAGAGGGGCGAACCGCCGTTCCCCAGCCCGGCCAGCAAAGCAACTCCACTATTACATGTTTCCCGCACAAATCAAGGCTGCGCTGCTGCGTTACTGCCGTAGAGTAGCAGTGGGGCGCGTCCTGTGGCGAACGGCCGGGTGGCCGGTCGCGCCGAAGCGCAGCCGTGGGTTTGCCTGCTCCCGCTTGTTCCCGGGCCCGCTTTGCGGCAAGTTGCCGCGCTGCATGCAGAGGAGGCGACGCGATGAGCGAGCAGAAGGCCTATGACCTGGTTGTGATTGGTGGCGGACCCGGCGGTTATGTCTGTGCCATCCGCGCAGCACAACTCGGGATGAAGGTTGCCTGCGTTGAGAAGCGGGGCACCCTGGGTGGCACCTGCCTCAATATCGGCTGCATTCCTTCGAAGGCGCTGCTGCAGGCCAGTGAGAAGTTCGAGGAAGCCAATCACTCCCTGGCGAAGTTCGGCGTCAAGCTGGGCAAGGTCAGCCTCGACCTGCCGACCATGCTTGAGCACAAGGACTCCGTGGTCGAGAGCAACGTCAAAGGCATCGAGTTCCTCTTCAAGAAGAACAAGATCGACTGGCTGAAGGGCGCCGGGCGGATCACCGCGCCGGGCACCGTGGAGGTCGATGGCGAGAGCGTGTCGGCCAAGAACATCGTGATTGCCACCGGCTCGACCCACGTGGACCTGCCCGGACTGGACGTGGATGAGGAGCGAATCGTCTCCTCCACCGGGGCTCTGACCCTGGAGAAGGTGCCGAAGCACCTGGTGGTGATCGGCGGCGGCTACATCGGCCTGGAAATGGGCTCGGTCTGGCAGCGCCTCGGCGCCAAGGTCACCGTGGTCGAGTTCCTCGACCGCATCGTGCCGGGCATGGATGGCGAGATCGCCAAGACCTTCCAGCGCGTGCTGAAGAAGCAGGGCATGACCTTCAAGCTCGCCACCAAGGTCACGGGTGCCAAGACCAAGCGCTCCGGGGTGACGCTCACCATGGAGCCGGCCAAGGGCGGCGAGGCGGAAAGCCTGGATTGCGACGTCGTGCTCGTGGCCGTCGGTCGCAAGCCCTACGTCGAGGGTCTGGGCCTGGAAGAGGTCGGCGTTGAACTGGATGAGCGCGGCCGGATAAAGGTGGATGCGGCCTACCGCACCAACGTGGCCGGCATCCACGCCATCGGCGACGTCATCCCCGGCCCGATGCTGGCGCACAAGGCCGAGGAGGAGGGCGCCGCCCTGGCCGAGATCCTCGCCGGGCAGCCGGGCCATGTGAACTACGATACCGTGCCGGGCATCGTCTACACCTGGCCGGAAGTGGCCAGTGTGGGCAAGACCGAGGAGGAGCTGAAGGAGGCGGGCGTCGAGTATCGCGTCGGCAAGTTCCCCTTCACCGCCAACGGTCGCGCCCGGGCGATGAACAGCACCGATGGCATGGTGAAGATTCTGGCCGACAAAGCCACCGATCGCATCCTGGGCGCTCACATCCTGGGGCCGGAGGCCGGCACCTTGATCCACGAGGTGGTGGTGGCGATGGAGTTCGGCGGTTCGGCCGAGGATTTGGCCCGCTCGTTCCACGGCCATCCGACCCTCAACGAGGCGGTGAAGGAAGCCGCCCTGGCCGTGCACGGCCGCTCCCTGCATATCTGAGGCCTTCTGTATGACTCTGCTGTTCAAGTCCGACATCGAGCGTCACGACACCTGGCTGCCGGCGCTGCAGAAGCATCTGCCGGACCGCGAGATCCGACTCTGGCCCGAGGTGGGGGAGAAGGCGGATATCGAGTACGCCCTGGTCTGGGAGCCGCCCGAGGGTTTTCTGGCCACGCTGCCGAACCTGAAGGCGATCTTCTCCATCGGCGCCGGGATCGACCACATCGTTGCCGATCGTAAGCGCCCGGCGCAGCTGCCGGTGGTCCGCATGGTGGAGGAGGGCCTGACCGCCGGGATGACCGAGTTCGTCCTGATGCAGGTGCTCTATCACCATCGCTTGATGCTGGACTATCGCGCCCAGGCGGCTCAGCGCCTCTGGCGCGAGATTCCCGCGATGCCCGCCGGGGACCGCCGGGTGGGTATTCTGGGGCTCGGCGTCCTGGGCCAGGATGCAGCGGCCAAGCTGGCGACGCTGGGCTTCGATGTGGCCGGCTGGAGCCGCACGCCCAAGGAAGTGGCGGGCGTGGCCTGCTATCACGGGCCAGACGGGCTCGATGCCATGTTGGCGCGCAGCGACATTCTGGTCTGCCTGCTGCCATTGACCCCGGAAACCCGGGGAATTCTCAATGCGCAGCTCTTCGCGAAGCTGCCGCGCGGCGCCTGTCTGATCAATGTCGGCCGCGGCGCGCACCAGGTAGAGACGGATATCCTGGCGGCCCTGGATTCCGGCCAGCTCAAGGAGGTCTCGCTGGACGTGTTCGAGACCGAGCCACTGCCGGCGGACAGCCCGCTGTGGGAGCATCCCCGGGTGGTGATGACGCCGCACATTGCCTCGATGACCGTGCCGGACACGGCAGCGCGCTCGGTGGCGGAGAACATCGCCCGCATCGAGTCCGGCCAGCCGCCGCTCAATGTGGTGGATTTCGAACGCGGTTACTGAACTGGGGCCGTCTCGCGTGCCCTTGTTTCGAGCGGGGCAAGCAGCCATTTTGAAGGCAGTCCGGTGCCGCCAGGGCCGGTTGTGATGCCTTAAATTCCGAACGGAGTCTGCGCAATGGAGCCGATTATTGGTTCGCTGTCCGGTAATCCCAGCGCCGCGGGGCAAGCCGCCCCGGCCGGCGATGTCATAAAGGATTCGGATACCGCGAACTTCCGCCAGGACGTCATGGAAGCCTCCATGCAGCGGCCGGTTATCGTGGACTTCTGGGCCACCTGGTGTGGGCCATGCAAGCAGCTGACGCCGGTGCTGGAAAAGGCGGTGAGCGAGGCAGGCGGCAAGGTCTCCCTGGTCAAGATCGACATCGACAAGAACCAGCAATTGGCCGCACAGCTGCGCATCCAGTCCGTGCCCACGGTCTACGCCTTCTATCAGGGGCAGCCGGTGGACGGTTTCCAGGGCGCGCTGCCGGAAAGCCAGGTCAAGCAGTTCATCGCCGGTGTGCTGCAGACGGCGGGGCAGGATGCGGGCCCTTCGGCGGAGGAGATCCTCGCCGAGGCTGAGAATATGCGCACCGCCGGCCAGCCGCAGGAAGCGGCCCAGCTTTTCGGACGGATCCTGCAGCAGGATCAGGAGAATGCGGCGGCGGTTGCCGGCATGCTGCGCTGCCAGATCGATATGGGCGATCTGGACGGTGCCGAGGAGACCCTGAAGAGCCTGCCGGAAGCCATGCAGCTCAAGCCCGAGCTGCAGGCGGTGTCCAGCGCCATCGAACTGGCGCGCCAGGCGGCGCAGAGCGGCGACGTGGCCGACCTGATGGAAAAGGTGGCGCATAACCCTGACGACCATCAGGCGCGCTTCGACCTGGCCCAGGCGCTCTATGCCCAGAACAAGCGCGAAGCGGCGGTCGAGGAACTGCTGGAGATCGTCAAGCGCCAGCGCGACTGGAACGAGGATGCGGCCCGCAAGCAGCTGGTGAAGTACTTCGAGGCCTGGGGCTTCAAGGATCCGCTGGCCCAGGAGGCGCGTCGGCGCCTCTCGTCGCTGCTCTTCGCATGACCACACCTGCTTTCGCCCCGCGTTACGACGAACTGCCGGAGATCCTGCCGATCTTCCCGCTGCCGGGGGCTCTGCTCCTGCCGGGCGGCCAGCTTCCGCTTAACATTTTCGAGCCGCGCTATCTGGCCATGACCCAGGCCGCCCTGGCCGGGTCGCGGCTGATCGGCATGGTGCAGCCGCTCCCTCAGGACCAGGAGGGTGACTCCGCCGACGTTGGCGCCGCGCCGCTGTTCGGCATCGGCTGCGCCGGGCGCATCACTTCCTTCGGCGAAACCGACGACGGGCGCTATCTCATCACACTGACCGGCATGCTGCGCTTCAGCGTGCGCGAGGAACTGCCGCGGGCCGAGGAAGGCTATCGCCGTGTCCGGCCGGCCTGGGAGCCGTTCCGCGGCGACCTGGAAGGCGGTGACGAACTGGCGCAGATCGAGCAGGCCTTCGACCGCACCCGACTGCTGCAGGCGCTGCGCGGCTACTTCGAGGTCTCCGGCCTGCAGGGCGACTGGGACTCGATCCAGGCCGCCGCAGACGACGAGCTGGTGACGGCGCTGGCCATGCTCTGCCCCTTCGATGTGCGCGAGAAGCAGGCGCTGCTGGAAGCGCCGACGCTGGGCGAGCGGGCAGAGACGATGATCGCGCTGTTCGAGATGGCAACCCTGGCCCAGGGCGGTGGCGAAGTCCTGCGCCACTGACCCGATCCGGGGCCGATTCGGGGAGATAGAAATGGCGGATGCTGCGAGAGTGGATCCAAAGCTGCTCGATATCCTGGTCTGTCCCTTGACCAAGGGGCCGCTGGAGTACGATCGGGAGCGTCAGGAGCTGATCAGCCGGCAGGCCAAACTGGCCTATCCGGTGCGCGACGGCATCCCCATCATGCTGCCGGAAGAGGCGCGCGATCTCGATGAGTGAGTTCGACGTCAAGCACCACCCGGTGGAGCTGCGCTACAAGCGCTCGGAGAAGTGCCTGGAGGTGACCTTCGACGACGGGCAAAGCTTCTCGCTGCCCGCGGAGCTGCTGCGGGTGGAAAGCCCCTCCGCCGAGGTCCAGGGCCACGGTCCGGGACAAAAGCAGATCGTCTCCGGGCGCCGGCACGTGGGCATCATGGAAATCGAGCCGGTGGGCAGCTATGCCGTCCGCCTGAAGTTCGACGACCTGCACGACACCGGCCTCTATTCCTGGGACTACCTCCACAAGCTGGGCGAGGAGCAGGAACAGCTCTGGGCCGACTACTTGAGCAATCTCGAAGCCCGCGGTTTGTCGCGCGACCCGCCGGGTCGTGCTTGAGAAACCCCCCGGCAAGACAGTAAGCAGACCACCTTTACGGCAAGCGAGTCGCGCTGCGCTGGGGCGCGGCGGCGATCCGACAGCAGGAGCGGAGAGACGATATGGCGGGTGAGGCAGGCGTGCGCGACGGCGAGGGGCGCTGGCAGTTCTGGATCGATCGCGGCGGAACCTTCACCGATGTGGTGGGCCGCCGCCCCGACGGCGAGATCGTCACCCACAAGCTGCTGTCCGAGAATCCCGAGGCCTACAAGGACGCCGCGATTCAGGGCATCCGCGATCTGCTCGGCCTGCAGGGCGAGGAAGCCATTCCCGCCAGCCAGGTCGAGGCGGTGAAAATGGGCACCACGGTTGCCACCAACGCCTTGCTAGAGCGCAAGGGCGATCGCACGGTACTCGCCATCACCCGCGGCTTCCGCGACCAGCTGCGCATCGCCTACCAGAACCGCCCGCACCTTTTCACCCGGCGTATCGAACTGCCGGAACTGCTCTATGAGCAGGTGGTGGAGGTTCCCGAGCGTCTGCTGGCCGACGGCACGGTACTGGAGCCCTTGGACGAGGCAGCCACGCGCGCCGGGCTGCAGGCGGCCTATGATGCCGGCATCCGCTCGCTCGCCATCGTGTTCATGCACGGCTATCGCTTCACCGACCATGAGAAGCGGGTGGCGGAGATCGGCCGCGAGATCGGCTTTCCGCAGATCTCGGTCAGCCACGAGGTGAGCCCGCTGATGAAGCTGGTCGGGCGCGGCGACACCACCGTTGTCGATGCCTACCTTTCGCCGATCCTGCGGCGCTACGTCGACCAGGTCGCGGGGCAACTCGGCGGGGCCGAGGGGGATGCGGCGGCCGCGGCCGTGCGGCTGCTGTTCATGCAGTCGAACGGCGGCCTGACCGATGCCCACGCCTTTCAGGGAAAGGACTCCATTCTCTCCGGGCCGGCCGGCGGCATTGTCGGTGCCGTGCGCACGGCAGCCATGGGCGGCTTCGAGAAGATCATCACCTTCGACATGGGCGGCACCTCCACTGATGTCGCCCACTACGACGGCGAGTACGAGCGTACGTTTGAGACCCAGGTCGCAGGTGTGCGTATGCGTGCGCCGATGATGCAGATAAACACAGTGGCGGCCGGCGGTGGGTCGATCCTGCATTTCGATGGCACCCGGTACCGGGTGGGGCCCGACAGCGCCGGTGCCAATCCCGGGCCGGCCAGCTATCGCCGCGGCGGCCCGCTGGCGGTCACCGATGCCAATGTCATGCTGGGCCGCATCCAGCCCGATTTCTTCCCGCCGGTCTTCGGCCCCGGGGCCGACGAGCCACTGAATGGCGAGGTGGTGAAGACGCAGTTTGCCGAGATGGCCAGCAGGATCCACGAGGCCACAGGCGACGAGCGCAGCCCAGAAGAAGTGGCCGAGGGCTTTCGCCGCATCGCGGTGGAGAACATGGCCAACGCCATCAAGAAGATCTCCATCCAGCGCGGCTACGACGTCTCCAGGTACACCCTGAACTGCTTCGGTGGCGCCGGCGGACAGCATGCCTGCGACATCGCCGACACCCTGGGCATGACCCGCATCTTCCTGCACCCCTACGCCGGTGTGCTCTCGGCCTATGGCATGGGGCTGGCCGACCTGCGCGTGATCAAGGAGCAGGCGGTGGAAAAGCGCCTGCAGTCGGCGCTGGAGGACGTCACCTCTGCGCTTGATACGCTGGAAGCGGAAGCCCGCGGCGAGCTGGTGGCCCAGGGCGTACCGGCGGCGCGCATCGAGATCCTGCGCAAGGTTCACCTGCGCTACGAGGGGACCGACTCGGCGCTGATCGTTGATTTCGGCACGGCCGAAGCCGTGGTCGCTGCCTTCGAGGCAGCCTACACGCAGCGTTTCGGCTTCACCATGCCAGAAAAGGCCCATGTGGTGGAGGCGGTCTCCGTCGAAGCCATCGGTCGCACCGATGCCGCCGACGATCCGGATCTGGCAGTGCAGGAGAACGCCCCCGCGCCGCAGCCGGCGGCGCAGCGTGCGATCTACACCAATGGCGCCTGGCACGACGCGCCGGTCTTCCGGCGCGAGGACATCGTGCCCGGCCACAAGATCGATGGCCCGGCCATCGTCATCGAAACCACCTCCACCACGGTGGTCGACCCCGGCTGGCGCGCCGCGCTCACCGGCCGCAATCACCTGGTGCTGGAGCGCGTGGTGCCGCTGGAGCGGGCCGTAGCCGTGGGCACGCAGGTCGATCCGGTCATGCTGGAGATCTTCAACAATCTCTTCATGTCCATCGCCGAGCAGATGGGCTCCACGCTGGAGAAGACCGCCTACTCGGTGAACATCAAGGAGCGGCTGGACTTCTCCTGCGCGCTCTTCACGCCGACGGGTGACCTGGTCGCCAATGCGCCGCACATGCCGGTGCATCTGGGCTCCATGAGCGAATCGATCCGCGTGGTGATCCGCCAGAACCGTGACCGGCTTGCCCCGGGCGACGTCTATATGCTGAACGCGCCCTACAACGGCGGCACCCACCTGCCGGACATCACCGTGGTCACGCCGGTCTTCAACGAGGCCGAAACCGAAATCCTCTTCTATGTGGCCAGCCGCGGCCATCATGCGGATGTGGGCGGAACCACGCCGGGCTCCATGCCGCCGGATTCCCGGACGGTGGAAGAGGAAGGCGTGCTGATCGACAACTTCAAGCTGGTTGAGCAGGGCCGCTTCCGGGAAGACGCGGTGCGCGAGCTGCTGCGCAACGCGCGTTATCCGGCGCGCAATCCCGACCAGAACGTGGCCGACCTCAAGGCACAGATCGCTGCCAACCAGAAGGGGGTCGCGGAGCTGCGCCGCATCGTCGGCCTTTTCGGGCTGGAGGTCGTGCAGGCCTATATGGGCCACGTGCAGGACAACGCCGAGGAGCAGGTGCGCCGGGTGCTCGATCGTCTGGCTCCCGGGCAGTTCGTCTATCCCATGGACGACGGCAGCCAAATCGCAGTGAGCGTGTCCATCGACCGGGCCGCGCGCACCGCCCGCATCGATTTCACCGGCACCAGCGCGCAGCTGCCCAACAACTTCAATGCACCCTCGGCGGTCTGCCGGGCGGCCGTGCTTTACGTCTTCCGCACCCTGGTGGAGGACGAGATCCCGATGAACGAGGGCTGCCTCAAGCCGCTCGACATCGTGATCCCGGAAGGCTCCATGCTCAATCCGGTGGCGCCGGCGGCCGTGGTGGCCGGTAACGTGGAGACCAGCCAGGCGATCACCGACTGCCTCTATGGCGCGACCAAGGCTCTGGCGGGTGCGCAGGGGACGATGAACAACCTCACCTTCGGCAGCGACCGCTACCAGTACTATGAGACCATCGCCGGAGGTTCGGGTGCGGGCGAGGGCTTCGACGGCTGCGATGCCGTGCACACCCACATGACCAATGCGCGGCTCACCGACCCCGAGGTGCTGGAGTGGCGCTTCCCGGTGCTGCTGGAGTCCTTCGAGATCCGCCGCGGTTCCGGCGGCAAGGGGCATTGGCGCGGCGGCGACGGCACGATCCGCCGACTGCGCTTCCTGGAGCCAATGACGGCCTCGATCCTCTCCAGCCACCGCAAGGTGCCGAACTTCGGTCTGGAGGGCGGCGAACCCGGCGCGCTGGGCCGCAATGCCGTGATCCGCAAGGACGGACGGGTCGAGGAGCTCTCCGGCACCGACAAGGCGGAGATGCAGCCCGGCGACGCCTTCCTGGTGGAAACGCCGGGCGGCGGTGGCTACGGCAAGGCGTGAAGCGTAGCGCGTCCAATCTGAACCTTCGGGCTTCAAATTTGGACGCGCTCTTTTGCTCAGAGGACTGGAACAGGAAAAACCCCTCGGGCCGGCCGGCCCGAGGGGTTTTCTTGATCAAGAGACTGGAAGCGGTGCGCGGCCGAGATACCCGGCCGGCGATCCGCCTCACTTCATCTTGGATTCCTTGAACTCGACGTGCTTGCGCGCAACGGGGTCGTACTTGCGCAGGCTCATCTTTTCGGTCTGGTTACGCGGGTTCTTCTTCTTGACGTAGAAGTAGCCGGTGTCGGCGGTGCTCACCAGCTTGATCCATTGCGTCACGGGCTTCGCCATAACGATCTGTCCTTCCGGGCTGCTTGGCGCTGCAAATTTCGATGCCCGGGCCGGTGTTCCGGCAGGTCAGGCACCGATGACTCTCGAAGTGCTTGGGGTGCGGCCATGCCGCCCGATCACACTCTGCAAGGCGGCGACGATAGCCACGCGAAGACACAAGTCAAGGCTCGCAGCGGACGTCCCTCACGATTCTGCTCGTCAGCGGCGGCGGATGCGACCCTGGCGATAGAGGAAGAGGCAGGCAGGGCGCTCCGGCTGCTCGAGGCGATGCAGCGCCTCCTGCAGCACCGCACGGGTCACGTCGGCCATGGGCAGCGCGTCCAGGGAGCGGGCAGGGCGCCAGTCCAGATCCTCCAGCTCGCCATCCCCGGCGAGGCGACCGCCCACGGCCACCTCGTCGGTGCAGCAGAGAAAGAAGCGGCTGTGAAAGCGGATCGGCGACTGCGGTGGCGTGATGGCGCGCGCCACAAAGCTTAGCTGCCCGAAGGCCGGGGCAAGTCCCGCGCGGCGGTAATCCTGCCAGACGCCCGGTGTCGACGCCGTATCGCCTGCCAGGGAGGCCTCGCTGTCTGCCAGCAGCAGGCCGGTCTCCTCCCAGGTCTCGCGAATGGCGGCCCGGCGCAGCGCCGGAAAGAGGCGCGCGGTGAGGCCGTCGGCGCCTGGGCCGGGCGCCGGACTTGGCGGTTCGGCAAAGCCGCTTGCCTGGCGGTCGCCGGGGTCCAGGCGGCCGCCGGGAAAGACGTAGTAGCCCGGCATGAAGCGCAGCCGGGCGTTGCGCCGGCCGAGCAGCACCTCGGCACCCTTGGCGCTGCGGCGCAGCAGCACGATGCCAGCAGCGGCCTGGGGTCGCACGACACTGCGCCGCGCCCTGCGCTTTTCCGCCAGGCCCGTCACTGTGCTTGCCCAATCACTGTGCTGGTACGCTCACCCCGGCGGGCGCTTCGTTTGACAGGGCCTGATCGATCAGGACTTCCCTGCGGGGCATCTCTGCCGTCACCGTGGGCAGGCCCTGGGCGGCGGCATAGAGGTTCGGGTCGCGCAGCAGCTTCATGGCGATGCGCATGTCGGCCTCGCGCTCGGCATCATCCTTGGGACAGTGGGCGCGGAAGGCTGCCAGTTCCCCCGGATTATCGACGGCGACGCGTTGCCGGCGCAGGGCCCGGTGTTCGCGGGTGAAGCCCTGATAGATGCCACTCATCAGCGCCTCCTCGTCCTGGGTTTCGCCGCTGGTGCAGACGTCGGGCATCACGCCGCGCCGGTCCAGGGAGTAGCCGGACGGAGCGTGGAATCGCGCCCAGGTCAGGGTCAGTTCGCCCTCGTTGGGCAGGCGCAGGACGGTTTGCACCGTTCCCTTGCCATAGGAGCCGCTGCCGACCACCAGGGCGCGGCCGGCATCCTGCAGGGCGGCGGCGACGATTTCCGAGGCCGAGGCCGAGTTGCCGTTGATCAGCACCACCATGGGCCGGGGCGGCACCCGGGCCTCGTGGCGCGACTCGAAGTATTGATGGCTGTCGGGATGGCGGCCGTGCGTTGAGACGATGCGCCCGCCTTCCAGGAAGATGTCGGCCACGCTCACCGACTGCTCCAGCAGACCGCCGGGGTTGGAGCGCAGGTCAAGCAGGTAGCCCGAAAGTCGGTCGCCCGCCTCGCGCTCGGCCTGGACCAGCTTGCGGCGCAAAGTGGCGGTGGTGGCGTGATTGAAGCCAGTCACCCGGAAGACGGCAACGGAGTCCTCAAGGCTGTAGTGGACCGTCTGGGGCACAATGTGGGCGCGCTGCACGTTGACCTGGAAGGGCGTTTCCATCTCCTCGCGCTTGATCAGCAGGCGCACCCGGGAGTTCACTGGGCCGCGAAGCTGCTGCACCACTTCGTACTGGTCGAAGTCCTTGGCCGCTGCGCCGTCGATGGCCAGGATGAGGTCGCGGCCCTGCAGGCCGGCGCTCTCGGCCGGTGTGTCCTCCATGACCGAGAGGATGCGCACGCCGTCATCCTCGTTGCGGATACGCACGCCGATGCCGCCGAAGCCGCTGCGCCCGGCGCGGTTCTCGCGTGCCTGATCGCGGCCGGCATAGCGCGAAAAGCCGTCCAGCTCGCCGACGATACCCCCGAAGACGGTGCCATAGAGCTCCTCGCCGTCGGCCTCGGCGACGGCCGGCGACAGGGCCCGGGCGTCGTCCAGCACCCGGGCGGTGAGCGCACCCCAGGCGTCGTAGTCCTGCTGGCGCGGCAGGGCATAGTGCTGTGCCGGCTGGTCCTCGACGCGCAGGATGAAGCCGCTGTCCTCTTCCGGCTCCAGGGCGATGCGCGGGTCCATGTCGTGCAATTCGCCCAGACCGGCCTGTGCCAGCTGGCGCGGCGGCATGGCTTCGATGTAGACGCCGGCGATGTCATGGTAGCCGGCGGTGAACAGCCGGGCGGCCCGCTCGCTGTCGTACTCCGGGCTGGAGAAGCCGGCATTGCCGGCGGTGCAGGCCATGAGCAGCAGCAACCCGAACAGGGTGCCGAGCGCTCGAGTCCCGCGTCGTAAAGGCCGGTCGCTTCGCATCATCCGGTCCACAAAAATCACATCCGCCGCCTCATTCAGCACAGTTTGGTGGGCAAGTGCCAGAGGGTGTCATGAGCATTCCTCCTATGAACCACACCAACCTTTCGCGCCATTGTGGCCACAACCGGGCAGGGCATTGCCACGAAAGCAGAAAGTCTGCCGCGACTGCTCACTGGCGGTTCTTGCGGCGTGGGCCGCTCGCTTCCTTGCGCCGGTGTTTCGTCGGCAGGCTGCGCGGCGTTTCTTCCTCCTTGCTTTCCACCAGGCTCAGGATCAGGCCGCCGGTCAAGGGCTCGGCCTCCACCAGGGCCGCGGTCACGCTCTGGCCCAGATGGTAGACCCGGCCCCAGCGCCGGCCGATCAGGCTGTGCTGGGTCTCGTCGTGGACGTAGTAGTCGTCGGGCAGGGAGGAGATGGGCACGAGCCCGTCTGCACCGCTCTGCTCCAGCGTGACGAAGAGGCCGAAGCGGGTGACGCCGCCGATGCGTCCGGCAAAGACTTCGCCGATGCGGTTCTGCAGGAAGGCGGCGGTCATGCGGTCGATGGCGTCGCGCTCGGCGGCGGCGGCCCGACGCTCGGTCATGGAGATGGCCTCGCCCAGCTCCGGGAACGCGCTTGCAGCCTGGGCCGGCAGCCCGTCGTCGCCGAGCTTGAGGCCGGAGATCAGGCCGCGGTGCACCAGCAGGTCGGAATAGCGGCGGATCGGGGAGGTGAAGTGGGCATACTTCGCCAGGGCGAGGCCGAAGTGGCCGATGTTCTCCGGGCTGTAGACCGCCTGCGCCTGGGCGCGCAGGATCAGTTCGCTCACCATGGTGGCGGCTTCGGTGCCCTTCACCTGCTCCAGGATGCGCGTGAAGGTCTTGGGTTGCGGCACCTGCCCCTTGGCCAGGCGCAGTCCCAGGCCGTCGAGCACCTCGCGCAGGGCATCGACCCGGGCCTTGTCCGGCTGATCGTGCACCCGGTACATGCAGGGCTGGCGGCGCTTTTCCAGTTCCTGCGCCGCGGCCACGTTCGCGGTGATCATGAATTCCTCGATCAGCCGGTGGCTGTCCAGCCGGCGCCGGGGCTCAATGGCGACCACCTGCCCGGCTTCGTCGAGCACGGGCCGGCGTTCGGGGATGTCCAGATCGAGGGTGCCGCGCTTCTCCCGGGCCTTGCAGAGCGCGCGGAATGCGCCGTAGAGCGGGGTGATCACCGGCTCGCGCAAGGGGCCGGTGGCCTCGTCGGGATGGCCGTCGTGCGCCAGCTGCACCTGCTCGTAGGTCAGCCGCGCTGCCGAGCGCATGACGCCGCGGGTGAACTTCTGCCGCTTGAGCTGGCCTTCGGCATCGATCCAGAGGTGGGCGGCCAGGCAGCCGCGCTCCTCGTTCGGGCGCAGGGAACACCAGCCGTTGGACAGGGCCTCGGGCAGCATCGGCACAACCCGGTCGGGGAAGTAGACCGAGTTGCCGCGTTCGCGCGCCGATTGATCGAGGGCGCTGTCGGGCCGGACGTAGTGGGCCACGTCGGCGATGGCCACGACGAGGCGCCAGCCGCCGGGGTTCCCGGGGTCGTCGTCGGCTTCGGCGAAGACGGCGTCGTCGAAATCCCGGGCATCGGCGCCGTCAATGGTGACCAGCGGCAGGTCGCGCAGGTCGGTGCGCTTCGCTTCGGGCACCGGGCCGGCGGCCTCGGCCTCCGCTATGGCGCGCTCGGGAAAGCGGGTCGGGATGCCGTGCTCGTGCACGGCGATCAGGCTGAGCGCCCGATGGTTGTCGACGCCGCCCAGGCGTTCGATGACCACGGCCTCGCGCTCGCCGGCGCGGCGGTGGTGCGGTTTGGTTTCGGCCAGCACCAGCTCACCGGCCTCCGCCCCCTTGGAGTCGGCCTGGCTGATCCGATAGTCGTACTTTGCCTTGCGGTCCGTGGGCTTCAGGCGCCCGCCCTTGGGACCGATCTCGTAAATGCCGAGCACCTCGCGCTCGAGAGCCCGACCCAGGCGTCGGATGACCCGGGCGGCGTAGCTGCCATCCTCCTGGCGCTCGAGCTTGGCAAGCACCCGCTCGCCCACCGCCAGGGCGGCGCGGCTGCGCTTTTCCGGGACCATGTAGATGGTCGGCGGCGGTGCCTCGTCCTCGCGGCGACGCGCGGGCTTGGCCAGCAACTCGCCGTCCTCGTCCAGACCGCTGATCTCCAGCACGGTCACGGCGGGCAGGGCGCCCTTCGGGGCCAGCTTGCGCCGTTCCGGCTTGTCAATCTGGCCCTCTTCCTCCAGTTCGGTCACCAACTTGCGCAGCAGACGCCGGTCGGCGCCCTTGACGGCGAAGTGGCGCGCGAGATCCTTCAGGCCGACCGGTGCCCCGGCGTTCTGGAGGAACTCGAGGATCGCCTGTTTGTCCGGGAAGGGGGGTGGGGCGGATTTCGGCACAAGGCTGTCCTGTTCAAACGGTGTGGGGGCGGTAATCCTGGGCCAGCATGCAGCGCGCCGACCTTCCGGTCGAGGGCTTGTATACGCATCCTCTGGGACGGGTGCACGGGGGCCGCGGGTTCCGAAGGCTGTGAGGCATTTTTTGGTGGGGCGCTGCACTGCGCCCGCAAACACGGGAGCGGAGAACGCGTGGCCTGGATCATTCTGTTCATTGCCGGTTTGCTCGAAGTGGGCTGGGCTGTCGGGCTCAAGTACACCCAGGGCTTCACCCGCCTGGGGCCCAGCGTCGTGACGGTCTTCCTGATGGGGCTGAGTTTCCTGCTGCTGAGCTGGGCGATGCGCAGCCTGCCCCTGGGCACCGCCTATGCCGTCTGGACCGGGATCGGCACGCTTGGCACCGTGGTGGTGGGCATCGTCATTTTCGGGGAACCGGCAACCCTCTGGCGGCTCGGCTGTATCGCGCTTATTCTCACAGGCATACTCGGGCTGAAGGCGGCCTGATCGCGCTCCGGCGGCACTGGGGTAATGGACCGGTCCGTCACCGGCGGTCACGTGGGCAGCGCCGGCTTTCATCCGGGAGTCTCAAATTCGGGGGGCCAACCTTCGCGCCAGGGAGAATCACGGACATGAGCCTTGCTTTCGACCTTTCCGGCTGTCTGAGCGCGCGCCTGGGCCAGGGCGCCCTGGAGGAGTCCCAGGTGCTTGAAAAGGCGCAGAGCCTGCGCCCGGCGCTCGATCGCCTCGCGGCCCAGCGCTCGGCCGGCGAGGGGGATCCCGAGTTCCTGCTGCTGCCGGACCGGCGCGCCGACCTGGAGCCGGCACGCGATCTGGCCTTCGCCTTGAGCGAAACCTGCGACGACGTGCTGATCCTTGGCACCGGCGGCTCCTCCCTGGGGGGGCAGACGCTCTACGCCCTGGCCGATGCGCCGCTGGGCCCGGCGCACCCACGGCTGCACTTCCTGGACAATGTGGACCCCTTCGGCTTCGAGCGGCTGCTGGATCGGCTCGATCTGGAGCGCACCGGCGTCGTGGCGGTCTCCAAGTCCGGCGGCACGGCGGAAACCCTGTGCCAGTTCGCCGTGATCGTCGAGGCGATGATCGAGGCACTGGACGAGAGCCGGCTCGCCAGCCGCGTGGCGGTGATCACCGAGCCCAAGGACAGCCCCTTGGCCGCCCTGGCGGAGCGCTGGCGCCTGCCGCGCCTGGACCATGACCTGGGCGTGGGCGGGCGCTTTTCCGTCCTTTCGGTGGTGGGGCTTTTGCCGGCACTGCTGGCGGGCCTTGATGCCGCCGCGTTCCGGGAGGGGGCGGCGGCGGTGCTCGACCGGGCACTGGGGTCGGAAGGCTGCGATCTCGCCTCGCCGGCCGCGGGCGCGGCGCTGGCGGTGCTGGCGGCGGAGCGCGGCTACAGCCAATCGGTGCTGATGCCCTATGTTGACCGCCTCGCCGACTTCGGGCTCTGGTATCGCCAGCTCTGGGCCGAAAGCCTGGGCAAGCACGGCAAGGGCACCACGCCGATCCGCGCGCTGGGCCCGGTGGACCAGCACAGCCAACTGCAGCTCTATCTTCAGGGGCCGGCGGACAAGCTCTTCACGCTGATTCGGCTTGAAACGGAGGGCGAGGGCCCCCGGGTGGCGCCGCAGGTTGTCGACGATCCTCGGCTGGAGTATCTGGCGGGGCGGCGCATGGGCGACCTGCTGGATGCCATGGCCCGGGCGACGGCCGAGACCCTGATCCGCAACGGCAAGCCGACCCGCACCCTGGTGCTGGAGCGCCTGGACGAGGAGGTGCTGGGCGGGCTGTTCATGCACTTCATGCTGGAGACGATCCTGGCGGCGGAGCTGCTGGGCGTCGATGCCTACGACCAGCCGGCGGTGGAGGAGGGCAAGGTCCTCGCCCGCGATTATCTCGCAGTGATGCAGCGGGACTGAGACCCCGCTGCCTCATCTCAATCGCTTCTGACGGAGTCCCAAGCCCGTATGCCCCTGCGCCGCCTGCCCGAGACCCTGGTGAACCGCATCGCCGCCGGCGAGGTGATCGAGCGACCGGCGGCGGCGGTGAAGGAACTGGTGGAGAATGCGCTGGATGCCGGGGCGCGGCGCATCGAGGTGCAGCTGCGCGACGGCGGGCGCGCCTATCTCAGTGTCACCGACGACGGCCAGGGCATGGGCCCGGCGGAGATCGATCTGGCGCTGGAGCGCCACGCCACCTCCAAGCTGCCGGACAACGACCTGGTGCACATCCGCAGCCTCGGCTTCCGCGGCGAGGCGCTGCCGTCGATCGGCGCCGTGGCCCGCCTGACCCTCAGCAGCCGTGCCCGGGGCAGCGATGAGGCCTGGCAACTCACTGTCGAGGGCGGGCGAAAGGGCCAGCTCAAGCCCGCCGCCCTGGCGGAGGGCACCCGGGTGGAGGTGCGCGACCTCTTCTTCGCGACCCCGGCACGGCTCAAGTTCCTCAAGCAGGCCCGCACGGAGCAGGGCTACGTCCGCGACGCCATCGCGCGCCTCGCCATGGCCCATCCCCAGGTGGCCTTCCTGCTGTCCGACGAGAAGCGCCGACTGTTGCAGCTGGAGCCGGGCGGCGGCGCGCTGTTCGACGCCCGGGCCCAGCGTTTGGGGCAGCTCCTGGGGCGGGACTTCCAGGAGAACTGCCTGCCGCTGGACGCCGAGCGCGAGGACCTGCGGCTCAGTGGCCTGATCGGCCTGCCCACCCTCAACCGTGGCACCGCGCAGCATCAGTATCTCTTCGTCAACGGCCGGCCGGTGAAGGACCGGCTGCTGCTGGGGGCGATTCGCGGCGCCTATCAGGATTTCCTCGCCCGCGACCGCCATCCGCTGGTGGCGCTCTTTCTCGAGTGCCCTGCCGAGGTGGTGGACGTGAACGTGCATCCGGCCAAGGCCGAGGTACGCTTTCGCGATGCCGGGCTGGTGCGCGGCCTGATCGTCTCGGCCTGTCGCCATGCCCTGGCCCAGGCCGGTCACCGCGCCTCCACCACCGTGGCCGGCCAGGCACTGGGTGCCTTTCGTCCGGGACAGGCTCCGCCGCCGGCCGGGACGCGGGGCGGGGCGCCGGGCGGTGGCACTAGGTACCCGAGAAGCGAAGGGAGTCCGGCCGGCTTGGCCCAGGCGGCGGCCGCCTACGCGCCGCTGCCGGGACTGGACGATCGCCCGGCCGCGCGCAGCGAGCCCTGGCCCGATGCGGCAGTGCCCGACCGGGCAGACGACGAGGCGGATGGTGGCGGGTCAGCCCCGAGCGAGGCCCATCCCCTGGGGGCGGCGCGCGCGCAGCTGCACGGCACCTACATCGTGGCACAGACCGCCGAGGGTATCGTCATCGTCGATCAGCACGCCGCCCACGAGCGCCTGGTCTATGAGCGCATGAAGCAGCAGATGGGCCGTGACGGTGTGGCCCGGCAGCTCCTGTTGATCCCCGAGGTGGTGGAGCTGGAGGAGCCGGCGGCCCAGCGCCTGCTGGCGCGTGCTGGCGAGCTGGAGGAACTGGGCCTGGTGATCGAAGGCTTCGGGGCCGATGCGGTGCTGGTGCGCGAGATCCCCGCCCTGCTGGGCAAGACCGACGTGGCGGCGCTGGTGCGTGACCTGGCCGACGAGCTGCTGGAGATGGACCAGACCCTGGCCTTGAAAGAGCGCCTGGAGGAGGTCTGCAGCACCCTGGCCTGTCACGGCTCGGTGCGCGCCGGGCGCAGGCTCGCCGGCGAGGAGATGAACGCGCTGCTGCGCCAGATGGAGGTCACACCCCACAGCGGCCAGTGCAACCACGGCCGGCCGACCTATGTGGAACTGAAACTGGCGGACATCGAGCGGCTGTTCGGCCGCCGTTGACCGGTGGGCCGTTGAAAGGTGGTTACTGGGCGCCTTCGAGTCGCTTGTGACTCAAGGCGAAGAGGGCCACGGCCGCGGCGTTGGAGACGTTGAGGTCCCGGAAGCTGCCCTCCGCCGGCAGGGACAGCAGCAGATCGCAGCGTTCGCGGGTGAGGCGGCGCAGGCCCGCGCCCTCGGCGCCGAGGCAGAGCGCAATGCGCTCCGGCGGGTCGTAGCTGCCAAGTGATTGCGGCGCCTCGCCGGCGAAGCCCAGCACCCAGAAGCCGGCTGCTTTCAGTTGGTCGAGGCTGCGGGCCAGATTCACTTCGCGCAGGTAGGGCACCTCCTCCAGCGCCCCGCTGGCTGCCTTGGCCAGGGTGCCGCTTTCCGTTGCGGCGTGGCGTTCCGGGGCCACCACCGCGGCGGCGCCGAAGACCGCGGCCGAGCGGAGGATGGCGCCGACGTTGTGCGGGTCGGTGACCTGGTCCAGCAGCAGCAGCAGCGCCGGCCCCGGCGGCAGCTCCGCCAGGAAGTCCTGCAGCAGCGGCGGGTCGAGGGGCGCTGCGTCCAGTGCCATGCCCTGATGCACCGCGCCGGGCAGGAGGTCTTCAAGCGCCTCGCGCGTCATTCTCTCCACTGGCACACCGCCGGGGTGTGCGCGCAGCAGGGGCTCGAGGCTGCGGCCCTCGCGCCGCTCGGCCTCCTCGGTCAGCAGCAGGCGGTGGCAGCGCCGCTGGGGATTGCCCAGCGCAGCACGCACCGCATGGGCGCCGTAGAGCAGCAGGCCGCGCGCGCCGGCGGGCGAGGGCCGGCTGGGCCGGTTGCGGCGCGGCGGCGCGCCGGTGGCTTGCGGCTGGGCGTCGCGCTGAGCCCCTCTCTCCTCGCGGGGTGAAGGCGACTCGCGGCGGGTCGATCCGCGCTGCACGGCATCTGTTCGGCTGGGCTTGCGTCTGGGCATGCGGCCGCCTACACTCTTCCTGTGAATAAGTCCAGAGGTGTCCACGTTCGCTGCGTCAGCCCGACGCTAAGAGCGATGGCGATTTTTGTGACGTTTGCGGTTGACAGGTTGGGGTAAATACCCCTAGATCGCCCACCTGTCGCGCGGGCAGCGGACCAGGAGGAGGGGTGCCCGAGTGGTTAAAGGGGACGGACTGTAAATCCGTTGGCTATGCCTACGTTGGTTCAAATCCAACCCCCTCCACCACTGCCTGCTGGCGACGGACGAGCATGAGGTTCCAGGTTTAGATTAGGGTCTGCGTGCGGGTGTAGCTCAATGGTAGAGCCCCAGCCTTCCAAGCTGGTTGTGCGGGTTCGATTCCCGTCACCCGCTCCAGCAGACAAAGGCAGAACGGGCCGCATCGGAGAAATGGCCGCAGGCGGCGCCCCAGAAAGACGAGAGTCGTAAGGAAGGTCGGACACCATGGCGAAGGCGAAGTTCGAGCGGACGAAGCCGCACTGCAACATTGGGACGATTGGTCACGTTGACCATGGTAAGACGTCGCTGACGGCGGCGATTACGAAGGTTCTTGCAGAGACGGGTGGTGCGACCTTTACGGCGTACGACGCGATCGACAAGGCGCCTGAAGAGAAGGCGCGCGGTATCACGATTTCGACGGCGCACGTCGAGTACGAGACGGAGAACCGTCACTACGCCCACGTGGACTGCCCGGGTCACGCGGACTACGTGAAGAACATGATCACGGGTGCGGCGCAGATGGACGGCGCGATCCTGGTGGTGTCGGCTGCCGACGGCCCGATGCCGCAGACGCGCGAGCACATTCTGCTGGCGCGCCAGGTCGGCGTTCCGGCGCTGGTGGTGTTCCTCAACAAGTGCGACATGGTCGACGACGAGGAGCTGCTGGAGCTGGTGGAGCTCGAGGTTCGCGAGCTGCTGTCGTCCTACGACTTCCCGGGCGACGACATTCCGATCGTGAAGGGCTCGGCGCTGGCGGCGCTGGAGGACAGCGACAAGAAGCTGGGCCAGGAAGCCATTCTCGAGCTGATGCGCCATGTGGATGCCTACATCCCGACGCCGGAGCGTCCGAAGGACCGTCCCTTCCTGATGCCGATCGAGGACGTCTTCTCGATCTCGGGCCGCGGCACGGTGGTCACGGGTCGCGTCGAGCGCGGTGTGGTCAAGGTGGGCGAGGAAATCGAGATCGTCGGCCTGCACGACACGAAGAAGTCGACGGTGACCGGTGTCGAGATGTTCCGCAAGCTGCTGGACCAGGGTGAGGCGGGCGACAACATCGGCGCGCTGCTGCGTGGTGTCGGCCGCGATGACGTGGAGCGCGGTCAGGTTCTGGCGAAGCCGGGCTCGATCACGCCGCACACGAAGTTCAAGGCTGAAGCCTACATCCTGACCAAGGACGAGGGCGGTCGCCACACGCCGTTTTTCACGAACTACCGTCCGCAGTTCTACTTCCGGACGACGGACGTGACGGGCGTGATCAGTCTGCCGGAAGGCACTGAGATGGTGATGCCCGGCGATAACGTGACGATGGACGTGGAGCTGATCGCGCCGATCGCCATGGACGAGGGGCTGCGCTTCGCCATCCGCGAAGGTGGCCGCACCGTCGGTGCCGGCGTCGTCGCCTCCATAACCGAGTAAGAGGTTCCCGGAAGCCAGTGCATCGCGTCGAGGCCGATCTAGGAGTGTAGCTCAACTGGTAGAGCACCGGTCTCCAAAACCGGGGGCTGGGGGTTCGAGTCCCTCCACTCCTGCCAGACGGCCATCGCCGGCAACGTCCGGCGAACACGCAAAAGAAGGGGCGCGGCAGGCCGCGTCGAGATGAAGTTCAACATGGCGAAGAGCAACCCGGGACAGTATATCCGCGAGGTACGCCAGGAGGTCTCCAAGGTCACCTGGCCGACGCGTAAGGAAACCACGGTGACCACCATCATGGTGTTCATCATGGTGTTCCTTGCTGCGATCTTCTTTTTCTTCGTGGACCAGATCCTGTCTTGGGTGGTGCGCCTGATCATCGGGCTCGGGGGCTGAAGGCCATGGCGCAACGCTGGTACGTTCTGCACGTCTATTCCGGTTTTGAGCGCAAGGTGGCCGAGTCCATCCGCGAGCAGGCCGAGGCCCAGGGCATGGCCGACCTCATCCCCGAGGTGCTGGTGCCGACCGAGGAAGTGGTTGAGGTGCGCCGGGGCCAGAAGGTTTCGAGCGAGCGCAAGTTCTTCCCGGGCTATGTCCTGGTGAAGATGGACTTGACCGACGAGAGCTGGCACCTGGTCAAGAACACGCCAAAGGTGACCGGCTTCCTCGGCGGCCGCGGGAAGCCGGTGCCCATCTCCGAGCGCGAAGCGCAGAACCTGCTGCGCCAGGTGCAGGAAGGGGTGGAGCGGCCCAAGCCCTCGATCACCTTCGAGATCGGTGAGCAGGTGCGCGTGGCAGACGGCCCCTTCATGTCGTTCAACGGCGTGGTCGAGGATGTGGACGAGGAGCGCGCCCGCCTCAAGGTGGCGGTGTCGATCTTCGGGCGCTCGACGCCGGTTGAACTGGAGTACACCCAGGTCGAGAAGCTCTGAGGCCACTCGGGTCCAGGCTTTTGGCCGGGTTGATCGCGCGGGAGGCTCGCCAAGGCCGCAACCGCGCCCCTTTCATCTGAGGGAATTGGAATGGCAAAGAAAATTGTCGGTTACATCAAGCTGGAGATCCCAGCGGGCAAGGCGAACCCCTCGCCGCCCGTCGGTCCGGCGCTGGGCCAGCGTGGCCTGAACATCATGGAGTTCTGCAAGGCCTTCAATGCCGCCACGCAGAACATGGAGCCGGGCATGCCGGTGCCGGTGGTCATCACGGCCTATGGCGACCGCTCCTTCAGCTTCGTCACCAAGACGCCGCCGGCGGCCTACTACCTGAAGAAGGCCGCGCAGGTGAGCAAGGGTTCCGCGACCCCGTCCAAGGGCACCGTGGGCAAGGTGACCATGGCGCAGATCCGCGAGATTGCGGAAGGGAAGATGGAAGACCTCAACGCGAACGACATCGAAGCCGCGAGCAAGATCATCGCCGGCTCCGCGCGTTCCATGGGTCTCGAGGTTGTGGAGTAGAGCCATGGCAAAGAACACAAAGCGCCTGCGCAGCAATCTCGAAGGCATCAACCGCAACAAGGCCTACGATCTGGACGAAGCGCTGGGCCTGCTGAAGCAGCGTGCCACTGCCAAGTTCGACGAGACCATCGAGGTCTCCATGAACCTGGGCATCGACCCGCGCCACGCCGACCAGGTGGTGCGCGGCGCCGTCAACCTGCCGCACGGCACGGGCAAGTCGCTGCGCGTGGCGGTTTTCGCCCGCGGCGCCAAGGCTGAGGAGGCCCAGGCGGCCGGTGCCGACGTGGTCGGTGCCGAGGACCTGGCCGAGCAGATCACCGGCGGTCAGATCGACTTCGACCGCTGCATCGCCACCCCGGACATGATGCCGATCGTGGGCAAGCTGGGCCGTGTGCTCGGCCCGCGCGGCCTGATGCCGAACCCCAAGCTGGGCACCGTCACCAACGACGTTGCTTCGGCCGTGGGCGAAGCCAAGGCCGGTCAGGTGCAGTTCCGCGCCGAGCGCGCCGGCATCGTGCATGCCGGCATCGGCAAGGCCAGCTTCGAGGCCGACAAGCTGGCAGAGAATGTGCGCGCTTTCGTGGATGCCATCGCCAAGGCCAAGCCGGCCGGCGCCAAGGGCACCTACATCAAGCGCGTGTCCCTGTCCTCGACCATGGGACCGGGTGTGAAGATCGAGGTGGGCAGCCTTTCGGCGTCCGCTGCGTAAGAGCGTTCCCGGCGGGCGGCTTCGGCCGGCCGGCGGGGCAAGCGGGAAGGCGGCTTGCCGTCTTCCCACCTGTCCGAGACTGCAGGTGAGCGGCAACCGCCGTTCCTAAGCCCGCCACTTAAGTCAAAGGGGGGCCTGCATAGACAGGAAGCAGAGAGTTTTTGTCTTCCCGCCGATGTCGCGCTTGCGGCCGCGGCGGGGACGAGGCTTGAGCTTCCGGGACAGGCGAACCGGGCGGATACCGGGGCGTCCCCGGATCCGTCCTCGTGCAACCGGATGCGGCCGCCCGCCCAGGGCGGACGGTCCGCCGGAAGGGAGCAAGGACGTGAATCGAGCGGAAAAACAAGAGCTGGTCGCTGCAATGCACGAACGGTTTGGTTCGGCGACGGCGCTGGTCGTCACCCGGCAGTCCGGGTTGACGGTGGCGGAGTCGATGGATCTGCGCCGGAAAGTGCGGGCGGCGGGTGCCAGTTACCGCGTTACCAAAAACCGCCTCGTGAAGCTTGCTCTCGAGGGCACGCCGTTTGAGGCGCTGTCGCCGTTGTTCACCGGTCCCACCGCGATTGCGGTGTCGGACGACCCGGTGGCAGCGGCAAAGGTCTGCGTCGAGTTCGCCAAGAAGAACGAGAAGCTGACCATCGTCGGCGGAGCGCTGGCGGGCCAGGTCCTGGACACCGATGGTGTCAAGGCGCTGGCATCGCTGCCGTCCCTCGACGAGCTGCGCGGCAAGCTTATCGGGCTGGTCAATGCCCCTGCCACCAAGGTGGCGGGCGTGGTCCAGGCCCCGGCCGGGCAACTTGCCCGGGTGTTTGCCGCATACGGCGCCAAGGACGAGGCCGCTTGAGACGGCTGGCGACACGAGTGATTTCGGAAGTTCGAGCCAAAAAGGAAGTAGATCATGGCTGATTTGGATAAGTTGGTCGAAGAGCTCTCGCAGCTCACAGTTCTGGAAGCGGCGGAACTCGCCACGAAGCTTGAGGAGACCTGGGGCGTGTCCGCAGCGGCTCCGGTCGCCATGGCAGCGATGCCGGGCGCAGGCGGCGGCGAGGCCGAGGCGGCCGAAGAGCAGACGGAGTTCGATGTCATCCTGGCTGCTGCCGGTGACAAGAAGATCAACGTCATCAAGGAAGTCCGCGCCATCACTGGCCTGGGCCTGAAGGAAGCCAAGGACCTGGTCGAGGGTGCGCCCAAGCCGGTCAAGGAAGGCGTGTCCAAGGACGACGCCGACAAGTTGAAGAAGCAGCTCGAGGAGGCCGGTGCGACTGTCGAGGTCAAGTGACGACCCAACAGCTGCTGTTTCGGACGTAAGGTCCGGCCGGCGCGCGGGGCAAGCCCCCGCGCGCCGTGCCGGCTTTTCGCGTCCGCACCCCTTTTGCCCGCGTGAGCGGGCCCGCCCGAACAAGAGGACCGGGGCGGTAAATCCACAGGTCCCTCGGCGCCGCCGATCCGGCGCCGCTCTCCCCAAATGTCGGCCGTGCGGCGGCGGTCGGCAGCGAGATCGGAACGAGGGTCTGCAATGACGATGTCGTTCACCGGACGTAAGCGTGTCCGCAAGAGCTTCGGGCGTATTCCCGAGGTGAGCCGGATGCCGAACCTGATCGAGGTCCAGAAGGCCTCCTACGACCAGTTTCTCCAGGTCGGCGTACCGCCGGCCGAGCGCACGGACACCGGGCTGCAGGAGGTGCTGAAGTCGGTTTTTCCGATCAGGGACTTTTCCGGCCGCGCGGACCTCGAGTTCGTTCGCTATGAGCTGGAAGAGCCGAAATACGATGTCGAGGAATGCCAGCAGCGCGGCATGACCTATGCGGCACCCTTGAAGGTGACGCTGCGTCTGGTGGTCTGGGACCTGGACGAGGACACGGGCGCGCGCTCCATCCGCGACATCAAGGAGCAGGACGTCTACATGGGCGACATGCCGCTCATGACGCCCAACGGCACCTTCATCGTCAACGGCACCGAGCGGGTCATCGTCTCTCAGATGCACCGCAGCCCGGGCGTCTTCTTTGACCATGACCGCGGCAAGACCCACTCCTCGGGCAAGTATCTCTTTGCCGCGCGGGTGATCCCCTATCGCGGCTCCTGGCTCGACTTCGAATTCGACGCCAAGGACCTGATCCAGGTGCGCATCGATCGGCGCCGCAAGCTGCCGGCCACGACGCTGCTGTTGGCGCTGGAAGGTGTTGAGGTCGCCGAGGCACGGGCCAAGGCCGAGGCTGCGGGCGAAACCCTGCCGCCGGAAGCCGTGACCGGCATGTCGGCCGAAGAGGTGCTGTCCACCTTCTACGACCACACGGTCTATCACCGCTCGCCCCAGGGCTGGCGCACCCCCTTCGATGCCGAAAAGCTTAAGGGCACCAAGCTGGAAGCCGACCTGGTCGACGCCGACAGCGGCGAGACTGTGGCCGAGGCCGGGCAGAAGATGACACCGCGCCTGGCACGCAAGCTGACCGAAGGCGGCCTGAAGGACGTGCTGGTGCCGCGTGAGGCCCTGATCGGCCGCTACGCCGCGCTCGATTCCATCGACGAGGAAAACGGCCTCGTGTTGGTGGAGGCCGGCGACGAGCTGACCGAGGAGCTGCTCGACAAGCTCGATGCTGTGGGCATCGATGAGATCGCCACCCTGGCGATCGACCATGTCAATACCGGCGCCTACATGCGCAACACCCTCGCCGGCGACCGCAATCGCTCGCGTGAGGACGCGCTGATCGACATCTATCGCGTCATGCGTCCGGGTGAGCCACCGACCCTCGAGCAGGCGGAGAACATGTTCAAAAGCCTGTTCTTCGACTCCGAGCGCTACGACCTCTCGCCCGTGGGCCGCGTGAAGATGAACGCGCGCCTGGGCTTCCAGACCGACGACCAGCTCCGTGTCCTGCGCAAGGAGGACATCCTTGCCATCCTGAAGGTCCTGCACGGCCTGAAGGACGGCCGTGGCGAGATCGACGACATCGACCACCTGGGCAATCGCCGGGTGCGCTCGGTGGGCGAGTTGCTGGAGAACCAGTACCGTGTCGGTCTGCTGCGCATGGAGCGCGCGATCAAGGAGCGCATGAGCTCGGTCGAGATCGACAGCGTCATGCCGCACGACCTGATCAACGCCAAGCCGGCGGCAGCGGCGGTGCGCGAGTTCTTCGGCTCTTCGCAGCTCTCGCAGTTCATGGACCAGACCAACCCGCTCTCCGAGGTGACGCATAAGCGGCGCCTTTCGGCTCTGGGCCCGGGCGGTCTGACCCGCGAGCGTGCCGGCTTCGAGGTGCGCGACGTGCACCCGACGCACTATGGTCGCATCTGTCCGATTGAGACGCCGGAAGGCCCGAACATCGGCCTGATCAATTCGCTGGCCACCTATGCCCGCATCAACCAGTACGGCTTCATCGAAAGCCCGTACCGCAAGGTGGTCGACGCCCAGGTGACCGACGAGGTGGTCTACCTCTCGGCCATGGACGAGGTGCGCTTCACCGTGGCGCAGGCCAACTCCGTGCTGGATGACGAAAACCGCTTTGCCGAGGACCTGGTCTCCGTGCGTCGCGGTGCCGACTACCTCATGGCCCGCCCGGAGGAGATCGACTACATCGACGTCTCGCCGAAGCAGCTGGTCTCGGTGGCGGCGGCGCTGATTCCCTTCCTGGAGAACGACGACGCCAACCGTGCGCTCATGGGCTCGAACATGCAGCGTCAGGCGGTGCCGTTGATTCAGTCCGAGGCCCCCCTGGTGGGCACCGGCATGGAAGCGACGGTGGCGAGCGACTCGGGCGTGGCCATCGGTGCGCGCCGTGGCGGCGTGGTCGACCAGGTCGACTCCACCCGCGTGGTGATCCGGGTCAGCGACGAAGCTGCCCACGGTGAATCGACCGTGGACATCTACAACCTGCTGAAGTTCCAGCGGTCGAACCAGAACACCTGCATCACCCAGAAGCCGCTGGTGAAGGTCGGTGACGTGGTGGCCAAGGGCGACATCATCGCCGACGGCCCCTCCACCAACCTTGGCGAGCTGGCCCTGGGCCGCAACGTGCTCTGCGCCTTCATGCCCTGGAACGGCTATAACTTCGAAGACTCCATCCTGATCAGCGAGCGCATCGTGCGCGATGACGTCTTCACCTCGATCCACATCGAGGAGTTCGAGGTCATGGGTCGCGATACCAAGCTGGGCCAGGAGGAGATCACCCGCGACATTCCCAACGTCGGCGAGGATGCACTGCGCAACCTCGACGAGGCGGGCATCACCTACATCGGTGCGGAGGTGAATGCCGGCGACATTCTCGTGGGCAAGGTCACGCCCAAGGGCGAGTCGCCCATGACGCCGGAAGAAAAGCTGCTGCGGGCGATCTTCGGCGAGAAGGCCTCCGACGTCCGTGACACCTCGCTCCGGGTGCCGCCCGGCGTGACGGGCACGGTGGTCGAAGTCCGCGTCTTTTCCCGCCGGGGCGTCGACAAGGACGAGCGTGCGCTGGCGATCGAGAAGGCCGAGATCGAGCGGCTGGCCAAGGACCGCGACGACGAGAAGGCGATCCTGGAGCGCAGTTTCTTCGGCCGCCTCAAGGAGCTGCTGGTGGGCCAGGTGGCCCAGTCCGGGCCCAAGGGCGTGCGTTCCGGCACCGAGATCACCGAAACCCTGCTCTCCGACTACACCCCAGGTCAGTGGCGTGCCTTCGCCGTCAAGGAGGATGAACGCCAGTCCGACATCGAGGCCGTGGTCAAGCAGTTCGACGACTCGGTGAAGGAGTTGGAGAAGCGCTTCGACAACAAGGTCGAGAAGCTCCAGCGCGGCGACGAACTGCCCCCGGGCGTGATGAAGATGGTCAAGGTCTTCATCGCCGTGAAGCGCAAACTGCAGCCCGGCGACAAGATGGCCGGCCGTCACGGCAACAAGGGTGTGATCTCCAAGATCGTGCCCATGGAGGACATGCCGCACCTGGAAGACGGCACCCCCGTCGACATCGTGCTCAATCCTCTTGGTGTGCCGAGCCGCATGAACGTGGGTCAGATTCTCGAGACCCACCTGGGCTGGGCCTGTGCCGGCCTGGGGCGGCAGATCTCCCAGGTGCTCGACGAGATCCGCTATGCCGGCGCGGAGCTGCCGGCCTTGCGCGAGAGCTTGAAGGAGGCCTACGGTGCCGAGGAGTATGACAAGACCGTTGCCTCCCTGGATGACGAGGCGGTGCTCGAACTGGCGCACAACCTGCGCGGCGGCGTTCCCATCGCCACGCCGGTGTTCGACGGGGCGCGCGAGCCGGACATCGTCGAGATGCTGAAGAGGGCCGGACTCGGCGAGTCGGGCCAGGCGCAGCTGGTCGACGGGCGCACCGGCGAAGCCTTCGAGCGACCGGTGACCGTGGGCTACATCTACATGCTGAAGCTGCACCATCTGGTCGACGACAAGATCCACGCCCGTTCCATCGGCCCCTACAGCCTGGTCACCCAGCAGCCGCTGGGCGGCAAGGCGCAGTTCGGCGGCCAGCGCTTCGGCGAGATGGAGGTCTGGGCTCTGGAGGCCTACGGTGCGGCCTACACCCTGCAGGAGATGCTGACGGTCAAGTCCGATGACGTGGCCGGCCGGACCAAGGTCTATGAAGCCATCGTCAAGGGTGAGGACAACTTCGAGGCCGGGGTGCCGGAATCCTTCAATGTGCTCGTGAAGGAACTGAAGTCCCTTGGGCTCAACGTCGAGCTGAAGCAGAGCGACTACTGAGGTGGCGGCCCTTCGGGGCCGTCCCTTTCGCCCCGCTTCGCCTCGACCACGCTAGCTGGAGACAGCCATGAATGAGTTGACGAACCTCTTTGGGCAGCCCACGGGCCCCCAGAGTTTCGACCAGATCCAGATCGATATCGCCAGCCCGGAGCAGATGCGCTCCTGGTCGTTCGGTGAGATCAAGAAGCCCGAGACCATCAACTACCGCACCTTCAAGCCGGAGCGCGACGGCCTGTTCTGCGCGCGGATCTTCGGCCCGATCAAGGACTACGAGTGCTTGTGCGGCAAGTACAAGCGCATGAAGTACAAGGGCATCATCTGCGAGAAGTGCGGCGTCGAGGTGACCCTGTCCAAGGTCCGGCGTGAGCGCATGGGCCACATCGAGCTGGCGAGCCCGGTCGCGCACATCTGGTTCCTGAAGTCGCTGCCGAGCCGCATCGGCCTGCTGGTCGACATGACCCTGAAGGACCTTGAGCGGGTTCTCTACTTCGAGAACTACGTCGTGGTCGAGCCGGGCCTGACCGACCTTAAGCAGCGTCAGCTGCTGAGCGAGGAGGAATTCCTCGACAAGCAGGACGAGTATGGCGACGACGCCTTCACCGCCAAGATCGGCGCCGAGGCCCTCAAGGACATGCTCACCGCGCTCGACCTGCAGGAAGAGCGTCGGATCATGCGCGAGGAATTGCGCGAGACCAACTCCGAGGCCAAGCGCAAGAAGCTGGTCAAGCGCCTGAAGCTGGTCGAGGCCTTCATCGAATCGGGCTCGCGCCCGGAGTGGATGATTCTCGAGGTGGTGCCGGTGATCCCGCCGGAGCTGCGCCCGCTCGTGCCGCTCGATGGCGGCCGCTTCGCCACCAGTGACCTGAACGACCTCTATCGCCGGGTCATCAACCGGAACAACCGCCTGAAGCGCCTGATCGAGCTGCGTGCGCCGGACATCATCGTGCGCAACGAAAAGCGCATGCTGCAGGAGTCGGTGGACGCGCTCTTCGACAATGGACGGCGCGGCCGGGTCATCACCGGCGCCAACAAGCGTCCGCTGAAGTCGCTTTCCGACATGCTGAAGGGCAAACAGGGCCGTTTCCGGCAGAACCTGCTCGGCAAGCGCGTCGACTACTCCGGTCGCTCGGTGATCGTGGTGGGGCCGGAGCTCAAGCTGCACCAGTGCGGCCTGCCCAAGAAGATGGCGCTCGAGCTCTTCAAGCCCTTCATCTATTCCAAGCTCGAACTCTACGGCATGGCCTCGACGATCAAGGCGGCCAAGCGCATGGTCGAGAAGGAGCGTCCCGAGGTCTGGGACATCCTGGAAGAGGTGATCCGCGAGCATCCGGTGCTGCTGAACCGCGCGCCGACGCTGCACCGCCTGGGCATCCAGGCCTTCGAGCCGGTGCTGATCGAGGGCAAGGCGATCCAGCTGCACCCGCTGGTCTGCACCGCCTTCAACGCCGACTTCGACGGCGACCAGATGGCGGTGCACGTGCCGCTGTCCCTGGAAGCGCAGCTCGAAGCCCGCGTGCTGATGATGTCCACCAACAACATCCTCAGCCCGGCGAACGGCAAGCCGATCATCGTGCCCAGCCAGGACATCGTGCTCGGCATCTACTACCTCTCCATGGAAGGTGAGGGCGACCCTGGTGAGGGCATGGCCTTCGCCAACATGGGCGAGATCGAGCATGCCCTGGCCGGAGGCCAGATCACGCTGCACAGCAAGATTCACGCGCGCCTCGAGGTCTCTGATCCGGACGGCAACACCGTCATCCAGCGGGTCGAGACCACGGCCGGCCGCATGATGCTGCTGCAGGTCCTGCCGAAGCACCCCAATCTCTCCTTCAAGCTGCTCAACCGCCTGCTGACCAAGAAGGACGTCTCCGAGGTCATCGACGTGGTCTATCGCCACTGCGGTCAGAAGGAGACGGTGATCTTCTGCGACCGGATCATGACCCTGGGCTTCGCCTACTCCTGCAAGGCCGGTATCTCCTTCGGCAAGGATGACATGATCATCCCTGACGCGAAGACCGCTCTGGTGGAAGAGGCGCAGGAGCAGGTCAAGGAGTTCGAATCGCAGTATCAGGAAGGCCTGATCACCCGCGGCGAGAAGTACAACAAGGTCGTGGACGTCTGGTCCCAGTGCACCGACCGCGTGGCCGACGAGATGATGAAGGTCATGCAGGTGGCCAAGGGCCGGGACATCAACTCGGTCTACATGATGGCCCACTCCGGTGCCCGTGGCTCGGCAGCGCAGATCAAGCAGCTGGCCGGCATGCGCGGCCTGATGGCCAAGCCCTCGGGTGAGATCATCGAGACGCCGATCATCTCCAACTTCAAGGAAGGCCTGACCGTGCTGGAGTACTTCAACTCCACCCATGGTGCCCGTAAGGGTCTGGCCGACACTGCCTTGAAGACGGCGAACTCCGGCTACCTCACCCGTCGTCTCGTCGACGTGGCGCAGGACGCCATCATCGTCGAGGAAGACTGCGGCACCGAGCGTGGCCTGACCATGCGGGCCGTTGTCGACGGCGGCGAGATCGTCGCGGCGCTGGGTGAGCGCGTGCTGGGCCGTGTGGCCGCCGACGAGGTGGTCGACCCGCTCACCGGCGAGGTGCTCGCTCCGCGCAACGAGATCCTGGAAGAGGACGCGGTCGAACGGATCGACCGGGCCGGCATCGACGTGGTGCGCATTCGTTCGACCCTGACCTGCGAGTCGCGCGGCGGCGTCTGTGGCAAGTGCTACGGCCGCGACCTGGCACGCGGTACGCCGGTAAACATGGGTGAGGCCGTGGGCGTCATCGCGGCGCAGTCGATCGGCGAGCCGGGCACCCAGCTCACCATGCGTACCTTCCACATCGGTGGTGCCGCCCAGCGCGGTGCCGAGCAGTCGAGCGTGGAGGCGGCACAGGAAGCAGTCGTCAGCGTCAAGAACAAGAACGTCGTCAACGACTCCGAGGGCGTTCCGGTGGTGATGGGCCGCAACCTGGAGATCGTTCTGCAGGATGAGCAGGGCCGGGAACGTGCACGACATCGGGTGCCCTATGGTGCGCGCTTGCTCGTGGACGAGGGCGGCAAGGTGACCCGGGGCCAGAAGCTGGCCGAGTGGGACCCCTACACCATCCCGATCCTGACCGAGAAGGAGGGTGTCGCCCACTACGTCGACCTGGTGGACGGTCTGTCCATGCGCGAGGTGCTGGACGAAACCACGGGCATTTCCAACCGGGTGGTGGTGGACTGGAAGCAGCAGCCCCGCGGCAGCGACCTGCGGCCGCGCATCACCTTGCGGGACGAGGACGGCGAGGTGGTCACCTTGGCCAACGGACTCGAGGCCCGCTACTACATGTCCGTGGATGCCATCCTTTCGGTGGAGAACGGGGCGAAGGTCCGCGCCGGCGACGTGCTGGCCCGTATCCCGCGTGAGTCCACCAAGACCCGCGACATCACCGGCGGTCTGCCGCGGGTGGCGGAGCTCTTCGAGGCGCGCAAGCCCAAGGATTTCGCTGTGATCAGCGACACCGAGGGCCGGGTCGAATTCGGCAAGGACTACAAGACCAAGCGCCGCATCGTCGTTCGCCCGGACGAGGGCGACCCGGTCGAGTACATGATCCCCAAGGGCAAGCACATCTCGGTGCACGAGGGGGATTATGTCCGACGCGGCGACCTGCTGATGGACGGCAATCCGGTGCCGCATGACATCCTGGACGTTCTGGGTGTCGAGGCTCTGGCCGAGTATCTCGTCACCGAGGTGCAGAACGTCTATCGACTGCAGGGCGTCGGCATCAACGACAAGCACATCGAGGTGATCGTTCGCCAGATGTTGCAGAAGGTCGAGATCACCGAGCCGGGCGACAGCACCTTTCTGATCGGCGAGCAGGCCGACCGGGAGGAGTTCGAGGAGATCAATGCCAAGGTGATGGCCGAGAACGGCCGGCCGGCTCAGGCCAAGCCGGTGCTGCAGGGCATCACCAAGGCGAGCCTGCACACCCGCTCCTTCATCTCTGCGGCCTCCTTCCAGGAGACCACACGGGTGCTGACCGACGCTGCCGTGAACGGCAAGGCAGACAACCTGATCGGGCTGAAGGAAAACGTGATCGTCGGGCGTCTGATCCCGGCGGGCACGGGGTCCGTGATGAACCGCGTGAAGAAACTTGCGGCCGAGCGCGACCGGGTGATCCTGGCGCAGCGCGAGGACCAGGCACGCCTGGCACAGGCAGCAGAAGATGCGGCTGCCCGGAACGAAGGCGGCGACGGGAACGCGACTCCCTCGGTCGCCTGAGGCGAGGTTCGATCTTCCTTGCGGGCGGCCGCCGTCGGGTGGCCGCCCGTGGTTTTTGCAACTGCGAAAGAATCCTGCGGTCCTGGGGACAGGAACGACATGGAGAAGCAGCGATAAGCCCCGAAAATCGCAGGCAAAGGCTTTGTTCGGAGAATCTTGTGATCGGGGTTGACGGCCAGGGGGCGCGCTCATACTATGCGCCCGTTCCACAAGGTGGGGTTGGTGGTAGGCCCTCAAGGCGGCCTAGACGCATCCCTGGAGGATACACGACACGACATTCGGGCCATGGCCCGACCACCAAACGCCAGCGGGAGCCGTAGGAAAAACTGCTCCTTAAGCTGGCGTTTGTTTCGCAGACATTTGGGCACACGGGAAAGCGATCGCATGCCGACGGTCAATCAGCTTATTCGCAAGCCGCGCCAGCCCCAGCGGGCGCGCAACAAGGTGCCGGCTATGGAAGCCAACCCGCAGAAGCGGGGCGTGTGCACACGCGTGTATACGACGACTCCAAAGAAGCCGAACTCCGCCTTGCGCAAGGTCGCTAAGGTGCGGCTGACCAACGGCTTTGAAGTCGTGACCTACATCCCCGGCGAGGGACATAACCTCCAAGAGCACTCCGTGGTTCTGATCCGCGGCGGTCGCGTCAAGGATCTGCCGGGCGTGCGTTACCACATCATTCGCGGCACGCTTGATACCCAGGGTATCGCCGCCCGCCGTCAGCGCCGTTCGAAGTACGGCGCCAAGCGGCCGAAGTGAGGAGCTAGACCGAGATGTCTCGCCGTCATAGCGCTGAAAAGCGAGAGATCCTGCCGGACCCGAAGTTCGGCGACGTGATCGTCAGCAAGTTCATGAACAACCTGATGCTGGATGGGAAGAAGTCTGTCGCCGAGCATATCGTCTACGGCGCATTCGACCTCCTGGTATCGCGGGGTGGCAACGATCCGGTGCGCATGTTCCATGACGCCCTGGGTAACATCCGCCCGGAAGTCGAGGTGCGCTCCCGTCGTGTCGGCGGTGCCACCTATCAGGTCCCGGTGGAGGTGCGCACCGAACGTGCCCAGGCGCTGTCCATGCGCTGGCTGATCAACGCCGCCCGGGCCCGTTCCGAAATGACCATGACGGCCCGCTTGGCCGGCGAGCTGATGGACGCGGCGAACAATCGCGGCGCGGCCGTCAAGAAGCGCGAAGACACGCACCGGATGGCGGAAGCCAACCGCGCGTTCTCGCACTATCGCTGGTAAGGCGACGTCGTCGCCAGGATGAGAGGTTAGAATGTCTACCCGCGTAACGCCGCTCGACCGGTATCGTAACATCGGCATCATGGCTCACATTGATGCCGGCAAGACGACCACGACCGAGCGCATCCTTTTCTATACCGGCCGCAGCCACAAGATCGGCGAGGTGCATGATGGCGCCGCGACGATGGACTGGATGGAGCAGGAGCAGGAACGCGGCATCACCATCACCTCCGCGGCGACCACCTGTTTCTGGAATGATCACCGGGTCAACATCATTGACACTCCGGGCCACGTCGACTTCACCATTGAAGTCGAGCGGTCCCTGCGGGTGCTCGATGGCGCGGTTGCGGTGTTCGACGCCGTTGCCGGTGTGGAGCCGCAGTCGGAGACTGTCTGGCGCCAGGCCGACAAGTATCACGTGCCGCGCATCTGCTTCGTCAACAAGATGGACCGGATGGGCTCGGACTTCTTCCGCTGCGTCGATATGATCGTCGATCGTCTCGGTGCGACGCCGCTGGTCATGCAGCTGCCGATCGGTGGCGAGAGCGACTTTGCGGGCGTGATCGATCTGGTGAAGCAGAAGGCTCAGGTCTGGAAAAACGAGAACCTGGGCGCCGAGTGGGAATACCAAGACATTCCGGCGGAGCTGGCCGACCAGGCTGCGGAGTACCGCGAAAAGCTGGTGGAGTTGGCAGTCGAGCAGGACGACGTCGCGATGGAGGCCTACCTCGAAGGCAATCAGCCCGATGAGGAGACTCTGTTGCGTTGCATCCGCAAGGGCACCGTGGG
This sequence comes from Aquibaculum sediminis, assembly GCF_040712085.1. Lineage (NCBI taxonomy): Bacteria > Pseudomonadati > Pseudomonadota > Alphaproteobacteria > Rhodospirillales > Rhodovibrionaceae > Aquibaculum > Aquibaculum sediminis. The sequence continues at coordinate 51,971 of NZ_JBFCVK010000010.1, forward strand.
TCTAGCCTTCGTGCCGGTCTATTGCGGCACCGCCTTCAAGAACAAGGGTGTGCAGCCGCTGCTGGACGCGGTTGTCAACTTCCTGCCGAGCCCGCTGGACGTGCCCGACATCAAGGGCATGAAGCCGGGCACCGAGGAAGCGATCGTCCGCAAGACCGGCGACGACGAGCCCATGTCGGCGCTGGCCTTCAAGATCATGACCGACCCCTTCGTCGGTTCGCTGACCTTCGTGCGGGTCTACTCCGGGTCCCTGAAGAAGGGCACCCAGGTGCTGAACTCGGTGAAGGACAAGCGCGAGCGCGTCGGCCGCATGCTGCTCATGCATGCCAACCACCGTGAGGACATCGACGAGGCATTGGCCGGCGACATCGTCGCCATTGCGGGCCTCAAGGACACGACGACGGGCGAGACGCTCTGCGATCCGGTGAAGCCGGTGGTGCTGGAGCGGATGGAGTTCCCGGATCCGGTGATCGAGGTGGCGGTCGAGCCCAAGACCAAGACCGACCAGGAAAAGATGGGTATGGCGCTGGCGCGCCTGGCCCAGGAGGACCCCTCCTTCCGGGTGACCACCGACACGGAGAGTGGCCAGACGGTCATCAAGGGCATGGGCGAACTCCACCTGGAGATCCTCGTCGACCGCATGCGCCGCGAGTTCAAGGTGGACGCCAACGTCGGTGCGCCGCAGGTGGCCTATCGCGAGACCATCACCCGGCAGCACGAGGTGGACTACACCCACAAGAAGCAGACCGGCGGTTCGGGTCAGTTCGCGCGCGTCAAGATCGTGTTCGAGCCCTTGGAAGTCGGCGCCGGTTTCGTCTTCCAGAACGCCGTGGTCGGCGGTTCGGTGCCACGCGAGTTCGTTCCGGGCGTGCAGAAGGGCCTGGAAGGGTCTAAGGACAACGGCGTCATCGCCGGCTTCCCGGTCATCGACTTCAAGGCGACTCTGGTCGACGGTGCCTCGCACGATGTCGACTCGAGTGTGATGGCCTTCGAGATCGCCGCGCGTGCGGCGTTCCGTGAGGGCATCCCGAAGGCATCTCCGGTTCTGCTTGAGCCCATGATGAAGGTTGAGGTGGTGACCCCGGAAGAGTATATGGGCGACATCATCGGCGACCTGAATTCTCGGCGCGGCAACGTCACGGGCATGGACTCCCGCGGCAATGCTCGGGTCGTGAGCGCAATGGTGCCGCTGGCCAACATGTTTGGCTACGTCAACACCCTGCGCTCCATGAGCCAGGGCCGGGCGCAGTACACCATGTTTTTCGATCACTATGAGCGGGTTCCGCAGGCCGTGGCCGACGAGGTCAAGGCGAAGCTGGCCTGACGGGCCGGCACCACGCGCAACCATAACCACGAAGTATCCGTCGCGGAGTAAAATGAGCCATGGCGAAGGCGAAGTTCGAGCGGACGAAGCCGCACTGCAACATTGGGACGATTGGTCACGTTGACCATGGTAAGACGTCGCTGACGGCGGCGATTACGAAGGTTCTTGCAGAGACGGGTGGTGCGACCTTTACGGCGTACGACGCGATCGACAAGGCGCCTGAAGAGAAGGCGCGCGGTATCACGATTTCGACGGCGCACGTCGAGTACGAGACGGAGAACCGTCACTACGCGCACGTGGACTGCCCGGGTCACGCCGACTACGTGAAGAACATGATCACGGGTGCGGCGCAGATGGACGGCGCGATCCTGGTGGTGTCGGCTGCCGACGGCCCGATGCCGCAGACGCGCGAGCACATCCTTCTGGCGCGCCAGGTCGGCGTTCCGGCGCTGGTGGTGTTCCTCAACAAGTGCGACATGGTCGACGACGAGGAGTTGCTGGAGCTGGTGGAGCTCGAGGTTCGCGAGCTGCTGTCGTCCTACGACTTCCCGGGCGACGACATTCCGATCGTGAAGGGCTCGGCGCTGGCGGCGCTGGAGGACAGCGACAAGAAGCTGGGCCAGGAAGCCATTCTCGAGCTGATGCGCGAAGTGGATGCCTACATCCCGACGCCGGAGCGTCCGAAGGACCGTCCCTTCCTGATGCCGATCGAGGACGTCTTCTCGATCTCGGGCCGCGGCACGGTGGTCACGGGTCGCGTCGAGCGCGGTGTGGTCAAGGTGGGCGAGGAAATCGAGATCGTCGGCCTGCACGACACGAAGAAGTCGACGGTGACCGGTGTCGAGATGTTCCGCAAGCTGCTGGACCAGGGCGAGGCGGGCGACAACATCGGCGCGCTGCTGCGTGGTGTCGGCCGCGATGACGTGGAGCGCGGTCAGGTTCTGGCGAAGCCGGGCTCGATCACGCCGCACACGAAGTTCAAGGCCGAAGCCTACATCCTGACCAAGGACGAGGGCGGTCGCCACACGCCATTCTTCACGAACTACCGTCCGCAGTTTTACTTCCGGACGACGGACGTGACGGGCGTGATCAGCCTGCCGGAAGGCACTGAGATGGTGATGCCCGGCGATAATGTGACGATGGACGTGGAGCTGATCGCGCCGATCGCCATGGACGAGGGGCTGCGCTTCGCCATCCGCGAAGGTGGCCGCACCGTCGGTGCCGGCGTCGTCGCCTCCATAACCGAGTAACCAGGGACCAGTATCGTACGGTCCGGCGGCATTTTGCTGCCGGACCGTCAGGTTCCCAAGCGAGCGCTGAACAATGGATCATCAAAACATTCGCATCCGCCTGAAGGCGTTCGATCACCGGATTCTGGACCAGTCCACCGGCGAGATCGTGAATACGGCGAGGCGAACGGGCGCCCAGGTGCGCGGACCGATTCCGCTGCCCACCCGCATTGAGCGTTTCACTGTGCTGCGCTCGCCACACATCGACAAGAAGAGCCGCGAGCAGTTCGAAATGCGGACGCACAAGCGGCTCCTGGACATTGTCGACCCCACTCCGCAGACCGTCGATGCTTTGATGAAGCTCGATCTGGCCTCCGGTGTGGACGTCGAGATCAAGTTGAAGGGATGACCCCAATGCGCACGGGCTTGATTGCGCAGAAACTCGGGATGACCCGGGTGTTCAAGGAGGATGGGACCCACATTCCGGTCACCGTTCTCAAAGTGGACGCCTGCCAGGTTGTCGCGGTGCGCACTGCGGAAAAGGACGGCTACACGGCGCTGCAGCTTGGCGTCGGCGCGGCGAAGCCGAATCGCGTCTCCAAGCCGGAGCGTGAGCGCTTCGCCAAGGCTAAGGTGGCGCCGAAGAAGAAGCTGGCCGAGTTCCGGGTCTCCCCGGAGGCGACGCTGGACGTGGGCAGCGAGCTGTCTGTCGCCCACTTCGTTGCCGGCCAGAAGGTCGACGTGACGGCTTCGTCCGTCGGTAAGGGCTTCGCCGGCGCCATGAAGCGCTGGGGTTTCGGCGGCTTGCGGGCCAGCCATGGCGTGTCGGTCTCTCACCGCAGCCTTGGCTCGACCGGTAACAACCAGGATCCCGGCAAGGTCTTCAAGGGCAAGAAGATGGCCGGCCACATGGGCGATCGTCGCGTGACCACCCAGAACCTGGAAGTGGTCTCCACCGACGAGGCGCGTGGCCTGATCATGGTGCGCGGCGCGGTGCCGGGTGCCGAGGGCGGCTGGGTTCTGGTGCGCGATGCGGTCAAGGCGAAGCTGCCGGAGGATCTTCCCTTCCCGGCCGCGTTGATGCAGGCCGCCGGGCAGGCGGACGCCGCCGAGGCGACGCCGGCCGATAACGAGAAGGAGCAGTGACCATGAAGCTCAAGGTCACAACGCTCGACAACGCCGAAAGCGGCGAGATCGAACTGGCCGACGAGGTCTTCGGTGTTGCCGTGCGGCGGGACATCCTGGCCCGCGTGGTCAACTGGCAGCTGGCCAAGCGCCGCGCCGGGACCCACAAGACCAAGTCCCGCGGCGAGGTGACGGGAACCTCCAAGAAGGCCTATCGCCAGAAGGGCACAGGTCGGGCGCGTCGAGGCAACCTGAAGACCAACATCATGCGCAGCGGTGGTACCGTCCATGGGCCCACGCCGCGTGATCACAGCCATGACCTGACCAAGAAGTTCCGGCAGCTCGGTCTGAAGACCGCGCTCTCGGCCAAGGCGGCCGACGGCAAGCTGGTGGTGCTGGATGCGGCCAAGCTCGACAGCCACAAGACCGGTGACCTGGCCAAGCGGCTTCAGGCGCTGGGTTGGGGCAACGCGCTGATCATCGACGGGCCTGAAATGGACGAGCTGTTCCAGCGTGCCGCGCGCAACCTGTCTGGCATCGATGTACTGCCGCAGCAGGGTGCCAACGTTTACGACATCCTGCGTCGCGACCAGCTCGTGCTGACCCGCAACGCCGTCGAAGCGCTGGAGGCGCGACTCAAATGAGCAGAGCACGGTCCCGCAAGAAGATCGAGGTGCGCCTCTCCGAGGAGCGCAAGCTGGAGATGATCCGGCGTCCGATCATCACCGAGAAGACCACCCTGATGGGCGAGCACAACCAGGTCGCCTTCCAGGTGCCGATCGATGCGACCAAGCCCGAGATCAAGGCTGCGGTCGAAGGCGTCTTTTCGGTCAAGGTCAAGGCGGTCAACACGCTGATCGCCAAGGGCAAGACGAAGCGCTTCCGCGGCCGTCCGGGCCGCCGCGCGGACATCAAGAAAGCGATGGTGACGCTGGAAGAGGGTCACTCCATCGATGTGACGACGGGGATCTGAAGCGATGGCGTTGAAGACCTATAATCCGGTGACACCGGGCCTGCGCCAGCTGGTGCAGGTGGACCGCTCGGCACTGTGGAAGGGCAAGCCGGTCAAGAAGCTGACCGAAGGCCTGACCAAGTCCGGCGGCCGCAACAATCATGGGCGGATCACCGCCCGGCGGATTGGTGGCGGTCACAAGCGGACCTACCGCATCGTCGACTTCAAGCGGCGCAAGTGGGACGTTGCCGCGACGGTGGAGCGACTGGAATACGATCCCAACCGCACCGCCTTCATCGCGCTGCTGCGCTACGAAGACGGCGAGCAGGCCTACATTCTGGCTCCACAGCGCCTGGGCGTTGGCGACAAGGTGATCGCCAGCGAGAAGGTGGACGTGAAGCCGGGCAATGCGATGCCGCTGAAGTCGGTTCCGGTGGGCACGATCGTGCACAACGTCGAGCTGAAGCCGGCCAAGGGCGGGCAGATTGCCCGGGCCGCCGGCGCCTACGTCCAGCTTGTCGGCCGCGACCAGGGTTACGCCCTGTTGCGCCTGGCTTCGGGCGAGGTGCGCATGGTGCGCCAGGAGTGCATGGCAACCATCGGTGCGGTTTCCAACCCGGATCAGACCAACGTCAAGCTCGGCAAGGCCGGCCGTCAACGCTGGCTGGGCAAACGCCCCTCGGTGCGCGGCGTGGCCATGAACCCGATCGATCACCCGCATGGCGGTGGTGAAGGTCGCACCTCTGGCGGTCGCCATCCGGTGACCCCCTGGGGCCAGCCGACCAAGGGCCGCAAGACCCGCCAAAACAAAAAGACCGACGCGCTCATCGTGCGGCGTCGGCACGCGAAGAAGTAAGGAGCCGCGAAGATGGCGCGTTCTGTCTGGAAGGGCCCCTTCGTCGACGGCTTTCTGCTGAAGAAGGCGGAAGCGGTACGGGGCTCGGGACGAAACGAGATTATCAGGACCTGGTCGCGGCGCTCGACCATCATGCCGCAGTTCGTCGGCCTGACGTTCGGCGTCTACAATGGTCAGAAGTTCCTGCCGGTCCTGGTGACCGAGCACATGGTGGGTCACAAGTTTGGCGAGTTTGCGCCGACTCGGACCTTCTACGGCCACACGGTCGACAAGAAGGCGAAGCGGAGATAAGCGATGGGCAAGCCTAAGAGAGAGCGAGGCCTGGCAGACAACGAGGCGATGGCCTCGGCCAGCATGCTGCGCACCAGCCCGCAGAAGCTGAACCTTGTGGCGGCAATGATTCGCGGCAAGGCGGCTGACAAGGCGCTGGCGGAGCTGACCTTCTCCAAGCGTCGCATCGCACAGGACGTCAGGAAGGTCCTGCAGTCCGCGATCGCGAACGCCGAGAACAATCATCAGCTCGACGTCGACCGGCTCTATGTGGCCGAAGCGACGGTGGGCAAGGCGCTGACGATGAAGCGCTTCCGGCCCCGCGCCCGCGGTCGTGTCGGCAAGATCATCAAGCCCTGGAGCCGTCTGCGCCTGGTGGTTCGTGAGCGCGAGGAGACCGTTTAACATGGGTCACAAAGTCAATCCGATCGGCCTGCGCCTCGGCATCAACCGCACCTGGGATTCGCGGTGGTACGCCGGCAAGGACTACGGCACGCTGCTGCACGACGACCTCAAGCTGCGCGAGTTTCTCTCCAAGCGGCTGAAGCAGGCAGGCGTGTCGCGGGTCGTGATCGAGCGGCCGGCCAAGCGGGCCCGCGTGACGATCCACACGGCGCGGCCGGGGGTTGTTATTGGCAAGAAGGGCGCCGATATTGAGCGTCTGCGCCAGGACCTCGCCCGGATGACCGGCGGGGACGTGAGCCTCAACATCGTCGAAATCCGCAAGCCCGAGGTCGACGCCCAGCTGGTGGCCGATAACATCGCCCAGCAGCTCGAGCGCCGGGTCGCCTTCCGCCGCGCCATGAAGCGCGCAGTGCAGAACGCGATGCGACTGGGTGCCCAGGGCATTCGGATCAACTGCAGCGGCCGTCTTGGCGGTGCCGAGATCGCGCGGCTCGAGTGGTATCGCGAAGGCCGCGTGCCCTTGCACACCCTGCGCGCCGACATCGACTACGGCGAGGCCACGGGTCACACGACCTACGGCACCTGCGGTGTGAAGGTGTGGATCTTCAAGGGCGAAGTCATGGCCCACGATCCCATGGCACAGGACAAGCGTATGGCCGAAGCGCAGCCGGGAAGTTCCGGCGGCGGGCGCCAGTAAGGGCCGAACGGTCGGTCTATCAGGTTAGGGAACGGGAACGATGTTGTCTCCGAAGCGGACCAAGTACCGCAAGCAGCACAAGGGCCGGATCAAGGGCATGGCCAAGGGGGGCACCGAGCTCAACTTCGGTGCCTATGGCCTCAAGGCCACGACTCCGGGTCGGGTCTCGGCTCGCCAGATCGAAGCCGCGCGCCGGGCAATCACCCGCCACATGCGCCGCGTTGGCAAGCTGTGGATCCGCATCTTCCCGGACGTGCCGGTCTCTCAGAAGCCGCAGGAAGTGCGCATGGGCTCCGGCAAGGGTTCCCCGGAATGGTGGGCCGCGCGGGTCAAGCCCGGTCGCGTCATGTTTGAACTCGATGGCGTGAGCCGCGAGATGGCCGAGCAGGCCTTCGTTCTGGCCGCAGCGAAGCTGCCGGTGCAGACGCGCTTCGTCACCCGTATCGGCGAGGAGGGCTGACGCCATGAAGGTCGTCGATTTGCGAGCGAAGACGTCCGACCAGTTGAAGGACGAGCTGCTCAAGCTGCGGCGGGAATCGTTCAATTTGCGGTTCCAGCAGGCCAGCGGCCAGCTCGAGAATACTGCGCGTGTGCGCCAGGTGCGCCGCGACATCGCGCGTATCAAGACAGTTCTGCGCGATAAGACCGCGCAGAGCGCCCAGTAGGAGTAAGGTTCCATGCCGCGTCGCATGCTGCAGGGTGTCGTCGTGTCGAATAAAGCCGACAAGTCGGCCACCGTTCTCGTGGAGCGGCGGGTGATGCACCCGCTGTACAAGAAGTTCATCCGGTTGTCGAAGAAGTACCATGTCCACGATGAGCAGAATCGCTGCCGCGAAGGCGACGTGGTGCGGATCGTGGAGTGTCGCCCGATTTCCAAGACCAAGCGCTGGACGCTGGTCGAGGAAAACGGTGCTGCCGCTTCGACGCAGGCTTAAGGAGCGCGCGCCATGATCCAGATGCAAACCAATCTCGATGTGGCCGATAACTCCGGCGCGCGCCGGGTCCAGTGCATCAAAGTACTGGGCGGCAGCAACCGGCGCACCGCCGGCATCGGCGACGTGATTGTCGTGTCCGTCAAGGAAGCCATTCCGCGCGGACGCGTTAAAAAGGGCGATGTGCTGCGGGCCGTGATCGTACGCACCGCCAAGGATATCCGCCGCGACGACGGAACGGTGATTCGTTTCGACCGAAACGCCGCGGTGTTGATCAACAAGCAGGGTGAGCCGGTCGGTACGCGTATCTTCGGTCCGGTTACCCGCGAATTGCGCGCCAAGAAGTTCATGAAGATCATCTCCTTGGCGCCTGAGGTGTTGTGATGGCGAAGCAGATGAAGATCCGCAAAGGCGACCGGGTGGTCGTCCTGACCGGAAAAGACAAGGGCCGAAGCGGCGAAGTGTTGCGTGCGATTCCGAAAGAGGATCGCGTCGTTGTTCAGGGCGTGAACATGGTGACAAAGCACCAGCGCCCCACTGCGAGCAACCAGGGCGGCATCGTGCAGATCGAGGCGTCGATCCATGTTTCCAACGTGGCGATGGCTGATCCGCGTGACGGTGCAGCGAGCCGCATCGGCGTAAAGATTGACGGTGAGCGCAAGCTGCGCGTGGCCCGTCGCTCCGGCGAAGTGATCGACAGATAATGGGCGAGGCAATGAACATGACAGCCCGCTTCAAGGAGCGCTACGAAAGCGCGGTGAAGCCGAGCATGACCGAGGCGTTCGGCTACAAGAACCCGATGCAGATTCCGCGCCTGGACAAGATTGTCCTCAATATGGGCGTGGGTCAGGCGGTCGCCGACAGCAAGAAGCTCAACACTGCTGTCGAGGAGCTGGGACTCATCACGGGTCAGCGCCCGGTGGTAACGCGGGCCAAGCGGTCGATCGCCGGCTTTAAGCTGCGCGAGGGCATGGCCATTGGCTGCAAGGTGACGCTGCGCGGCGAGCGGATGTACGAGTTCCTCGACCGCCTGGTGACCATTGCGCTGCCGCGGGTGCGAGACTTCCGGGGGCTGAACCCCAAGTCCTTCGATGGTCATGGCAACTATGCCATGGGCCTGAAGGAGCAGCTGGTGTTCCCCGAAATCGACTATGACCGGATCGACGAGATCCGGGGCATGGACATCATCATCTGCACGACGGCGAAAACGGACGCGGAAGCGTTCACGCTGTTGAAGCAGTTCGACATGCCCTTCCGGAACTGACGGGCGCGAGGATTGAACGATGGCTAAGAAGAGCTCTGTCGAGACCAACAAGAATCGCGCACGGCTGGTGAAGCGTTATGCCGCCAAGCGTGCCGAGTTGAAGGCCCAGGCGACCGACCGGACGCTGCCGCCGGAGGAGCGCTTTCAGGCGTACCTCCAGCTGGCCGCGCTGCCACGAAATTCGGCCAGGAACCGCCTGCGCAATCGCTGTGAGCTGACGGGGCGTCCCCGCGGCTACTATCGCAAGCTGCGCTTGTCGCGCATCGCCCTGCGGGAGCTCGCCTCCCATGGGCAGATCCCCGGCATGACCAAAGCGAGCTGGTAAGGAGTACGACGGCATGTCGATGAGCGATCCCCTCGGGGATATGCTGACCCGGATTCGCAACGGGCAGCAGGCGGGCAAGACCCAGATCACCGCCCCGGCCTCCAAGCTGCGCTTCAATGTGCTGGAGGTTCTCAAGCGGGAAGGCTACATTCGCGACTATCGCACGGAGAAGGATGCGAAAGGCTTCGACCTGCTTGTGGTCGAGCTCAAGTATCACGACGGCACCCCCGTCATCCGTGAGATCGCGCGGGTCTCCCGTCCCGGTCGCCGGGTTTATTCGAAGATCAAGGAGCTGCCGCGCTTCTACAACGGCCTCGGCATCATGATCCTGTCGACCCCGCGCGGGGTGATGGCGGACCATGAGGCGCGCGCGGCCAACTTGGGCGGTGAAGTTCTCTGCCGCGTGTTCTGAGGGAGTTTTCGGTTATGTCGCGAGTGGGCAAGAACCCGGTGGCCGTTCCCGACGGCGTCGACGTCAAGATCGACGGCGTGCTGGTGAAGGCCAAGGGCAAGCTGGGCGAACTGCAGTACCGGGCGACCGAAGACGTGCAGATCGCTATGGAAGACGGCAAGGTGACAGTCTCGCCGGTCAACGAGGGCAAGCGGGCCCGGGCCATGTGGGGCACGGCACGTGCGCGCATCCAGAACATGGTGCGCGGGGTGTCCGAGGGCTTCAAGCGTGACCTTGAGATCACCGGCGTCGGCTACCGCGCCGCGGTGCAGGGCTCTACCCTGAACCTGCAGCTCGGCTACAGCCATGATATCAATTATCCGATCCCCGAGGGTCTGAAGGTGGTCTGCGAGCGGCAGAGCGCCATTTCGATCTCCGGCGCGGACAAGCAGCTCGTCGGCCAGTTTGCGGCCGAGGTGCGCGGCATGCGTGCTCCGGAACCCTACAAGGGCAAGGGCGTCCGCTATTCGGACGAGCAGATCATCCGCAAGGAAGGCAAGAAGAAGTAATGCTCACCGCCCGGCAAAAGCTGCGGAATCGCGCCATTCGGGTGCGCAGCGATCTCCGCCGCAAGTCGAATGGTCGGCCGCGTCTGTCGGTTTTCCGTTCGAGCAAGCACATCTACGCCCAGCTGATCGACGACGCCAAGGGTGCCACGCTGGTGGCGGCCTCGACGATCGATCCGGATCTGAAGGGCAAGTTGAAGTCCGGCGCGGACACCGCGGCCGCTGCCGAGGTGGGCAAGCTCATTGCCGAGCGTGCGAAGCAGGCGGGCGTCGCCGAGGTGGTTTTCGACCGCGGCGGCTACATTTACCACGGTCGGGTCAAGGCTCTCGCCGAAGCGGCGCGCGAAGCCGGCCTGTCGTTCTGAGCGTATAGGGACAGCGAAGCATGGCACGTCCGCAGAGAGAAGACCGGTCCCCGCGTGATCGCGAGGACTCGGAAATCGTCGACAAGCTGGTCGGCATCAACCGCGTGGCCAAGGTGGTCAAGGGCGGCCGCCGGTTCGGCTTTGCCGCCCTGGTCGTTGTCGGCGATCAGCGGGGCCGGGTCGGCTTCGGCCACGGCAAGGCCCGCGAGGTGCCTGAAGCGATCCGCAAGGCGACCGAATCGGCCAAGCGCGGCATGCGCCGGGTGCCCCTGCGCGAGGGTCGCACGCTGCATCATGACATCGACGGCCACTTCGGGGCCGGCAAGGTCGTGTTGCGCGCGGCACCGGCAGGTACCGGCATCATCGCCGGCGGCCCGATGCGCGCCATCTTCGAGTGCCTCGGGGTGCAGGACGTGGTCGCCAAGTCGCTGGGCACGCAGAACCCCTACAACATGATCCGCGCCACCTTCGATGCGCTCACTCGCGTGCAGAGCCCGCGGATGGTGGCACAGCGTCGCGGCCGCAAGGTCAGCGACATCCTGGGTCGGCGCGAGGACAGCGCTGGCGCGGCGGGCACGGAGTAAGGGTCGATGAGCGATAAAGCCACCGTCATCGTGCAGCAGGTGCGCAGTCCGCGCGGCCGCACGCAAGATCAGCATGCCACGCTGCGGGGCCTCGGCCTGGGCAAGATCAACCGGGTGCGCGAGCTGGAAGATACGCCAGCCGTGCGCGGGATGATCAACAAGGTCGCGCACCTGGTCAAAGTCGTGGAGTGATTCCGGCTCGCCAAGGCGAACCGGACCGGCGCTGCCGGCGCCGCGGTCAAAGGATGTGATGAGATGAAGCTGAATGAGCTGAGCGACAACCCCGGTGCGCGCCAGGCGCGCAAGCGCCTTGGGCGCGGCATCGGTTCCGGCCTGGGCAAGACCTCGGGCAAGGGCCACAAGGGTCAGAAGGCCCGGCGCGGCGTCGCCATCAAGGGCTTCGAAGGTGGCCAGATGCCACTGCATCGGCGTTTGCCGAAGCGGGGTTTCAACAATATTTTCCGCCGCGACTATGTCGAAGTGAACCTGCAGCGCCTGCAGGCGGCCATCGAATCCGGCAAGCTGGACGCCAGCAAGCCGATCGATGCAGAGACCATGCGCGCCGCCGGTCTGTTCAAGAAGACCCGCGACGGCGTTCGCCTCCTCGCCAGCGGGGAGCTCAGCAGCAAGGTCGAGATCACCGTGGCCGGCGCCACCAAGGGCGCGGTCGAGGCCGTGGAAAAGGCTGGCGGCAAGGTTACCGTGGTTGCGCCGAAGCCGGCCGCCGCGGAAAGCGCCGCCACGACCGAATGACGATCCGTCAGCAACGGGACGTTCCCGGGAAGGCCTGAGGTATGGCATCTGCCGCCGAACAGCTCGCAGCCAACGTGAATTTCGGCGCCTTTGCCAAGGCGACCGAACTGAAGAAGCGCATCTGGTTCACACTGGGTGCGCTCATCATCTACCGGCTGGGCAGCTACATCCCGGTGCCGGGGGTCGATCCGATGATTCTGGATCAGATCTTCGAGCAGCATGCCGGCGGTGTGCTGGGCGTGTTCGATATGTTCGCCGGCGGCGCACTGGGGCGCATGACGATCTTCGCCCTGTCGATCATGCCCTACATCTCCGCCTCCATCATCATGCAGCTGATGACGGCAGTCTCGCCGACGCTCAGCCAGCTGAAGAAGGAAGGCGAAAGCGGCCGGAAGAAGATCAACCAGTACACGCGCTACTTCACGGTGGTGCTGGCAGCCTTCCAGTCCTACGGCATGGCGGTCGGCCTCGAGGCGATGCAGGGCCCCGGCGGCTCGGCGGTCATCGATCCGGGCATGCTGTTCCGGATCACCACGGTCATCACCCTGACCGGCGGCACCATGTTCCTGCTGTGGCTGGGCGAACAGATCACGGCGCGTGGTGTCGGCAACGGCATCTCGCTGATCATCTTCGCCGGCATCGTGGCCAACCTGCCCATGGCGCTGGCCTCGACGCTGGAACTGGGACGCACGGGCGCGCTCTCGACGCTGTTCATCCTCTTCCTGCTGGCGATGGCTGTTGGCGTGATTGCCTTCATCGTTTTCGTCGAGCGGGCGCAGCGCCGCCTGATCGTGCAGTATCCCAAGCGCCAGCAGGGCAATCGCATGATGCAGGGCGAGTCTTCGCACCTGCCACTGAAGCTCAACCCTGCGGGCGTCATTCCGCCGATCTTTGCCTCCTCGCTGCTGCTCATGCCTCTGACCGTCGCCGGTTTCAGCGCCAACGAGGGGCCGGATTGGCTGATCTGGATCACGAGCAACCTGTCGCATGGCCAGCCCATCTACATGTTGCTCTACGTGGGCCTGATCGTGTTCTTCGCCTTCTTCTACACGGCCATTGTCTTCAATCCGGCCGACACGGCGGACAACCTCAAGAAGCACGGCGGCTTCATTCCGGGCATCCGTCCGGGCAAGAACACCGCCGACTACATCGACTATGTCACCACACGGCTTGTGACCGTTGGCGCGATCTACTTGGCGGTGGTCTGCCTGATCCCTGAGATCCTGATCTCGCAGTATTCGGTGCCCTTCTATTTTGGTGGCACGAGCCTGCTGATCGTCGTCAACGTGACCATGGACACTGTGGCCCAGATCCACGCCCATCTCCTGGCGCACCAGTACGAGGGGCTGATCAAGAAGGCGAAGCTGAAGGGGAGGCGCCGGTGAATATCATTCTGCTGGGCCCGCCGGGGGCGGGCAAAGGCACCCAGGCGGCGCGTCTGGAAGAGGTTCATGGGGTCAAGCAGCTCTCGACAGGCGACATGCTGCGTGCAGCGGTCGCGTCGGGCAGCGAGCTGGGCCAGCAGGCCAAGGACATCATGGATCGCGGCGCGCTGATGCCCGATGGGCTGATGATCGACATGATCTCCGAGCGCATCGAGCAGCCGGACTGCACCAAGGGCTTCATTCTGGACGGCTTCCCGCGCACCGTCGCCCAAGCCGAGGCGCTTGATGCGCTGCTGGCGCGCAAGGGCCTGCGACTGGACGCCGTCATCGAGATCAAGGTGGACGAAGAGGCGCTGGTCGGGCGCATCGAAAGCCGCATCGCGGAAGCGGGCGGCAGCAGCACCCGCTCCGACGACAACGTCGAAACGCTGCGCAAACGCCTTGAGGTCTACCGTCAGCAGACGGCGCCGATCCTGCCCTACTATCGGGACAAGGGCGCGCTGAAGACGGTCGACGGCATGCGTTCTATCGAAGAGGTGGCCCAGGCCATTGAGGCGCTGCTCGCCGAGGCGCGCAGCACGGCAAGCACAGGGGCGTGATCGAGGCTTGACCGCGAAGCATCGCCCTCTATAATCCGCGCGTCCTGGCGCGGGAGCGGTCCGGGCGTTTCGGGCTGTCTGAGTTTGAATCCGGTTATTCGGTTTTTGTCTTAAGGAGACCACGGCGTGGCACGTATCGCTGGCGTCAATATCCCGACGGGAAAGCGCGTTTCCATCTCGCTGACCTACATCCACGGGATCGGCCATACCAAGGCCAAGGATATCTGCGGGCGCGTCGGGATTCCCGACGACCGCCGGGTGCATGAGCTGACTGACGACGAGGTGGCGCGCGTTCGCGAGGCCATCGACAAGGACTTCGTCGTGGAAGGCGATCTGCGCCGCGAGGTGGCCATGAACATCAAGCGGCTCATGGATTTGGGCTGCTATCGTGGTCTGCGGCACCGCAAGGGTCTGCCGGTGCGCGGTCAGCGCACCCATACCAATGCGCGGACCCGCAAGGGCCCGGCCAAGCCGATTGCCGGTAAGAAGAAGGCTACGAAGTAAGGGGTTCCCAGAGCCATGGCCAAGGCACAAGCGGGTCGGCTTCGCCGCCGCGAGAAGAAGAACATTACGTCCGGCATCGCGCATGTTGCCGCGACCTTTAACAACACCGTGATCACCATCACCGACGTGCAGGGCAATGCCATCGCCTGGTCCACGGCGGGTGCTCAGGGCTTCAAGGGATCGCGCAAGTCGACCCCCTACGCTGCGCAGATGGCGGCTGAGAATGCCGGCAAGAAGGCGCAGGAGCACGGTATGCGCACCCTCGAGGTGAACGTGAAGGGCCCGGGTTCCGGCCGCGAGTCGGCCCTGCGCGCTCTTCAGGCGGTGGGCTTCCACATCACGGCGATTCGCGATGTGACCCCGATCCCGCACAACGGTTGCCGCCCGCGCAAGCGCCGGCGCGTTTAAGGTCATCATCGCCGTCTTCCGACGGATAGGGTCCGGCGCGGCGAGCGGCGTCGGCAGCCCGGGATAGGAAGACGTGCCGTAGAAGGAAAGGCGGTCCGACGCAGTTTATGCGTGGCCGTCCTTTCGCTTTCACGAAACCAGCTCGAATTCGCGAGGCAAACCACAGTGTTGCACAAAAATTGGACCGACCTGATCAAGCCGAACAAGCTGGATAGCCAGCCCGGCACCGATCCCCGGCGCCTGGCCAAGCTGGTCGCCGAACCGCTGGAGCGTGGCTTCGGCCTGACGCTGGGCAATGCGCTGCGCCGCGTGCTGCTCTCCTCCCTGCAGGGCGCAGCCGTCACCGCCATCCAGATCGATGGCGTTCTGCACGAGTTCTCCTCCGTACCGGGCGTGCGTGAGGATGTGACCGACATCGTGCTCAACGTGAAGGGTCTGGCGCTGCGCATGCACGCCGAGGGGCCGAAGCGGGTGCGCCTGCGCGCCGAAGGCCCGGGCGAAGTCACCGCCGGTCAGATCGAAAGCGGTGCCGACATCGAGGTGATGAACCCCGACCTGGTCATCTGCACCCTGGATGATGGCGCGCGCTTGGACATGGAAATGACCGTGGCGCACGGCAAGGGTTATGTCTCGGGCGCGCAGAACCGCGCCGAGGATGCGCCCATCGGGCTGATCCCGGTCGACTCCATCTTCTCGCCGGTGCGCCGGGTCTCCTACAAGGTGGAGAACACGCGTGTTGGTCAGGTGACGGACTACGACAAGCTCACCATGGAGGTGGAGACCAACGGCTCCATGTCGCCGGATGATGCGATGGCTCTGGCCGCGCGCATCCTGCAGGACCAGTTGCAGCTCTTCATCAACTTCGAGGAGCCGCAGGGCCGCGAGCTGCCGTCCGAGGAGGCCGAGCCGCCGTTCAATCGGAACCTGCTGCGCAAGGTGGACGAGCTGGAGCTCTCCGTGCGCTCGGCCAACTGCCTGAAGAACGACAACATCGTCTACATCGGCGATCTGGTGCAGAAGTCGGAGGGCGAGATGCTGCGCACCCCGAACTTCGGCCGCAAGTCGCTGAACGAGATCAAGGAGGTGCTGGCCAATATGGGTCTGCACCTCGGGATGGAGATTCCGAACTGGCCGCCGGACAACATCGAAGAGCTGTCCAAGCGGCTGGAAGAACCCTTCTGATCTTCTAGAGCGGATCGCGTTTGATCTGTAACGCGCAGCGTTCAGAACAAATGCGTGAATCCGCTCTGAATCAAGGGTGTAGAGCAGATTCACGACTCAAACCGGATCGCTTCGCGAACCCGATTTGAGTCGATCTGCTCTAGTGTTCGGCCGGCGCCTGAACGAGGCGCCGGCCATCCTACGGGTCATGCCGACCCACCTCGACGTACCGCTGCGGTAGGGCGTTGGGCAGACCGATCGGTCTCGCGCGCGAGACCCAGACACCAAGGAGGATGCGATGCGTCACGGAATGGCCATGCGGAAGCTGAATCGGACCAGCCAGCACCGCAAAGCGATGTTCGCCAACATGGCCCACGCGCTGATCAAGCACGAGCAGATCGTCACCACCCTGCCGAAGGCGAAGGAACTGCGGCGCATTGCCGACCGCCTGGTGACTCTGGGCAAGCGCGGCGACCTGCATGCGCGCCGGCAGGCCGCGGCTGTGATCCGCGACAATGTCATGGTGCAGAAGCTCTTCGGTGAACTGGCCGAGCGCTATCAGTCGCGCCCCGGCGGCTATACGCGGGTGCTCAAGGCCGGGTTCCGTCATGGCGACATGGCGCCGATGGCGGTGATCGAACTGGTCGACCGCAACCCCGATGCCAAGGGCCAGGACAGCGGCCCCACTGCCGATCGCGAGCAGGACGAGGACGAGAGCTGATCTCGCCCCTCTCCTGACGAACGTCAAGCAAACCCCCGAGCCGCGCGCCCGGGGGTTTGTTGTTTCTGCGCCTCCTGTACGGCCGATAGGCAGGCCGGCTCTTGCGAGAGGCGCCCCCTTCGGGGCATAGCGAAGTCATGGAGCATCTTGATCCACCCGATCCACTGATCTGGGATGAGCGGCGCCTCTGGTTCGAGGAGCGGCAGGCGGCCTATGCGCGGGCCGGCGCACGGGGCCGCTTGTCGGAACAGGGCACGGCCCTGCTGCTGGATCTGCAATCGGCGTTTTGCGCCGGCGCCTGGGCCGCGGTGGTTATACTGGCCGGCGCCATCGTGGAGATGCAGGCGGAGGCGTCGAAACAGGCCCGCGCCGTACCGGCCCGGGACCTGAGTTGGCTGCGCGGCATGCGCAACAGCCTGCTGCACGAGGATCGCGGACGCCCGGCGCTGACGGTCGAGGATCAGTGGGTTGGGCGCAAGGACTGGGAGCGCTACGCCCGGCGGGCGGTGGAGATTGTCTTTGCGCTCAGCTATGGGGAAAGCGACGATTACTGAGTGTGTCTGAAGGGTTTTGCCCGGCAGCGTTTGCACAGAAGGAGGTTTGGCATGGCGGAGTTACAGGGACAGGTCGCAGTGGTCACCGGGGCGAGCCGCGGTATTGGTGCCGCCGCCGCCCGTGCGCTGGCGGCCGAGGGGGCTGCCGTGGCCCTGTTGGCGCGCGATGAGGCGGCCTGCAAGGAACTGGCCGACAGCATTGTCGCTGAGGGGGGCAAGGCTGCGGCCTTTGCCTGCGACGTGACCTCGGCCAGCCAGGTGGCTGCTGCCTGTCGGGCTCTGCGGGAGGACCTGGGGCGGGTCGATATCCTGGTGAACAATGCCGGCGCCATCGAACCCATCGGCAAGCTGGCCGATTGCGAAACCGATGCCTGGATGACCAACATCGACGTCAATCTGGGCGGTCCCTTGCGTCTGCTGCATGCGCTGTTGCCGGATATGCTGGCCGGGGGCGGAACGGTGATCAACGTCTCGAGCGGTGCGGCGCATCGGCCGATGGAGGGCTGGAGCGCCTACTGCGCCGGCAAGGCCGGGCTGGCGATGGTCACGCGCAGCCTGCACCTGGAGTACGGCGAGGAGGGCCTGCGCGCCTTCGGCTTCATTCCGGGCGTGGTCGACACCGAGATGCAGGTGCTGATCCGCGGATCCGGCATCAATGAGGTCAGCCGCCTGCCGCGCGAGAGCCTGGCCAGCCCGGAGCGTCCAGGCCGGGTGATCGCCTGGCTCTGCAAGGCCGAAGCCGACGATCTCCTGGGGCAGGAGGTATCGATCCGCGAGGAGGAGATCCAGCGGCGGGCGGGCCTGGAGGTTGCCTGATGGCCGAGCGGCAGGTCCGGGTCGTGATTTCCGGCAAGGTCCAGGGCGTCTGGTTCCGAGCCTGGACACGTGAGCAGGCGGTGCAGCTGGGACTCGACGGCTGGGTGCGTAACCGACGCGACGGTTCGGTGGAAGCGGTCTTCTCCGGAGCGCCGGAGGCGGTGGAGTCGATGCTGACAGCCTGCCGCGCGGGGCCGGCGCGCGCGGAGGTGAATGATGTCGCGGTGAGCGCCTGGGACGAGGCGGTGGAGCCGGGGTTCCGGCAGTTGCCAACGGTATGACGCGCCTATGATTTTCTTTGGCGAGCGCGCAAACGGGCAGGCCTATCGCTGCCGGCCCGGCGCCTACGGTCTGGCCTGGCGGGCGCGGGCGGGCCAGGTGTTGCTGGTGGAGACAGCCGACGGACTGGAAATCCCCGGTGGGGGCATCGAGCCCGGCGAGACCGCCGAGGTGGCGCTGGCCCGGGAGTTTCTCGAGGAGACGGGCCACCGGGTGCTGCGCAGCCACGCGCTCTTCGGATTGCGGCAGTATCTGACCCGACCACTGTCGGGAAAGTACTACGACAAACACTGCACCTTCTTCGCTGTTGCCGTGGCGGAAGTGGGCGAGCCGCAGGAGGCGGGGCATCGTCCCTTCTGGTGCGCGCCGGCCCAGGCGCGTGGCCGGATGGCCGAGGAGTGCCAGGAGTGGCTGCTGGAATGCCTGATTGACCCGCAGCAGCATCAATTCGACATTTCCAGAAGAATTGTTGACTCCCTAAAAGAGGAGGTCTAACCTCGCCACCATGGAACTGGATCATGCCGCCCTTTGCCTGGAGAAGCTGGGCAATCCCACCCGGCTGCAGGTGTTCCGTCTGCTGGTGCGGGCGGGGCACGAAGGCTTGCCGGTGGGGGAGATCCAGGCCCAGTTGGGCGTACCGGCCTCGACCCTGTCGCACCATCTGGCGCAGTTGATGCAGGCCGAGCTGATCGCCCAGCAGCGTGAAGGCCGGGTGCTGCGATGTACCGCAAACTTCATGCTGATGGAGCGCCTGCTGGGCTATCTCACGGAAGAATGCTGCCGGGGGATCTCGACCACCCGCATGGCAGAGTAAGCCCTTTTTTTGTCTATATAGTTCGACATTACTGGAATAATGGAGGAAAAGATGACTGCCTGGGTTCGCAATCTTTCCGAACTCGACCTCCTCTGGACCCGGCGGCAGCTTCGCGCCCATGTGGTCTGGCTGGTCAGTCTGGCCCTGTTGCTGGTGCTCGCTGCAACGGTACCGCGGCAGGCCGTGGAGAGCCTTCGATTCACACTCGACTCGCTGCTCTGGATCGCGCCTTTCCTGGCCCTTTCGGTGGGCACGGCCGCCTGGCTCAAGGCGGCCGGCGCCGACAGCCTGATCGCCGGGGTGGTCAGCCGCGCGCCCGTGATCGCGATCGGCTTCGCCGCACTGCTGGGCGCCTTCTCGCCCTTCTGCTCCTGCGGGGTGGTGCCGCTCGTCGCCGCGCTCCTGGCCGCGGGCGTTCCCCTGCCGGCGGTCATGGCCTTCTGGGTGGCCTCGCCGATCATGGACCCGGAGATGTTTCTGCTGACCCTGCCGGTGCTGGGCCTGGATTTCGCGCTGGCCAAGACGGCCGCGGCCCTGCTCTTGGGCTCTCTGGCGGGCTTTGCCACGCTGGGACTGCAGCGCTTCGGCCTCTTCGGCCAGGTCTTGCGTGACGGTGTGGGCGGTGGCTGTGCCGCCAGTCGCCTGCGGCAAGGGCCGCAGGTGCAATGGGCGGTCTGGCGCGAGCCGCAGCGCCGCGCGCAGTTCGGGCGCGAAGCGCTGCGTGTGGGGCTCTTCCTGGCCAAGTGGCTCACCCTGGCCTTCCTGATCGAAAGCCTGATGGTGGCCTGGCTGCCGGCGGACCTGGTGGCGGCGAGCGTGGGCGGCGATCGGCCCTGGACCATCGCGTTGGCGGCAACGGTCGGGGCACCGGCCTACGTCAATGGCTATGCGGCGATCCCGCTTGCCGGAGAGCTGATCAATGCCGGCATGGCCCCCGGTGCGGCACTGGCCTTCATGCTCGCCGGCGGCATGACCTCGATCCCGGCGGCGATGGCGGTCTGGGCCGTGGCGCAGCGCGGCGTCTTTCTCTGGTACCTGCTGATTGCTTTCGCCGGCGCCATGCTAGCCGGCTACAGCTACCAGGGCCTGCTGCTGTTAAACGCCGGAGGAGCCCTCTGATCGCCCCATCGGCCCGCCGGGGCCGAAGATTTCCTCGAAGGTGTCGGCCAGGGCCTGATCCAGGTCGCCGAGCGTGACCGGCAGGCCCAGGTCCACCAGGGACGTCACGCCGTGCTCGCGGATGCCGCAGGGCACGATGCCCTGGAAGTGGGAGAGGTCGGGCTCGACGTTGATGGCAATGCCGTGCAGCGTCACCCAGCGGCGCACCCGCACCCCGATGGCGGCGATCTTGTCTTCCCGGCCGCCGCCGCGCGCCACCCAGATGCCGACCCGCCCCTCTCGGCGCTCGCCCTTCACCTGGAAGCGGGCCAGGCTGCGGATCACCCATTCCTCGAGACAGTGGACGTAGAGCCGGAGGTCCGGACGCCGCGCCTTGAGGTCGAGCTGCAGATAGGCCACCCGCTGGCCGGGACCGTGGTAGGTGTACTGTCCGCCGCGGCCGGCGTCGTAGACGGGAAAGCGCGCGTCCAGCAAGTCCTCGGCCCGTGCGCTGGTGCCCGCGGTGTAGAGCGGCGGGTGCTCCAGCAGCCAGACCAGTTCCGGCGCCGTGCCTGCGCGAATGGCGGCGGCGCGCGCCTCCATGGCTTGCAGCGCGTCGGGGTAGAGCAGCGGGCGCGGTTCGTGACGCCACTCGGGCGCCGCGATGTTCTCTGACTTGCCCGGTGGTGTGGAGGTTGGGCCGCTCACCGATCGATCTCGCTGCCTGCGGGGCGGCTGCTGGCGCGTGCCGAGACCCCTTGTGTTGCCAAGCCGTTAGAGTAGTTTCACCAGACCCCGTGGCGGCTAATCGTCAGCCGCCACGGACTGCCGTTTCAGCACTGCTGCCCAGGGGGAAACCACCATGGTCGACGATACCTTCGCCGCGGCCGCCCTGACCTATCACCGCACGCCGGTCCCCGGCAAGCTGGAGGTGGTTGCCACCAAGCCCCTGGGCAATCAGCGCGACCTGGCGCTCGCCTATTCTCCGGGCGTGGCAGCGGCCTGCCGTGCGATTGTACAGGATCCGGCGGAGGCTTCGACCCTGACCGCGCGGGCCAATCTCGTCGGCGTGGTGACCAATGGCACGGCCGTGCTGGGCCTGGGCGCCATAGGGCCCTTGGCCTCGAAGCCGGTGATGGAAGGCAAGGCGGTTCTCTTCAAGAAGTTCGCCGGCATCGACGTCTTCGACATCGAATTGGCGGAGCTTGATCCGGAACGGCTGATCGAGATCGTGGGCGCACTGGAGCCCACCTTCGGCGGCATCAACCTGGAAGACATCAAGGCGCCGGAATGCTTCATCGTGGAGCGGGAACTGCGCAAGCGCATGAACATCCCAGTCTTCCACGATGATCAGCACGGCACGGCAATCATCGTCAATGCGGCGATCTACAACGCCCTGCATCTGGTGGACAAGAAGCTCGAGGATGTGAAGGTGGTCTGCTCCGGCGCTGGGGCGGCGGCCATCGCCTGCCTCGACTTGCTGGTGGAGCAGGGGGCGCGGCGCGAGAACATTTTTGTCAGCGACATCGAGGGGGTGGTCTACGCCGGGCGCGAGACGCTGATGGACCCCTGGAAGGCGCGCTACGCTCAGGAGACTGAGGCGCGCAGCCTGGGAGACGTGATCGAGGACGCGGATGTTTTCCTCGGCGTCTCGGCGCCCAACGTGTTGAAGGCCGAAATGGTAAAGCGCATGGCACGTGATCCGGTGATCCTGGCCCTGGCCAACCCCGAGCCGGAAATCCTGCCCGAGGAGGCGCGTGCCGCGCGCCCCGACGCCATCATCGCCACCGGTCGCTCGGACTATCCGAACCAGGTCAACAACGTCCTCTGCTTTCCCTTCATCTTCCGCGGCGCGCTGGATGTCGGCGCGACCGAGATCAACGAGGAGATGAAGATCGCCTGCGTGCGCGCGCTGGCCGAACTGGCGCGCAGCGAGGTGTCCGAGGTGGTGATCCAGGCCTACGGCGGCGACAGCGCGCCTTTCGGGCGCGAGTACCTCATCCCCCGGCCCTTCGATCCGCGGCTCATCCTGCAGATCGCGCCGGCCGTGGCCGAGGCGGCGATGAAGAGCGGCGTGGCCACCCGACCTATCGAGGATCTGGGCGCCTATCGCCAGCGGCTGAACGAGTTCGTCTTCCGCTCCGGCCTGGCCATGAAGCCGGTGTTCGAACAGGCAAAGGCCGACCTCCAGCGCGTCTTCTTTGCCGAGGGCGAGGCGGAGCGGGTGCTGCGCGCCGTGCAGGCCGTGGTGGACGAGGGGCTGGCGCGCCCGATCATCTGTGGACGCCCCAAGGTGGTGGAAGACCGCATCGAGCGGCTGGGGCTGCGTATCCGCATCGACGAGGATTTCGAGCTGGTGAACCCGCTGTCGGATCCGCGCTACAATGACTATTGGCGGCTTTATCACAGTCTCATGGAGCGCAACGGCGTGTCGCCAGATCGTGCGCGTACGGTCGTACGCACGGATGCGACGGTGATCGGTGCCTTGGCCGTACGGCTCGGTGATGCCGACGCCCTGATCTGCGGCGTGGAAGGCCGCTACCGTGACCATCTGCGGCATATCGAAAACATCATCGGCAAGGCCGGCGGCGTACACGACTACTCCGCGCTCAGCCTGCTGATCACCGCCAAGGGCACCTTCTTCATCGCCGACACCTACGTCAGCGACAATCCCACCGCCCAAGAGCTCGTGGAGATGACGGTTTACGCTGCCGAGGCGGTGCAGCGCTTCGGCATCACGCCCAAGATCGCGCTGCTTTCCCACTCCAGTTTCGGCAGTCATCAGGACGGCACGGCGGAGAAGATGCGCGAGGCGGTCCGTATGCTGCACGAAACCCGCCCGGACCTGGAGGTCGAAGGCGAGATGCACGCCGACGCCGCGCTGTCCGAGGACATCCGCTCGCGCATCTTCCCCAACTCCCGTCTCAAGGGCGCGGCCAATCTGCTGATCATGCCGACGCTGGATGCGGCCAACATTTCCTTCAATCTGCTGAAGGTGCTGGGCGAAGGGCTGTCCGTGGGGCCGCTGCTCCTGGGCACGGCCTGCCCCGCGCACATTGCGACCCCCTCCATCACCGCGCGCGGCGTCATCAACCTCTGCGCCATCGCGGCAGTCGACGCCCAAAGCCGCACCGAATGCCACCCCCTGCCCAACTTCGCGCCCGGAGCCGATAGCGCATGAGCAATGCCGAGCCGATCCGCCCGGATGAGGGGGATGCGCTCGGCCTGGGTGAGGCTTTCGTGCGCGAGGTGGAGGAGGCGCTGACCGCCCAGGACTCCGAGCGGGTCAATGCGGTTATCGAGAACCTCCACCCCGCTGATGCCGCCGACCTGCTGGAAGCCCTGGGGGCTGAGGAGCGTCGGCTGCTGCTGGAGATGGTCGGCACCAACCTCGAGCCGGAGACGCTGACCTATCTGGAGGCCGGTCTGCGCGAGCCAGTGGCGGCCGCGCTGGGCCCCGGCAAGGTGGCACGCATCCTCGAATTGCTGGAAAGCGACGACGCGCTGGCCTTCTTCGAGGACCTGGATGAGGAGTTGCGGGCGCAGATCCTGGCGCGTGTGCCGGTGACGATCCGTCGCCTGCTGCAGGAGGGACTGACCTACCCCGAGTACTCGGCCGGGCGCTTGATGCAGCGCGAAATGGTCGTGGTGCCCTCAATCTGGACCGTGGGCGAGACCATCGATTACATGCGCGCGCATCGCAAGGAGATGCCCACGGACTTCTACGACCTCTATGTGGTGGATCCCCGCTACCGCCCCATCGGCAAGCTGCCGCTCTCGCGGGTGATGCGTCATACGCGGCCAGTGCGCATCCTCACGCTGATGGACGAGGAGATCCAGAGCGTGCCGGTGACCATGGACCAGGAGGAGGTGGCGTGGCTCTTCAAGCGCTACTCGCTGCTGTCCGCCCCAGTGGTGGATGACGCCGGCCGGCTGGTGGGTGTCATCACCGTCGACGACGTGCTGGAGGTGGTGGAAGAAGAGGCCGAGGACGACCTGCTCAAACTGGGCGGCGTCGGCGAGGCGGACATCAGCGAGGGCGCCATGGCCACGGCCAAGCGGCGCATTCGCTGGCTGGTCGTCACGCTGTTCAACACCATCGTCGCCTCCCTGGTGATCTCTCGCTTCGAGGGCACGATCGAGGAGATCGTCGCGCTGGCGATCCTCATGCCCATCGTCGCCGCCATGGGCGGCAATGCGGGCATGCAGGTGGTGACCGTCACCGTCCGCGCGCTGGCGACGCGCGCCCTCACTTCGCGCAACACCATGAGGATGGTGGGAAAGGAGGTGTTGGTGGGTCTGACCAATGGCCTGGTTTTTGCCACCATCATGGGAACCATTGCCGGCCTCTGGTTCGGTCGCGTCGACCTGGCACTGGTGCTGGCAACGGCGATGATCTTCAACATGGCCTGGGCCGGCCTGGCGGGGACTCTGATCCCCCTGTCGCTGGAGCGCTTCGGCTTCGACCCGGCGGTGGCCGCCGGGCCCTTCCTCACCACGACAACCGACGTGCTGGGCTTCTTCATTTTCCTGGGCCTGGCGACCACCTTCCTGCTGTAGGAGCGATCCGGTCCGACTCAGCCCCTGTCGCGCCGCAGGCCCGGCAGGACCAGAACGCAGAAGAGGCCGCTGATCACCAGGACGAGGGCGATCAGTTCCGCGGGGCCGATGCGCTCGCCCAGCAGCAGCCCGCCGGAGAAGACGCCGACCAGCGGGACCAGCATGGTGCCGATGGCCGCCACCGGCGCCGGAAAGATGCGCACGATCTGAAACCAGGCCCAGTGCCCGAAGGCGATCGCGATGGTGATGGCGTAGACCACGCCGATGAGCTGCCCAGTGCTCCAGTTCTCGGCCCAGGGGGCATCGCTCTGCACCGTGAGCGCGCCCGCCGAGACCACCAGTGCAGCGGTGAGAAGCTGCCAGCCGGAAAGGGTCGCCGCGGAGACCGACCAGGAAAAGCGCTTGGTCAGCACGGTGCCCAGGGCCCAGGACATGGCTGCACTCAGGATCGCAAGCACGCCGTAGGGTGCGGCCAGGATGGCATGCATTTCCGGCATGAGCAGCGCGGCCAGACCGCTCAACCCCAGCGCCAGCCCGGCCACACGGGTGGCGGTCAGGCGCTCGTTCAGCAGGAGTATGGACAAGAGCGATGCCCAGAGCGGCATGGTGAAGGCGATGATGGAGGCCCGGCCCGCATCCATCAGGGTCAGGCCATAGGCCGTCAGCAGCTGCCAGCCCACCATGTTGAAGCAGGCGCAGATGATGAGTGGCAGGATCTCTTTGCGTGGCACCCGAAGACGCGCGCCATAGACCCGCGCCAGGAACAGCGTGGTGAGCGCACCGAAGGTCAGGCAGGCCGCACGGAAGTGCCAGACCGGCAGGACCTCCACCGCGAGTTTCATGGCCGGCCAGTTGAGGCCCCAGCAGAGCCCCAGCGCCAGCAGCAGGCCATAGCCGATGGCTGGGGTCTCGAACCGGCTCCTGCTCTGCTGCCCGACAGCGCTCAAGCCTCTTGCTCCTGGTCTTCCGTCCCTCGGTCGTCGTCTTCAAGGGCGGCAAGGCGCGCCAGCACCGCCTGCTTCTCTTCGACAGTCATGATCGGCCAGTCCCGGATCTCGTCGAGGGTGCGCAGGCAGCCGATGCAGTGGGTGCTGTTGCGGTCGATCTGACAGATCTGGCGACAGGGAGAAGGGATGGAGGTGTCGAAGACCCGTCCCCTGGCCGCCCGCCGTTTCTGTCGTCTCACCTGCCGCTCGTCAGGATTCACATCGACCTCAGCCGGCGTCTGTGCGCTGGCTGCCACGGTCCAGGCGCGAGGCGAGCGAAGCTTCAAGGAAGGGATCGATGTCGCCGTCCAGCACACCATCGGCATTGCCCTTCTCCACGCCGGTACGCAGGTCCTTCACCATCTGATAGGGCTGCAGGACGTAGGAGCGGATCTGGTGGCCCCAGCCGATGTCGGTCTTGCTCTCCTCCTCGGCGGCCGCCGCTTCCTCACGCTTGCGTAACTCGTACTCGTAGAGCCTGGCCTTCAGCATGTTCATGGCATGGGCCCGGTTCTTGTGCTGAGAGCGTTCGTTCTGACACTGCACCACGATGTTGGTGGGCAGGTGAGTGATGCGGATGGCGGAATCGGTCTTGTTGACGTGCTGACCGCCGGCGCCCGAGGCGCGGTAGGTGTCGACCCGCAGATCCTTGTCCTGGATGTCCACCTCAATGGTCTCGTCCACCACCGGATAGACCCACACACTGGCGAAGGAGGTGTGGCGCCGTGCCTGGCTGTCGAAGGGGGAGATGCGCACCAGCCGGTGCACGCCGGCCTCGGCCTTGAGCCAGCCGTAGGCGTTGTGGCCCTTGACCACCAGGGTGGCGGACTTCAGGCCGGCCTCTTCGCCGGCGCTTTCCTCCAGCCACTCCACCTTGTAGCCGTGGGCCTCTGCCCAGCGGGTGTACATGCGCACCAGGATCTCGGCCCAGTCCTGTGCCTCGGTGCCGCCGGCGCCGGCATTGATTTCCAGATAGCAGTCGTTGGCATCGGCCTCCCCAGAGAGCATCGATTCCAGCTGACGCTTCTCCACCTCGGCCTTCAGCGCTGCCAGGCTGGCCTCGGCTTCGCGCACACTGTCTTCGTCACCCTCGGCCTCGCCGAGTTCGATCAGGGTGAGCGAATCCTCCAGTTCCTGCTCCAGCTTGCGGTATCCGCCGATCCCTGATTCCAGCGCACTGCGCTCGCGCATCAGCTTCTGCGCGGCGTCGGCGTTGTTCCAGAGCTCGGGATCCTCGGAAAGCGCGTTCAGCTCTTCCAGGCGCTTGAGGGCATTATCCCAGTCAAAGATGCCTCCTCAGCAGGGTCAACGACTCACGAATGTCGTCAACCGCCGCTTGGGTCTCTGCGCGCATTGGCCGGAACTCCTTGCGTCGTCGTTCGGATGGCGTGCCGTTTTCAGCACGAGCAGCCTTCACGTGGAGTCGCCGAGCGATCCACAGGCAGGCGCGAATCTGGTCTAGCAGAGCCGCCGGTCCGGGTACAGGCCGGCGAGAGGCAGCCTCAGTAGAGGCCGCCGGAGCCGCTGCCGCTGTCGTCCATGCCGCCCACGGCCGGCGGGGCTGCGGCTGCGCTGCCCAAGGGTGCGCCGTCCAGCAAGCCGGGCCCGTCACCCGGGCCGGTGCCCTCCTTGAAGGCCTCCCAGATCACGCCACGGCCCGATCCGCTGGCGGGCTCGCCGGTGTCACGCACCACGCGCACGAGCCGTACGCTGTCGGGCACGCGGAAGGGGGTGGCGGGCTCGTCTTCCAGGGCTGCCGTCATGAAGTCCCGGAAGATGGGCGCCGCCACGGCGCCGCCGGTCTGGCGCGGTCCGAGATAGGCCGGCTGGTCGAAGCCGATGTAGACGCCCACCGCAAGGTCGGGGGAGAAGCCGACGAACCAGGCGTCCTTGTGGTCGTTGGTGGTGCCCGTCTTGCCTGCGACGGGCTTGCCGACCGCGCGCACCGAAGTGGCGGTGCCGCGCTGGACCACGCCTTCCAGCATGGACACGATCTGGTAGGCCGAGGCGGAATCCACAATCTGCTCGCGGGTGTCGGTGAGGACGGGCGGCGGGCTGCCGTCGTAGTCGCCTTCCAGATTGCAGTCATCGCAACTGCGGCTTTCGTGGCGGTAGATCGTCTGGCCGTGACGGTCCTGCACCCGGTCGATCAGCGTCGGCATGATGCGCTTGCCGCCGTTGACCAGCATGGCATAGGCCGCGGTGATCCGCAGCGCCGTGGTCTCTCCGGCGCCCAGCGCCAGAGACAGCACTGGCGGCGGGTTGTCGAGCAGGTTGAAGCGCTCCGATATGTCCACGACCTTGTCCATGCCCACGTTCTGGGCCAGGCGCACGGTCATCAGGTTGCGCGAAAGCTCGACGCCGACGCGCAGCGGCGTCGGACCATAGTACTGGTTCGAATAGTTGGTCGGGCGCCACTGGCCCTGGCCGGGCCCCTGATTGATCACGAAAGGCGCATCGAGGATGATGCTCGACGGCGTGAAGCCATTCTCCAGCGCCGCCAGATAGACGAAGGGCTTGAAGGAGGAACCGGTCTGGCGGTTGGCCTGGGACGCGCGGTTGAACTCGCTGAGCTCGTAGGAGAAGCCGCCGCTCATGGCCAAGACCCGGCCGGTGTGGGGGTCGAGTGCAACCAGCGCCCCGTTGACCTCGGGGATCTGCCGCAGGATATAGCGCGGCGCCGGCGCGTCCTCCGCCGCCTCGCCGTTGTCCGCTTCGCCTGCTTCGGTTTCGCCGCTTTCGGTTTCACCCGCCTCGTCGTCTTCGGACTCCCCGTCGTCTGAGGCTTCGGCGTCCGCTTCCTCGCTTTCCAGGCGTTCCACCAGAATCACATCGCCGAGCGCGAGCACATCGGAGGGGTGGCTGGGCTCGTTGCCGACCCGGCGGTCCTCGAGCTGTGGCCGGGCCCAGCGCAGTTCCTCCATGGGAATACGCCCGCGGCTGCCGTCGGCCAGCCCGATGGGAACCTCCTCGGCGATCTCGTCGTCGAGCACGATGGCCAAGTCCCAGCCTTCGGCGCCTTCCGGGCGATCCACCCGGCGCAGCGGGATGAGCCAGCCTTCATCACCGATTTCGATGTTCTGCAGCGGCCCGCGCCAGCCGAAGCGCCGGTCGTAGGCCAGGACTCCGTTACGCAGCGCGTCGTCGGCGTAGTGTTGGAGCTCCGGCACCAGTGAGGTGCGCACGGACAGCCCGCCCTCGTAGAGGGCATCGGAGCCGAACTGACGCATGATCTCGCGGCGTACGTCTTCGGTGAAGTAGTCGGCGCGCGCCACCTCGGCTTCGGTGCGGCTGCGGGTTTCCAGCGACTGCTCCATGGCCGCGCGCGCTTCGTCCGGCGTGATGAAGCCGTCGTCGCGCATGCGGCCCAGGACCCAGTTGCGTCGGATGATGGCTTGCTCGGTGCGCCGCGTGGGGTGGTAGTTGTTGGGCGCCTTGGGCAGCGCCGCGAGGTAGGCCGCTTCGGCAAGGGTGAGATTGTCGAGCGATTTGTTGAAGTAGAGCAGCGCGGCTGCGGCCACGCCGTAGGCCCCGCCACCCAGATAGATCTCGTTCAGATAGAGCTCGAGAATCTGGTCCTTGTTCAGCGTCTGCTCGATACGGAACGCCAGCAAAGCCTCGCGAACCTTGCGCTCCAGGCTGACCTCGTTGGTCAGCAGGAAGTTCTTCGCCACCTGCTGGGTGATGGTCGAGGCGCCTTCCGGCCGGCGGTTCTGACCCAACTGAGAGAGGTTGGTCAGCGCCGCACGCGCAACGGAGCGGAAGTCGATGCCGGGGTGGCTGTAGAAGTTCTGGTCTTCCGCCGAGATGAAGGCGTTGCGCACGCGCAGGGGAATCGTCTCGATGGGCACGAAGACACGCTGCTGCACCGCGAACTCGGACAGCACCCGCCCGTCGCCTGCGTGAACACGCGTGGTGGTCGACGGCTGGTACTCTGCCAAATGGCTGTAGTCGGGGAGGTCGGCGCTGAAGTGCTGGAAGAGGTAGAATCCCACACCGGCGACGACGACAAGTCCGGCCGCGCCGAGTGTCACGATCCAGGACAGCAAGCGCATCATTCTCGAACAACCTCGATCAGGGGAGCCGCGGGCTCCCGGAACAGTTCATGGTTCTGATGGTGGAATATGGCACAAGCCCGGCAACTGGTAGCCCCTGACGTGTCCATCCTGCGACTTTTTGCAGTCGATCCGTGGCAGGGCACCCCGGAAGCCGTGCTGCGGCGGTGCCTGATCCTGCTGTGGCTGGAGTCCTGCAGAGGGGTGCCTTCCATAACTTGGGCCCGATAAACCCAGGCAAATGTATAATCGCTTCCACCCCTTGCGGCAATGTCGGCCGTGTTTCGCGCCGTCGGGTGCGGGTTTTGCCGCAGGCGGGGTTTTCTGGACCGGGTTGGGGCGGCATAGTAGCGCCGCGTCGGCGGAGGCGCGCGGGAGGAGGGTGATGAGAGATGCCAGTTAAGGGACTTGTTGCGGCCCTGTTGCTCGGGGGCGGTCTGTGGCTGCCGGCCGGCCAGGCGCTGGCCCAGGACGGGGAGTCGAGCGAGGGCGCCGAGGGTGGGCGCCTCGCGGCCGAGATTGCTGCCTGCCGTATGGTTCGGGATTCGACCGAGCGCTTGCGCTGCTACGACGCCGCGGCGGGCCTTGCGGACGAGGAATCGGTGGTCGAGGAAGGCGTCGTGATGCAGCTCGCCGGCGAGGACGATTTCGACAGCGACACCTTCGTCTCCGAGACGCCCTGGCATCTGCGCTGGAACAGCCGCGGCTCGATTTTCACCGTCGAGCTGCAGGACATTACGGGAGAGCTGGTCGCCATCATCGGCAACCAGATCGGCGCCGGCGAGGACCGCTCCGAGGTGCAGCCGCCCGGCGAGTACCAGGTGGCGGTGCGGGCCATCGGGTCCTGGCAGATCTGGGTCATGGAGGAAGATTGAGGTGATGGTGGACCGGAGCCAGGGGCGATGACCATGCGCACGGCCAAGTTCGCGATCGGCCAGATCGTGCGCCACCGCCTCTATCCCTTCCGCGGTGTGATCTTCGACGTCGACCCCGTCTTCGCCAACACCGAGGAATGGTGGCAGTCGATTCCGGAGGACGTGCGCCCGTCCAAGGACCAGCCCTTCTATCATCTCTACGCCGAGAACGAGGAGACCGCCTACGTGGCCTACGTCTCGGAACAGAATCTGGTCCCCGACGACAGCGGCCGACCCATCTCCCATCCCGATGTGCCCCGCCACTTCGAGGGGCCGGCCGACGGGCGCTATCAACTGCGCAATCCTGCCAACCACTGAGTCGGACTCACTGAGCCAGCCCATTGCGCCAACGCGAGGCAGGGCAGGGGACAAGAGGCCCGGGATGAGTCCCGGAGTCTCCGACCCGTGGGGTCAGCCCTTGGCGCGCGGCTCCTTCAGCTCGACCTCGACGAAGGCCACCGGTGCATCGCCTTCGTTGATCACGTTGTGCGAAGTGCCGGCGTCGCGGTTGTACGCGCCGCCCACGGTCAGCTCCGCCTCGTTGCGCTTGCCCTGGTCGTCCACCAGTACCAGGCGCCCGGGCACCACCGGCACCACCACGTAGTCGTATTCATGCACATGGTGACCGGTCTCGCTGTTGGGCGGGAAGTCCCAGCGTGTGACGCGCACGCGGTCGTTCTCCAGCAGTTCGGTCGGTTGGGCAGGGGCGAGGGCCATGGTCGTATTCCTTTTCGTGTCTTGGGTGCGCGCAGGATGCTGCGTCGGCGCATCTTCCGGCACCGGCCGCGCTTTGCAATGGTCACGTTGACAGCCCCGATGCCAGAGCGCAAAGCATGCCCGCCATGCGCATTGAGTTCAGCAACGTCGAGGTAACGAAGGAGGGGCACAGCCTGCTGCGCGCCCTCGATTTGGTCCTGGAGGAGCGGCGGCTGGCGGTGATCGGCGCCAACGGCTCGGGCAAGACCACCTTCGCCCGCCTGCTCAACGCTCTGGTGCTGCCGAGCGGCGGCAGCCTGCGTGTCGGGGGGCTGGACACGCGCCGCGCGGCGCGGGAGGTGCGCCAGCGCGTCGGTATGGTCTTCCAGTTTCCTGAGGCCCAGATCATCCAGCCCATCGTCGTCGAGGACGTGGCCTTCGGCTTGGAACTGCGCGGTGTTGCCAGTGGTGAGGCGCGGCGGCGCGCTCTGGCGCTCCTGGAGCAGCTGGGGCTCGAGGCCCTGGCCGAGCGGCCGGCGCACAGCCTCAGCGGCGGTGAGCGGCAGCTGGTCGCGCTGGCGGCGGTGCTGATCACCGAGCCGGAGCTGATCGTCTTCGACGAGCCCACCAACCAGCTCGACCTGGCCAACCGCAACGCGCTGCGCGCACGCCTGGCGGCGCTGGAGGCGCAGGTGCTGGTGGTGACCCACGACCTCGACTTCGTCGCGGATTTCGACAGGGCGCTGCTGCTCGACGCCGGGCGGCTTGCCTTCGACGGGCCGCCGCAGGCAGCGGCAACGCGCTACGTCGCCGCGGTCGGCTGAGCGGCGGAGTGAGCGACAGGTGATCTCTCTCTATCGGCCCGGCCGCACGCCGCTGCATCGCCTGCCGGCTGGGGCCAAGCTGCTGGGGCTTTTCGCGCTGGGCATCGGGCTGTTCCTGACTCGCGACGGCCTGCTGCTCGGCGTGGCAGCGCTGGCGGCGCTGGCGCTGCTGCTGTCGCTGCGGGTGCCGGCCGGGCTGCTGCTGCGTCAGCTTGGGGTGACCTTGGCGCTGCTGGCCTTTCTGGTGGCGGCCAACGCGTGGCTGGTCACGCCGGAGGAGGGGCTGGTGGTGGGCCTGCGCCTGCTGACCCTGGTGACGGCGGCCACCGCGGTGACCTACGCCACGCGCCCCGGCGCGCTGATCGCCGCCTTCCAGGGCGCGCTCTCGCCCCTCGGGCCCTGGGGACGACGCCTGGCCTTTCATCTCGGCCTGGCGCTGGCCCTGGTCTTGCGTTTCACCCCCGAGGTGCTTTATCGCATCCGCGAACTGCGCGAGGCCATGGCGGCGCGCGGCATCGCCGGGCGGCCGCTGCGCCTCGTGGTGCCGCTCGCGGTGCGGCTGCTGCGCTCCGCCGATGAGGTGGGGCTGGCGCTGGAGGCGCGGGGCTATCCCCCCGCCGAGGTGCCGCCGCCACCGGAACAGAGACAACAGGATCCTCCATGAACCCCCGTGATCTGGTCGCCGTCCCACTTTTTGCCGCGCTGATCGTGGCGCTGGGTGTCATGCCGCCCATCCCGCTCGGTTTTCTGCCGGTGCCGATCACGCTGCAGACCCTGGGCGTGATGCTGGCTGGCGCCATGCTGGGGCCCTGGCGCGGTGCGCTGGCACCGGCGCTGGTGGTGCTGCTGGTGATTCTCGGCCTGCCGGTGCTCTCGGGCGGGCGCGGCGGCCTGGGCGTGCTGGCGGGGCCGACGGCGGGTTTCCTGATCGGCTGGATCCCCGGTGCCCTGGTGACCGGTCTGCTGGCCCGGCCGGTGCTGCGGCGCGGCGGGCAGGACTGGCGGGTCCTGCTGGGCCTGCTGCTGGCCTGCGTGCTGGGCGGCATCGCAGTGATCTACGCGCTGGGCATCGCCTGGCTGGCGCTGGTGGGCGGCGTCGGGTTTGGCGCGGCGGCGCTGGGCTCGCTCGCCTTCCTGCCCGGCGACCTGGTCAAGGCGGTGATCGCCGCCGGCGCCACCCGCGCCGTGCAGCGGGTCTATCCCCTGCAGTGACCCCGGGCAATAAGCCTCAGTCGCCTTCCTGGAAGCGCAGCGGGCGGCCGCGTGGCGGGCCCTGCAGCTCGTCCTCGCGCATCACGATCTCGCCGCGGATCACCGTCATCACCGGCCAGCCGGTCACCTGCATGCCCTCGAAGGGCGACCAGCCGCATTTGGAGGCCAGCCAGGAAGCGGTGATGTCCCGCTTTGCGTCCAGGTCGACGATGGTGATGTCGGCGTCGTAGCCGAGCGCCAGCCGGCCCTTGCCCACCAGACCGAAGACGCGCTGCGGCCCGTGGGCGGTGAGGTCGACCAGCCGCTCCAGGGTGAGGCGCCCGGCGGCCACATGGTCCAGCATCAGCGGCAGCAGGGTCTGCACCCCCGGCATGCCCGAAGGCGTGCGGGGATACTGGCCCTGCTTCTCCGCCAGGGTGTGCGGCGCATGGTCGGAGCCCAGGACGTCGAAGAGACCCTGGCGCACCCCTTCCCAGAGCGCGGCGCGGTGGCGGGCCTCGCGGATCGGCGGGTTCATCTGCGCCAGGGTGCCCAGACGCTCATAACAGTCCGGCGCCTCCAGGGTCAGGTGCTGCGGCGTCACCTCGCAGGTGGCAACCTCGCGGGCATCGGCCAGCAGCGGCAGCTCCTCGGCCGTGGTGACGTGCAGCACGTGCACCCGACGCCGCGCCTCCCGCGCCAGGCGCAGCAGGCGTTCGGTGGCCAGGCGCGCCGTCTCGGCATCGCGCCAGTGCGGATGCTGCTCCGGCCCGGCGTCCTCCTGGATCAGCGCCAGGCGTTCGCGCAGCCGCGTCTCGTCCTCGGCGTGGACCGAGACCCGGCGCCGGCCGCGGCGCAGCACCTCGGCCAGCAGCATCTCGTCGTCCACCAGCAGGCTGCCGGTCGACGACCCCATGAAGACCTTGATGCCGGCGCAGCCGGGCAGGCGCTCCAGCGTGGCCAACTCCTCCAGGTTTTCCGCCGCCGCGCCGATGTAGAAGGCATGGTCGACCCAGGCCCGCTCGCGCGCGCGCTCGAACTTGGCTGCGAGGTCCGCGGCGGTCAGGGTCGAGGGGTTGGTGTTGGGCATCTCGAAGAGCGCCGTCACCCCGCCCAGCGCGGCGGCCCGGGTGCCGCTTTCCAGGTCCTCCTTGTGCTCCAGTCCCGGCTCGCGGAAGTGCACCTGGCTGTCGACCACGCCGGGCAGCAGGGTCAGCCCGCGGCAGTTGATGCTCTCCGCCGCCTGCGCGCCCTCAAGGTCGCCGATGGTGGCGATGCGGCCGTCGCGCAGTCCCAGGTCGGCCGCCTCGCGCCCGTTGGGGGTCATCAGCGTGCCGCCGCGCAGCAGCAAATCGTAAGGCTGGCTCATCTCTTCCCTCCGCTTGCGGTTTCGCTTCTTCTATGCGCTCCCAGAGGTGCTGCGTCGAGAGGGTGCCATGCCGTGGCTTGCAGGCGGCGACATGATCGCCCACCTTCTGGGGCGCCGGCACACCTGCCCATCGCGCCCCTCAGCCCCCGAGGAGTTTCCGCCATGACCGCCCACTACTGCCTTGCCCCCGACCGCGGCGTCCTGCGCGTCGCCGGGCCCGACGCCCGCAGCTTCCTCCAGGGCATCGTGACCAACGATGTGGAGCAGGCCGGCGCGCAGCGGGCCATCTGGTCCGCTTTCCTGACGCCCCAGGGCAAGTACCTGCACGACTTCTTCCTGATCGAGCAGGGGGACGCGCTGCTGCTGGAGATGGCGGCGGAGCGGCGCGAGGACCTGGCCCGGCGCCTCAAGCCCTACAAGCTGCGCACCAAGGTGGAGATCGTGCCGGCCGACGACGACTGGGTGGTGGCGCTGCTCTGGGGCGAAGCGGTGCCGGCGCGCCTGGGGCTGCCGGCGGAAGCCGGCGCGGCCGGACCGCTGGGCGCGGGCCTCGCCTTCATCGACCCGCGGCTGCCGGAAGCCGGCGCCCGGGCGCTGCTGCCCGCGGGCGAGGCGGAAGCAATTCTGGAGGCGGCCGGCTTCCAGGAGGCGCCGCGTGCTGACTGGGACGAGCAGCGCATCGCGCTCGGCCTGCCCGACGGCGCGCGCGACATGGAAGTGGAGAAGGCGATCCTGCTGGAGAACGGCTTCGACGAGCTGGGCGGGGTCGACTGGCGCAAGGGTTGCTTCCTGGGCCAGGAGCTGACCGCGCGCACCAAGTACCGCGGCCTGGTGAAAAAGCGCCTGCTGCCGCTGCGCTTCGACGGCCCGGCCCCCGAATCCGGCGCCACGGTCACGCGAGAGGGCAAAACCGTGGGCGACATCCACAGCGTTGGCCGACACCACGCCCTCGCCCTGCTGCGCCTGGAAGCCTTCGACGGCCCGCTTCAGAGCGGCGACACGGCGCTTACCCCGGCACGCCCCCCCTGGCTGCGCCTGCAGGCCGAGGAGAAGGCCTAGCGGCGGGCGGGGGCGGCCCTCTCCGCAATTGCGCAGGAGAGCCCCTCTCCGCAATTGCGCAGGAGAGCCCCCTCACGCGGCGCGGAAGTTGGCGAAGTCCCAGTGTTTGCCGGGGGCGGCGTCGAAGAGGGATTGGGTGTAGGGGTGCTGGGGGTTGGCGAAGAGGCCGGCGGTGGGGCCGTGCTCGACCACCTCGCCGCGGTGCATCACCGCCACCCGGTCGCAGATCTGGGCGGCCACGCGCAGGTCGTGGGTGATGAAGAGCACGGCAAGATCGAAGCGCTTGCGCACGTCGTCCAGCAGCTTGAGCACCTGGGCCTGCACCGAAACGTCCAGGGCGGAGACCGCCTCGTCGGCGATGAGCACCTCCGGCTCCATGGCCAGCGCCCGGGCGATGGCCACGCGCTGGCGCTGCCCGCCGGAGAACTGGTGCGGGAAGCGGTCCACCGCCGCCGGGTCGAGGCCGACCAGCCCCATGAGCTCGCGCGCCCGGGCCCAGGCCTCCTTGCTTGACAGGCCGAAGTTCATCGGCCCCTCGACGATGGACTGCCCCACCGTGCGGCGCGGGTTGAGGGAGCGGTAAGGGTCCTGGAAGACGATCTGGATGCGCCGGCGGTGCGGGCGGAGCTGCCGGGCCGAAAGCTGGCCGATCTCGTCCCGATCGATGAAGATCTCCCCGGCCGAGGGGTCGATGAGGCGCACGATGCAGCGCGCCACCGTGGACTTGCCGGAACCGGACTCGCCGACGATGCCCAGGGTCTCGCCCCGGCGCACCTCGATGTCCACGTCCCGGGCCGCGCGCACCTCGCGCGCCTTCTGCAGGATGCCGCCACCGCCGTAGATCTTGGCCAGTCCGCGGGTCGAGAGAACCACCGGCTGCTCCGATAAGGGCCTGCCCGCCGGTGGGCGTATGGAGGGGACCGAGGAGATCAGCATGCGGGTGTAGTCGTGCTGCGGCCGACTGAGCAGCTCGCGGGTCGGCCCCTGCTCGACGATCTTGCCCTTCTCCATGACGATCACCCGGTCGGCGATCTCGGCCACCACGCCGAAATCGTGGGTGATGAAGAGCACGCCGGTGTCATGCTCGGCCTGGATCTGCTTGATGAGCCGCAGGATCTGCGCCTGGGTGGTGACGTCGAGCGCCGTGGTGGGCTCGTCGGCGATCAGCAGCGCCGGCTCCAGCGCCAGGGCGGCGGCGATCATGATGCGCTGGCGCTGGCCGCCGGAGAGCTGGTGCGGGTAGGACTTGCGCAGGCGCTCCGGCTCCGGCAGGCGCACCGCGTCCATGACCTCCAGCACCCGGGCCAGGCGCTGGCGCGGGCCCATGTCGGTGTGGATCTGCAACACCTCCTCGATCTGCTCGCCGCAGGGCATGACCGGGTTGAGCGCGGTCATGGGCTCCTGGAAGATCATCGACATCTTGGCCCCGCGCAGGCGGCGAAGCGCGGCCGGGCTCTTGTGCAGGATGTCCTCGCCCTGCAACAGGATTTCGCCGGCGGTGGGCGTGAGCTGCTTGCGCGGCAGCAGGCCCATGACGGTGTGGGCGGTGACCGACTTGCCGGAGCCGGACTCGCCCACCACGCAGAGGATCTCGTTGCGGCCCACGGTGAGCGTCACGTCCTCCACCGCATTGACGCGGTCGCCGGTGGCGGGCAGACGCACGGTGAGGCCGCGCACTTCGAGCACCGGGCGGCTGCGGTCCTTGCTGTCGCTCATGCTCACATCTTCCTCGCAATGCGGGGGTCCAGGGTGTCGCGCAGGCCATCGCCCAGCACGTTGACGGCCAGCACCGTGAGCGCCAGGGCCAGGCCGGGGAAGAAGATGATCCAGGGCGAGATCTGGAAGTAGGTGCGGCCCTCACTCATGATGTTGCCCCACGAGGGGATCTCCGGCGGCGTGCCGACGCCGATGAAGGAGAGGATGGCCTCCGTCAGCATGGCCGAGCCGCAGACATAGGTCGCCTGCACGATCAGCGGCGGGATGGTGTTGGGCAGCACATGGCGGATCAGGATGCGCGGCAGGCGCGTGCCCGCGGCCACCGCCGCCTCGACATAGGGCTCCTCGCGCACCGAGAGCACGATGGAGCGCACCAGGCGCACCACCCGCGGCACCTCCGGCACGGTGATCGCCACGATCACGGTCACCAAGCTGGCGCCGGAGAGCGAGACCAGGGCAATCGCGAGCAGGATGCCGGGAATGGCCATGAGCCCGTCCATCAGCCGCATGATGATGGCGTCGAGCCAGCGGATGTAGCCGCTGATCAGGCCGATCAGCAGCCCGAAGCAGATGGAAAGCACCGCGGCGGAGAGCCCGACGATGAGCGAGACCCGGGCGCCGTAGACCGTGCGGCTGAAGATGTCGCGGCCGTACATGTCGGTGCCGAAAAGGTGCTCGGCCTCCGGCGGGCGCAGCCGCGCCACCGGATTGAGGCGAATCGGGTCCGCCGTGGCGATGTAGGGGGCAAGGATCGCCACCAGCGCCATGAAGACCAGCAGCAGGCCGCCGATCACCATGGTGGGGTAGCGCGCGAAGATGCGCCGCCGGAAGTCGCCGGCCCAGGAGGTCAGCTTGCCGCCCGGCGCGTCGCGATCGAACAGAACACTCAATAGCGAATCCTCGGATCGAGCAGGGTGTAGATGATGTCGACCAGCAGGTTGATCAGGATGTAGACCAAGCTGAACAGCAGGATCAGCGCCTGAATGATCGGGTAGTCGCGCTTGAGGATGGCATCGACCACGAGGCGCCCGAGACCGGGGATGTTGTAGACCGTCTCGGTGATCACCACGCCGCCGATCAGCAGCGCCACGCCGATGCCGATCACGGTGACGATGGGCACCGCCGCGTTGCGCAGGGCGTGTCGGAACAGCACCTTGCGCTCCGTCTGCCCCTTGGCCCGGGCGGTGCGGATGTAGTCCTCCTCCAGCACCTCGAGCACGCTGGCTCGGGTGATGCGGGCGATGAGCGCGATGTAGATGGCGCTCAACGTGATCGCCGGCAGGATGATGTGTTGCAGGAAGCCCACCGGATCCTCGGTGGGACTTCGAAAGCCCTGCACCGGCGCCCACTGCAGTTGCAGCGCGAAGATGTAGATCAGGATGTAGCCGACCACGAAGACCGGGACCGAGAAGCCGAAGACCGCGAAGATCATCACCAGGCGGTCGATCCAGGACCCGGCCTTCCAGGCCGCCAGCACGCCCATGGGCACGGCGAGGCTGACCGAGAGCACGATGCTGACCAAGGCCAGCAGCAGCGTCGGCTCAAGCCTTTGCCCGATCAGGCGCGAGACCGGCAGGTTGGAGAAGATCGAGATGCCGAGATCGCCGCGCAGCAGCGAGCCGAGCCAGGTGAAGAACTGGATGTGCAAGGGCTGATCGAGGCCGAGCTTCTCGCGGATGCGCTGAACATCGGCCGGACTGGCGTAGTCGCCGGCAATCACCGTGGCCGGATCGCCCGGAGAAAGGTGCAGCACGAGGAAGACGAAAAGGGCGACGATGCCCACGACGGGCACTGCGGCCAGGATGCGTTGTACGAGGAAAGCGTACATATGTCCCTTTCGGAAACGCTCTCAATCGGGGCTGAACAGGCGACCGCCCAGGCGATCACCCGCAGGCGGCTCCCGGTGCCGACCGCTGCCGGCGCCGGGAGCCTTGCCCGAGGTTACCGCTCGACCGAGACGTTCCAGAAGAACTGGACCGGCGATTCGATCAGGCCTGACACATAGTCGCGATAGGCCACGGGATTGAACCAGGTCCCGAAGTTGCCGTGCGTGCCGTACTCGATGGCCCGGGCCTGAACGGCGTCGGCGAGCTCGCGCTGCTTCTCCGGGTCGGTCTCCCGGGCGAAGGACCGGCGCAGATCCTCGATCTCCTCGTCCTCAGGCCAGCCAAACCAGGCCGCGTCGCCGCCGGCGCCGATGCCGGTGTGGACCACGGGGTTGGAGATGTCGCCGCCGATCCACCAGGTGTGGAAGATGTTCCAGCCGCCTTCCTCAGGCGGATCCTTCACCGCGCGCCGCGAGGTGATGGAGGCCCAGTCCATGGCCACCAGTTCCACGTTCATGCCGATGTCGCGCAGGGACTCGGCGGTCACCAGGCTGGCGGCATTGGTCACCGGGATGTCCGCCGGCTGCAGGATCACCACCGGGGTGCCGTCATAGCCGGCCTCCTCCAGCAGCGCCCGGGCCGCCTCCGGATCGTAGGTCATGCCCTCGACCCCGGCGTCGGTCTCCAGCGGTGCGCCGCAGGCATAGTAGGACATGCAGACCTGGTAGAACTCCGGATTGCCCACGGCCGCCTGCATGTAGCGTTCCTGGTCCATGGCCTTGAGCGCGGCCTGGCGAACCTGCTGGTTGTCGAAGGGCGGGTGCAGGTGGTTCATGCGCATCATGCCCTGGTTGCCCAGGGGATCGAGCACCTCGACCACCATGCCCTCCGAGCTCTCCAGCACCGGCACGAGGTCGGCCGGCGGCTGCTCGTAGTAGTCCACCTCGCCGCTGATCAGCGCGTTCATCGCCGTCGAGGGGTCGGGGATGTAGAGCCATTCCACGCGGTCGACCTTGGCGATCTTGCCGCCGGCGGCGCCGCTGGGCGGTTCGTCGCGGGGCACGTAGTCCTCGAACTTCTCGTAGACCACCTTGCTGCCCGGCACCCATTCGTCCGGATTGAACTTGAAGGGGCCGGAACCGATGACCTCGGGCACCTGCTCGAAGGGATCGGTCTCCGCCAGGCGCTTGGGCATCATGAAGGGGACGTTGGAGCTGATCTTGCCGATGGACTCCAGCACCAGGCCATAGGGCTCCGAAAGCTGCATCGTGAAAGTCTTCTCGTCGACCGCCTCGAAGGAGTCGATCACGCCCATGAGCTGCTGGCCCATGCCGTCGCGCGCACCCCAGCGCTCCAGCGAGGCGATGCAGTCCTCGGCGGTCACCGGCTCGCCGTCGTGCCACAGCAGGCCGTCGCGCAGGGTGAAGGTCCAGGTGAGATTGTCGTCGCTCACCTCCCAGCTCTCGACCATCTGGGGCTGTACCTCCAGGTTTTCGTCGAGGGCAAAGAGGGTGTCATAGACCATGTAGGCGTGGTTGCGGGTGATGTAGGCCGTGGTCCAGATCGGGTCGATGTTCTGGAGATCGGCATGCGGAATCACCCGCAGCACCGATTGGGCTGCGGCATCGCCGCTGCCTGCAGAAAGCAGAAGGGGCGCCGCCACGATGGCGCTTGCCAAGGCGAGAGTGCCACGCCGGGTTAATTTGATCATTTTTTGGAAACCTCCACTGTCAGCCAGTTGTCGGGTTACGGCCCGCTCTGTGCGGACCCCCGGTTTATGATGCTGCCCTGTGCGCGGCTCTGCGCGATCTTCCTGCCGGCATTGCCGCTGACCCCCGGCCGTCGTTCCGTCGATCGTTTTGGGGGCCGATGGCCTCCCAAGCCGCTCCCCCCAGGAAACGACGCCACGTGAGTCTCGACTATTGAAAGCCGGAACCGATCGAAATGTCGATGCCTGATATTATGGAAGGGCGAACAACTGCGCGCGGTTCTTGTGCCGTTGCGGAAGAGGAGTTTCCTATAGTTGAGTTTTCGGCAATCATAAGATGAGAAGTACGACTGCAGCATAGCCAGAGACTGCAGTGCGGCTCGAACGGGAACTTGCGCCGATGCTCAAATCGCGAATCGGCGACTCAGTCGCTGGAACGGCTTACGTGATCCAGCAGCCCCTGTCCGCCACGCTCGATGTCCTCGCGGATGGCCTTGCGGGCCGCTTCGGGATCGCGCTCCTCGAGCGCACGGATGACCCGCAGGTGCGGATGCGGCTCCCAGTCCGGCACGCCGGCGTCGTAGAGATGGGAGAGGATGGGCCCGCAGCGCACCCAGAGGCCCTCGACCAGTTCATGGACGATGGGCAGGCGGGCAAGCCGGCAGAGTTCCAGGTGGAACCCGGTGTTGAGGTCGACCGCGGTCGCGAAATCCGCGCGCTCGTGACAGGCGGAGATCTGGGCGTGAATCGCAGCAAGGCCCGCGATTTCGGCCGCGCTGGCCAGCCGTGCGGCCGTGGCGGCGCCGCGGCCCTCCAGGTCGACCCGGATTGCCCGGATCTCCAGCAGCTGGTCCAGGGTGAGCCGTGGCACCACCACGGTGCCGCGGCCGTCGAGGGTGAGTGCCTTTTCCGCCACAAGGCGCATCAGGGCTTCACGCATCGGCGTGGCGCTGATGCCGAAGCGCTGCGAGAGCGGGCGCAGGCGCAGCTTGGCGCCCGGGCGGAGCTGGCCGCGCATCAGCGCACTGCGCAGGGCCTGGTAGGCCTGCTCGCCCAGGCTTTCCTTCACCACCGGCTGCAGCCAATCGCCGCTGCCGTTTTCCTGCTGACCAGCGGTACTCAGCGTACTTGACATAACCCTGCCGGCGCTCGTTTATTTGTTATAACAAATTACACGGACAGGGCAGTTTCACCAAAGAAAATGTCGCCGGGTAAGTCTGTTGCGAAGCTTGGAGGACGCAGGATGGAGGACGCATGTTGGCCGGCCAGGGGCTGAACAGGTTGATGAGACTTCGCCGCGGCTTCCACGCTCCCTCGACACTTGCCAACGTCGGTTCCGCAGCCGGACCCTGGCAGGCCACACCACAGGAAGGACTGGCTCCATGACCGCCGCAGCTCCCCGCACCAACATCACCGGCGCTCACCTGCTGGCCGCTGCCCTGCAGCGCCACGGCGTGCGCGAGGTATTCGGGCAGAGCATTCCCTCGGCGCTCTTCCTGGCGGGACCGGACTACGGC
This sequence comes from Aquibaculum sediminis, assembly GCF_040712085.1. Lineage (NCBI taxonomy): Bacteria > Pseudomonadati > Pseudomonadota > Alphaproteobacteria > Rhodospirillales > Rhodovibrionaceae > Aquibaculum > Aquibaculum sediminis. Next base: position 94,769 of record NZ_JBFCVK010000010.1, read on the forward strand.
ATCCGCCAGATCGGCTACCGCACGGAGAACGCCGGGGCCGCCATGGCGGATGCCTATGCGCGCGTGTCCGGCAAGGTGGCCGTGGTGGCGGCCCAGAACGGCCCGGCGGCAACCCTGCTGGTCCCCGGACTGGGCGAGGCCTTGAAGGCCTCGATCCCGGTGGTGGCGATCGTGCAGGACGTGCACCGCAAGTTCACCGACAAGAACGCCTTCCAGGAGCTGGATCACTTCGCGCTGTTCGGCGGTGTGTCCAAGTGGGTGCGCCGGGTCTCCGACCCCGGCCGCCTGGACGACTATGTGGACATGGCCTTTGCGGCGGCTGCCTCGGGACGCTGCGGGCCAGCGGTGCTGCTGGTGCCGGTGGACGTGCTGGACGAGCACCCGCAGTTCGATCCCGACGCGCCGCGGCGCCAGGCCGCGCTGGGGCACTACCCCTTGGACCGCAGCGTTGCCGACCCGGCCCGGGTGCAGGAGGCGGCCGCATTGCTGGCCGAGGCCAAGGCGCCCATCGTGATCGCCGGCGGCGGCATCCATTCCTCCCAGGCCTGGGCCGAGCTGGAGGCGCTGCAGGCCCTGGGCCTGCCGGTGGCCACCACCGTCATGGGCAAGGGCGGCGTCGACGAGACCCACCCGCTCTCGGTGGGGGTGGTCGGCTACTTCATGGCGCCGCGCAGCCGAAGCTCGCATCTGCGCGAACTGGTCACCGAGGCCGACGTGGTGCTGCTGGTGGGCAACCGCACCAACCAGAACGGCACCGACAGCTGGAGTCTCTACCCCGAGGACGCGCGCTATATCCAGATCGACATCGACGGCGCGGAGATCGGGCGCAACTACGAGGCCCTGCGCCTAGCCGGCGATGCCAAGCTGACCTTGGCGGCGCTGGTCGAGGCCCTGAAGGCACAGCAGCCGGCCGGCTTGGACGCGCGCCGCGGGGCGCTGGAGGCGCGCATCGCCGCCGGCAAGGAGGCGCACAGCCAAGAGCTGGCGGAGCTGGTGGACATGCAGGCCGCGCCGCTGCGCCCGGAGCGCCTCATGGCCGACATCGACGCCGTGCTGACGCCGGAGATGCTGGCGATGGCCGATGCCAGCTATGCCTCGATCTGGATCGCCAACTTCCTGACCGCGCGCCGGGCCGGGCAGCGCTTCCTGACGCCACGCGGCCTGGCCGGGCTCGGCTGGGGCCTGCCCTTTGCCATCGGTGCCAAGACCGCCCGGCCCGAGGCGCCGGTGATCTGTGTCACCGGCGACGGCGGCTTCGGCCACGTCTGGGCCGAGCTCGAGACCGCGCGGCGCATGAAGACGCCCATCGTGGTCGTGGTGCTCAACAACCAGGTCCTGGGCTACCAGAAGCACGCCGAACTCAGCCTGTTCGGCGCCCACACCGATGTGTGCCACTTCGAGGCGGTGGACCATGCGGCCATCGCCCGGGCTTGTGGGTGCGAAGGGGTGCGCGTCGACGCCCCGGACGATTTCGCCCCCGCGCTCGCCGCCGCGCTGAAGCACGACGGCGTGACCGTCATCGACGCGATCACCGATCCGCGCGCCTATCCGCCCATCACCAGCTTCATGGGCAAGGACGCGTTGGAGGCCTGAGACCAACACAAGATCAACAAGCAACAAACCCACAGCGGAGGAAGACATGTCCTTTAAGAAGCTTTTGACGGCGACCGCAGCGGCCACCGCGCTGCTCGCGGCCGGCAACGCCGCGGCCGAAGTGAAGTTCGGCGCGCTCTATCCCTTCAGTGGCGATCTCGCGCTGCTGGGCGAGGAAAGCTACCGCGGACTCGAGATCGCGGTGCAGGAGATCAATGCCGACGGCGGCGTGCAGGGCGAAGAGGTGGTGCTGGAACGCGGCGATGCCGTCGACAACAACCAGGCCATCGGCGAGGCCCGGCGCCTGATCTCGCGCGAGAGCGTGGCAGGCATCTTCGGCACCTACGCCTCCTCGCGCTCGATCGCTGCCAGCCAGGTGGCGGAGCTCTCCGGCATTCCCTACTTCGAACTGGGCGGAGTGGCCGACGAGATCACCGGGCGCGGCCTGGAGTGGCTCTGGCGCACCAACCCGACCGCCGAGGACATGGGCAAGCTGATCGTCGAGATGGTGGTCGAGGCCGTCGCCCCGGGCATCGAACGGGATCCCGGCGACCTGCGCATCGGCATCATCCACGAAGACAGCAGCTACGGCACCTCGGTCGCCGGCCATCAGGAGCGCTATGGCGAAGAGGCCGGCCTCAACATCGTGACGGTGCAGGCCTATCCGGCCAACACGGTCGACATGTCCTCGCTGGTGCTCGATCTCCGGGACCGCGAGGTCGACGTGGTCTTCCAGACCTCCTACCAGAACGATTCGGTGCTCTTCCTGCAGCAGGCCAACGAGGCCGACTTCCGTCCGGCTGCCATCGTCGGCGGCGGCGGGGGTTACTCGCTGCAGCCGACCGCCGATGCGGTGGGTCACGACCTGATCGAGGGCGTGCTCAACGCCGACTTTACCCAGTATCTGGTCAACACCGAGTCGACCCCGGGTCTCGAGGCCTTCGTGGACGCCTATGAGGAAGCCTATGGCGAGTTCCCGCGCTCAGGCCATTCCCTGAACAACTACGTCGGCGCCAAGGCCATCCTGCAGGCGCTGGACGAGGCCGACGGCTTCGAGCCGGAGACCATCAAGGAGGCCCTGGCGGCCATCGACACTCCTTTCGGCGAGACCGCGGCCGGCTATGGCGTGAAGTTCGGTGAAAACAACCAGAACGAGCGGGCCTCCATGATGGGCCTACAGTGGCAGGACGGGAAGCTCGTGACCGTCTATCCCGAGGAAGCGGCCTACGCGCCGATGCGCCTCGGCGAGTGAGGCTTTGGGCCGGGGCGCTTCATCGTCCCGGCCTTCTTCTATCTCCCCACTGCACCGGCTGAGCGCGAGGCGTGATGGAAACCTTTCTGCAGGTGGTGACCAACGGTCTGATGCTTGGCGGTCTCTTCGCCATCGTCAGCGTCGGGCTGACCCTGATCTTCGGGATCGTCAAGGTGATCAACTTCGCCCATGGCGAGTATCTGATGATCGGCATGTACCTGACCTTCCTGTTGGCCACCGGACTCGACGTGCACCCCTATCTGACCGTTGCCGCCGTGGCCCCGCTGCTCTTCGTGCTGGGTGCGCTGACTCAGCGCTTCCTGATCCAGCCCTTGATGCACGCCCGAGACGAGCATGTGCAGATCTTCGCGACCGTCGGACTCTCGACCGCGCTGATGAACCTGGCGCTGCTGGTCTTCGGTGCGGACATCGCCTCCACGCCCGCCAGCGGCCTGCGGACGAGCCTGCACATCGGGCCGGTGCGCATCCTGGCGGGGCAGGCGGTGATCTTCTGCGTGTCGATCGCCCTGGTCGTCGGGCTGCACTATTACCTGCAACGCACTCAGACAGGGCGCGCGATCCGTGCCGTGGCCCAGAATCGCGATGCAGCCCAGCTCATGGGCATCAACGTGAACTGGATTTATGTCCTCACGTTTGGCATCGGCGCCGCCTGCGTCGGTCTGGCCGCCTCCCTGGTGGCGCCGCTCTATCCGACGCAGCCGACCAGCGGCACCTACTTCGTGCTGATCGCCTTCGTGGTGGTGGTGCTCGGCGGGCTGGGCTCCATCGGCGGCGCCTTCGTCGGCGCCATGGTCATCGGCCTGATCGACAGCCTCTCCGGCTTCTACATCGGCTCCGACCTGCGTGAGGTCGCGGTCTTCGGGGTCTTCCTGCTGATCCTGATCTTGAAGCCTTCGGGGCTCTTCGGCCGGCGCAGCCTCGCCCACGTGTCGCCTTGACGGAGACGGTCATGACGCAAGACAAGACAGCCTCCGCCCAGCGCCGCGGTGCGATCGCCCTGGCCCTGGTTCTCCTGGGCATCCTGGTGATCCCCATCGCCATGGACGACCAGTTCATCTACCACATCTTCGTGACGATCTGCATTTTCGCCGCGCTTTCCACGGCCTGGAACATCGTGGGCGGCTATGCAGGGCAGCTTTCGCTGGGTCACGCGATCTTCTACGGCATCGGCGCCTATGCGGCGGTGATGCTGACCAACCTCGGTATCACGCCCTGGATCGGCATGTTCGTGGGCGCCTTCTTCGCCGTGATTGCCGCCATCGTGGTCAGCTATCCCTGCTTCCGGCTGCACGGGCCCTTCTTCGCGCTGGCGACCATCGCTTTCCTGGAGGTCTTCCGGGTGCTGGCACTGCACTTCCGCAGCTTCACCGGCGGGGCAACGGGCATGATGATCCCGCTCAACGTCGGCTGGGAGTGGATGGTCTTTCGCGACCGCCTGCCGGCGCTGATCATCGCCTTCGGCCTTCTGCTCCTGGCTCTGGCGGTGGCCTGGTGGATCCGCAACCGGCGGCTTGGCTTCCAGTTGATTGCCACGCGCGAGCGGGAATCCGCTGCCCGGGCGGCCGGTGTCGGGACCGTGCGGGTGCGGCTGGTCGGCGTGTCGATCTCCGCGGCGCTCTGCGCCATGGTGGGGTCATTCCATGCCATGTACCTCACCTTCATCGAGCCGGAAGCGGTCTTCTCCCTGACCTTCTCGATCCAGATCGCGCTCTTCGCGCTCATCGGCGGCATTGGCACGATCTTCGGTCCCCTGCTGGGCGCGGTGATGCTGGTGCCGATCACCGAGTTCGCCCGCGGCTGGCTGGGTTCCGGCGCTCTGGGGCTGCACGGCTTCGTCTATGGCGTGGTGCTGGTCCTGGTGGTGCTCTTCATGCCCAACGGCATCATGGGACTGGTGCAGCGCTTCTTCGAGCCTGACCGCACCCCTCCCGAGGCCGAACCGGCCAGCGTCGCTCCCGAACCGCGCGCGAGCGAGGCCCGTAGCTTCGGCGAGGACGTTCTGCAGGTGGAGGGCCTGGACAAGCATTTCGGCGGCCTGCACGTCACCAACAATGTCAGCTTCAGCCTCAAGGAAGGCGAGGTCCTGGCGTTGATCGGGCCGAACGGGGCCGGGAAGACCACGGTCTTCAACATGATTTCCGGCTTCCTGAAGGCCGATGCCGGCAGCGTCGTCGTGCGCGGCGCCGACGGGCAGTTTCACAGCCCAACGACGCCGGGCGACTATGCGGCGATCGGTGTGGGCCGCACCTTCCAGATCGTGCAGCCCTTCGCCTCCATGACGGTGGAGGAAAACATCATGGTCGGCGCCTTCCACCGGCACCACAATGTCGTCGATGCCCGCGAAGCCGCGCGCGAGACGGCGCATCGCCTGGGACTGGGACGCTGGCTCCACGCCGAGGCCCGCGGCCTGACCATCGGCGGGCTGAAGCGTCTCGAGGTCGCCCGGGTCATGGCCATGGAGCCGCGCATCCTGCTGCTCGACGAGGTGATGGCCGGCATCAACCAGACCGATGTGCGCCGGGCGGTGGATCTCATGCTGTCGATCCGCGACAGCGGTGTCAGCATCATCGCCATCGAGCATGTCATGCAGGCGGTGATGTCGCTCTCCGACCGCGTGATCGTGCTGAACTCCGGGGAGATCATCGCCGAAGGCACGCCGCAGGAGGTGGTGCGCGACGCAACCGTGATCGAGGCCTATCTGGGCAAGGAGTTCGCCAATGCTTGAACTGAAGGCGGTGGATGCCGGATACGGCGCGACGACCATTCTGCATGGCGTGAGCCTGAACGTGCAGGCTGGCGAGTCGGTGACCATCATCGGCGGCAACGGCGCGGGCAAGACCACCACCCTGCGCACGATCATCGGTCTGCTCCGCCCCACCGCCGGCACGATCCACTTCGAAGGGCAGGACATCTCCCGCCTGCCGGCGCATGAGGTGGTGGAACTGGGGATCACCCTGGTGCCGGAGGGTCGCCAGCTCTTCCCCGACATGACGGTGCGCGAGAACCTCTACATGGGCGCCTTCCGGCGCGACGCACGTGCGCAGGCGGAAAAGACCCTGAAGGAGGTGCTGGAGCTCTTCCCCCGGGTTGCGGAACGGCTGGGCCAGCAGGCGGAGTCGCTGTCCGGCGGCGAGCAGCAGATGGTTGCTATCGCCCGCGGTCTGATGGCGCGGCCGCGGCTCTTGATGTTCGACGAGCCCTCGCTGGGCCTGGCGCCGATCATCGTCGAGCAGGTCTTCTCGGTGATCGACAGCATCGTGAAGACCGGCGTCACCGTCCTGATCGTCGAGCAGAACGTGCATCACACCTTGAATGCCGCCGATCGTGGCTATGTGCTGGAAAACGGGGAGGTCGTGCTGGAGGATGCGGCGCAGGCCCTTCTGACCAATGACCATGTTCGCCAAGCCTATCTGGGGATTTGAGCCATGACCTCCGAACTGGAACAGCGCCTGCAACAGGCCACACGGCCGAGCCACGCCGGCCGACGGGTCCTTGTGACCGGTGGCGGCAAGGGCATCGGCGAGGCCATTGCCCGGGGTTTCGGGGCACGCGGGGCAAGCGTGGGGGTGGCGGATATGGACAGTGCGGCGGCCGAAGCGACGGCGGCTGCGATCCGCGAGGCAGGTGGTTCGGCCATTGCCCTGGTGCTGGACGTAGCCGACTGGGCCGCGGTCTCGGCCAGCCTGGAGCGCGCGGCCGGTGAGATGGGCGGGCCCTTCGATACGGTGATCAACAACGCCGGCATCTCCCCCAAGCACGCGGGTGTTGCCCACAAGGTCTGGGAAATGGACCCCGAGGAATGGAACCGGGTGGTGGGCGTGAACCTGACCGGGGCCTTCAACACCATTCGTGCACTTTCGCCCTCCATGCGCGCGGCCGGGCGCGGCTGGATCGTCAACATGTCCTCGGTGGCGGGCAAGACCCACTCGCCGATCGTGGCCTGCCACTATGCAGCGAGCAAGTCGGCACTGATCGGCTTTACCAAGCACCTTGCCGCCGAGCTCGGCCCCTATAACATCCGGGTCAATGCCCTGGCGCCGGGTCGCATCGCCACGCCCATGGTGCGCGGCGTCGCCGAGGAGGTGAATGCCGAGCAGGTGCGCATGACGCCGCTGGGTCGCCTGGGCGAGCCGCTGGAGGTGGCCGACGCCGCGCTCTGGCTGACCGACGCGGAATCGAGCTTCGTCACCGGCCAGACGATCGACGTCGCCGGTGGCCTCTACATGACCTGAGGGACTTTAGGAGAACCATGAACATCACTGGCCGCACACGGGTCTACGGCATCATCGCCGACCCGATCCATCACGTGAAGGCCCCCGAGGTCATGCACCCCGTCTTCGAGCGCCACGGCGTCGACGGCGTGCTGGTGCCGATCCATGTCTCCCCCGAGGGACTGCCCGAGCTGATGCAGGGACTGCGCCGGATGCAGAACTTCGGCGGCTTCGTCGCGACGGTGCCGCACAAGCCGGCGATGGTCGAACTCTGCGACGAAGTGGACGAACAGGCGCGGCTGATCGGCGCGGCCAACATCGTGCGGCGCGAGCCGGACGGCCGCATGGTCGGCGCCATGCTCGATGGTATCGGGTTCGTCACTGGCCTGCGCCAGGCCGGGGTGGAGCCGGCCGGGATGCGGGTGTGGCTCTGCGGCGCCGGCGGCGCGGCCTCGGCGATTGCCTTCGCCCTGGCCAAGGCCGAGGTGGCGCAGATCACCATCGCCAACCGCAGCCGCGACAAGGCCGAGGATCTGGCCCGGCGGGTGCGCGACGCCTATCTGAAGGTGACCGCCAGCGCCGACACGGCGGACTTCGAGGGCCACGACCTGGTGGTGAACGGCACCTCGCTGGGCATGCGTGCCGAGGATCCCGCGCCGGTGGACTTTGCCCGCCTGCACGCCGGCCAGGTGGTGGCGGAGGTCATCATGGAGCCGGCGAAGACACCGCTGCTGCTCGCCGCCGAAGCCGCCGGCTGTCGCATTCAGCCCGGGGCCCCCATGCTCGCCTGTCAGATCGAGCTGATGGCCCGGCACATGGGCGCGATCTGACAGGATCGCGGCCCGAAGCGGCAGGCCAGAGCGGCAAGACAACGCGGCAGAGTAGAACTTCAGGATACCGGGGGTAGGTTAGAGTGACGGCGGCTTTCGACTACATCATCGTCGGCGGCGGAACGGCGGGCTGCGTGCTCGCCAACCGCCTCACCGCGTCCGGCAGGCATCGGGTGCTCTTGCTGGAGGCCGGCGGCGAACCGAGCGGCTTCTGGATCCCGATTCCCGCCGGTTTCAGCAAGCTGCTGGTCAACGATCGCTGGAATTGGCGCTTCTGGAGCGAGCCGGAGGCGGCCACCAACAACCGCACCATCGCCATTCCGCGCGGCCGCGGCCTGGGCGGCTCCACGCTCATCAACGGCATGATCTATGTGCGCGGCCAGCCGCAGGACTATGACGGCTGGGCCCAGCGCGGCTGCCCGGGCTGGAGCTTCGAGCAGGTTCTGCCCTATTTCCGCAAGCTGGAGGATTTCGACGGCCCGGCGCACCCCTTGCGCGCGCGCGGCGGCCCCCTGTCGCTGACCGAGGTGAAGGAGCGCCCGGAGGTGGCCGAGGCCTTCATTGCGGCGGCGGAAGCGGCCGGGCATGTGCGCAATCCCGACTACAACGCCGAAAGCCAGGACGGCTTTGGCTACTACCAGGTCAACCAGCGCGCCGGACGACGGGTCAGTGCCGCGGAAGCCTACCTGAAGCCGGCACGCAATCGCCCGAACCTCGAGGTGCACACCGACACCCAGGTGCTGGGCCTGGAATTGGAAGGCCGGCGCGTGGTGGGCGTGCGGGCGCGCCGCAACGGACAGGAGGAGGTTCTCCGCGCCGAGGGCGAAGTGATCCTCACCGCCGGCGCGGTGCAGAGCCCGCAGCTTCTCGAGCTTTCGGGCATAGGCGATCCGACCGTGCTGGAGGCTGCCGGCGTCCCAGTGCGTCACGCCGTCCCAGGTGTGGGCGCCAATTACATCGATCACTTCTGCACCCGCATGAACTGGCGGGTGAAGCTGCCGATCACCCTGAACGAGCAGTCCCGCGGCTGGCGCCTGGCCCGCTCGGTGGCGCAGTACTTCCTGACCCGCCGCGGCATCCTCACCCTGGGCACCGGGCTGGCGCATGGCTTCGTGCGCACCCGCCCGGGGCTGGAGGGGCCCGATGCCCAGTACTTCTTCATGCACGCCAGCTACGCCAACGCCGCCGAGCGCAAGTTGGACCGCCTGCCGGGCATGACCATCGGGGTGACCCAGTTGCGCCCGGAAAGCCGCGGCAGCATCCATCTGCGCAGCCCCGACCCCGACGCGCCGCCGGTGATCCGGCCCAACTTCCTGGACGCGGCCGAGGACCGGCGCTGCATGGTCGAAGCCATGAAGCTGGCTCGGCACATCGTCGATCAGGCGCCGCTGGACCGCTACCGCGCCGAGGAGATGAGCCCGGGTCCCGCCTGCCAGGAGGACGCCGACTGGCTCGCCTTCGCGCGGGAGAACGGCCAGACCATCTACCACGCCATCGGGACCTGCCGCATGGGCAGCGACGAGTCGGCGGTGGTCGACCCGCGCCTGCGGCTGCGCGGGCTGGAGGGGCTGCGCGTGGCCGATGCCTCGGTCATACCGGCCATGGTCTCCGGCAACACCCAGGCGGCGGTCTTCATGGTGGCGGAGAAGGCCGCGGACCTGATCCTGGAGGACAATCCAGGCGGCCGCTGAGCCGGTGTCTTCCCGGCCTTGGCAGGAGCGCTGCGCCTGGGCATGATCGCCGCCATGACGACGGAATGCCTGACGCAAACGGCGGCGGACCTGCCGCCCTACACCCCCTTCGAAGGCGGGCGCTATCGCATGGCCATGGGCCTGCAGGCGCTCAAGCCGGAGGACTGGATCGAGACCGGCGCGGACCGCCCGGTGCAACTGGCCGAACGCCGGCGCCTGTTGCGCGAGCGGCGCGAGGATGTCTTCGCGGTTCTGCCCGAGGCCGAGACGGCCTGCAGCGAACTGCTGGCCCGCCTGGCGGACTTCCTGCCCGGACGCTTCCCCGACTTCTATGAACGGCAGGGCGCGGAGATTCGATGCCGCGACGACGGTAGCGTCTTCCGCCTCGAACCGCCCGAAGACCATCCGCTGGCTCTGGCCGGCTCGCTGGTTCAGGAGGATTTCTGCCTGATGCAGAGCGACCCGCAGCGTGAGTCCGGGCGTGATGCCGGCGCCTACCGCCTGACTGCCGCGGTGCTCTGCTTTCCCGGACGCTGGCGCCTGGCGGACAAGATCGGCCGCCCAATGCTGGCGATCCATGAGCCGGTGCCGGGCTATGCCGAGAAGCTGGGGCGGCCGGTCGACCGCTTCCTCTCGATCCTCAAGCCGGAAAAGCCGGTCTGGCGGGTGAACTGGAGCCTGACCGAGGACCCGGCGCTCTTCCAGCCGGTGGGCCACGGCAAGGAATCCGAGGACCTCGCAATCACGCCGGAGACGGTGGGTGAGAAGGTCTTCCTGCGCTGCGAACGCCAGACCCTGCTGCGGCTGCCGGAGAGCGGTGCCGTGGTCTTCGGCATCCGCACCTACCAGCACCCGCTGTCCAGCCTGCAGGCCCTGCCGGAGGCCGCAGCCAACCTCGCCGGCGTTCTGCGCAGCGCGCCGCCGGAACTCGCGCGCTACAAGTCCCTGCCGGTCTTCGCTACCGCAGCCTGCACCTACCTGGACCGCATCGCCTCTTCGTAACGAGCCCGCTACCACCCCTTGACAGGCGGGGCATGTTCTGTTTATGTTCTCACATCCTCAAAAGGTGTAACCGAAACCCGCCCGGCAGTGCCGCGGCGGGTTTTGCTTTGCGGCGGAGGGTATGGCAGGGCAGCAGACGACAGGACGGCAGATCACAGGGCGGCCGCGCGGGCTCAATGCGGCGCTGCGTCGCGAGATCTGCGAGCGGGTGGCGGAAGGCGAGACCCTGACGCGCATCTGCCACGATCCGCACCTGCCGCCCAAGGCCGCGGTGCTGAAGGCCCTGGCGGCGGATGCCGGCTTTCGCCGCCGCTACGAGCAGGCGCGGCGCCTGCAGGCGGAGCACTGGGCCGAGGAGATTCTGGAAATCGTCGATGCCGGCGGCGGCAGCGAGGACGCCGAGGGCAAGCCGCTGGCCGAGAAGGACCTGCTGGCCCGGGCGAAGCTGCGCGTCGATGCCCGCAAGTGGCTGCTGGCCCGCCTGGGTGGCGGTGGTGAGGCGTCGCCGGCGGCTGAAGAGGAGGACGAGGAGGCCGATCCCGACCGCCTCTTTGCCCGCGAGGACCTGAGCGAAGAGGAGCGTTCGCTGCTGCGCGGACTGCTCGAACAGCGCCTGGCGCGGCATGAGGATTGACCCGGAACCCCGCGATGCCCTTGCCTTTGCCCCAGGCCCTGAACCGGGCGCTGGCCGACCCGAAGCGGGGCCTGCGCGCCTTGGAGCGGCTGGACTGCGAGGAAAGCCTGCTCGGTTTCATCGGGCATGCCTGGCCGCTGCTGGAGCCGGGGCGGCGCTTCGTGCCGGGCTGGCACCTGGAGGTGCTCTGCGGACACTTGGAGGCGGTGACCCGCGGCGAGATCACCCGCCTGCTGATCAACGTGCCGCCGGGGACCATGAAGAGCCTGACGGTCGCCGTGCTCTGGCCGGCCTGGGAGTGGGGACCGGCCGGGCGGCCGGAGTTGCGCACCATCGCTGCCTCCTATGCGGAGCGACTCTCGCTGCGCGACAACATGAAGTGCCGCCGGCTGGTTGCTTCCGACTGGTACCGCGGCCACTGGGGCAAGAGCGTGCGCCTGGTGGGCGACCAGAACGCCAAGGGCAAGTTCGAGAACGATCGCACCGGCTTCCGCCTGGCCACCTCGGTGGGTGGCCTGGGCACGGGCGAGCGCGGAGACCGCTTCGTGATCGACGATCCGCACAACGTGCAGCAGGCGGAATCGGCCGCGGTGCGCGAGGCGACGCTGCGCTGGTTTTCCGAGACCGTGCCGACCCGGCTCAACGACAGGGAGTCGGCCATCGTGGTGGTGATGCAGCGGGTGCATGAGCGCGACGTCTCGGGGCTGATCCTCTCGAAGGACCTGGGCTATGAGCATCTCATGCTGCCCATGCGCCATGAGCCGGAGCGGCGCTGTGTGACGCGCCTGGGCCCGGCGGACCGGCGGCGCAAGCCCGGCGAACTGCTCTGGCCCGAACGCTTTCCGGCGCCTGCGGTGACGGCGCTGGAATCCGCACTGGGCAGCTACGCGGCCGCCGGCCAGTTGCAGCAGCGCCCGGCACCGCGCGACGGCGGCCTGTTCCGGCGCCACTGGTTCGAGGTGGTGGAGGCGCTGCCGGCCGGCTGCCGCTGCCTGCGCGGCTGGGACCTGGCAGCGAGCCGGGCGCGCGCCGGCAGCGACCCGGACTGGACTGTCGGGCTGAAGCTCGCCCGCTCGCCCGAGGGTATCTTCTACATCGCCGATGTGGTGCGGCTGCGCGGCTCCGGCCTGGAGGTGGAGCGGGCGATCCGCACTTGCGCGCAGCAGGATGGTGCTGCGACCGCCATCTCCCTGCCGCGCGACCCCGGTCAGGCCGGCAAGGTGCAGGCGGACTATTTGCTGCGCCAGCTTGCGGGCTTTGCCGTCAGTGCCACGGCGGAAAGCGGCGACAAGACTACGCGCGCCGCACCGGTGGCGGCCCAGGCCGAAGCCGGCAACATCCGCCTGCTGCGCGGCGTCTGGAACGAGGCCTTCCTGGAGGAGGTCGCGCTCTTTCCCAACGGCGCGCACGACGACCAGATCGATGCCCTCTCCCGGGCCTTCGCCGGCCTGGTTGAGGGAGGCCGCGCCCCGCAGGTCTTTGCGTGAAGGAAGGAACTTGACGATGCTGCAACGCCTGCGCGGACTTTTGCGTGCGCCGCTGCCCCTGCCGCGGCCGGGGAGCGGCTTTACCTGGCGGCTGGAGGGGCCGGCGCCCGATACGCGGCCGGTGCGCAACAAGCGCCAGGCGCTGGAGCGTTACGCCGGCTGGGACTATGCCGCGGCCAGCACGCTGGCCCAAGATGTGCGGGCCGCGCCCTGGGAGCTCTGGCAGCGTGATGGAGCGGCCAAGGCCGGCTGGCGCCGCCTGCCGCCCGAGCGCATTCCCGGCCTGTTGCGCCGGCCCAACGGCCTGCAGTCCTGGCCCGACCTGGTTGAGCTGAGCCAGCTGCACCTGGAACTGACCGGCGAGGCCTATTGGCACCTGCTGCGCCGCGACGGCTGGCTGGAGGGACTTGAACTGCTGCATCCCCACTGGGTGGAAGCGCCGCTGCTGGACGAGGCCGGGCGGCAGCTTCGCGGCTGGCAGGTGCAGGTGCCGGGTCGCAGCCCGCAGGTTCTGCCCGCCGAGGAGGTGGTCTTCCTGCGCTATCCCCACCCGCTGGAGCCGCTGCGCGGCGCCTCGCCGGTGGAGGCCTTCGCGCTGAGCCACGACATGGACCTGCACGCCCGCGCCTATGGGGCGGCGCTGCTCAAGAACCGGGCGACGCCGGAACTGGTGATCACCAGCGAGGAGGAACTGACGCCGGAGCAGGCTGAGGTGCTGCGCGAACGCTGGCTCGAGCGCTATCGCGATCCGGCCCGGGGTCCGGCGGTCCTGGGCCGCGCGGCCAAGGTGCAGCAGCTGGGCTTCAACCTGAAGGATCTGGCCTTCCTGGAACTGGCGGAACTCAGCCGTGACCAGATCTTCGCGGTCTACAAGCTGCCGGCCAGCAAGGTGGGCCTGACCAGCGACGTGAACCGCGCCAATGCCGAGGCGGCGGACGCCACCTACCGCCGCAACGCCATCCTGCCGCGCCTGCGCCGGATTGAGGAGGCGGTCAACCTGCACCTCCTGCCGCAGCTCGGGCCCGGGGTGGCGAACCTCTGGTACGAGTACGAGAACCCGGTGGAGGAAGACCGCAGCTACACCCTGCGCCGGGCCGAGGCCATGCTGAAGGCCGGCGCCATTACCTTGAACCGCTACCGCGACCTGCTGGGCGAGGACCCGCTGCCCGACGGCGAGCTCTACCTGCAACCGCCCGGCGCCCGCTGGCGCCGCAAGGTGGGGGAGGGGTGAGAGGTCCAGGCGGGCTCTCTCGGCAACAAGACACGGTTTTCGTTACTGCCACTCGTCGTTATGGTAGGCTCAATGTCAGCCAGCCGGCGGCTTCCCTGGAGGTAAGTAATGAGCGAAGAGCTGGAAGCCCTGCTTGAAAGGGCACGCAAAGTCGAAATGAGCGCTCACGACTGGGAGCGGCAACGGCGAAGCTTCGCCTATGGCAACAGCAAAATAGAAAATGATCGAGTGACGCGATCCATGGTTGACGAGCAGGCGGAGCTGCTGGACAAGAAGAAAGGCTGAACGTCTGGCGGGGCGCGTCATTGGGGGACGAGTCCGAACGAAAAAGCGTCGCTCGCGATCCGCAACTTATTGCGGATGAGGAGGAGAGGGCGCGCGCAGAGGCGACAAACGCGCTGCGCCAGTTCGACCGTGTGCAAGAACTGATCGAGGTGTGGCTTTCCGCCGAGCAGCGCCGCCGCCTGCGTCCTTCACTGATCCTTGATCTTCAAAGGCTGGCTGTAGAGGGGCTCACCACCTACGCCGGGGTTTATCGGCCTGGCGGCATAGAGATTGGCGGCAGCCGCCATACACCGCCTCCCGCGCATCTCGTGCCTGAATTGGTGGAAGAGCTTTGCGACTACGTTAACGACAACTGGAGCCGACCCGCGGCTCATCTTGCCGCCTACGTCATGTGGCGGCTCAACTGGATCCATCCCTTTGTTGATGGCAATGGGCGAACCTCCCGGGCGCTCGGCTACTTCTTGCTGTGCGCGAAGCTGGAACTGCGCCTGCCTGGGCACAGCTCTCTTCCCGAACTGATCGCAAGAGACAAACGCCCCTATTATGCCGCCCTGGAGGCAGCGGACGAGGCGGCGCGCAAGGGCGACCTCGACGTTTCAGCTATGGAAGCACTCTTGGAGGGTCTGCTGGCACGCCAGTTCACGGAGATTATCGATCGCGCCCGACAAAGCAGCACCGACAGCAACCCAGCCAAGCTCCACTGAGCGGATCACAATTAAGTGTGAACGCTGTTAAGTGTGAACGCTGTCGCTGATGCGCCTGCGATGATGTTGAAACAACAGCGGACAGCCCGGCGACCGTCCGCATAGCTTGACCTTTATTTCCGGTCTCTCAGCCCGCGGCTTTCCCTTCTGCAATCCAATCCAGGAGCATCACCATGCACCGCCTGACTCGCGGCGGCGCGCTTTTGCGTGCCGCGGAGGAGGGGCGTGTGGCGCATTTCCGCGCCGCCACCCCGGCCCTCGACCGCCACGGCAGCCGCATCCGGCCCGAGGGCATCCGCACCGAGGCCTTCGAGCGCAATCCCGTCTTCCTCTGGGGGCACGACGGCTATGCCCGCGCCGGCGTGCCGCCGGATCCGCAGGCGGTGATCGGGCGGGTCGTCGATCACAGCAAGGGGCCGACGGCCTTCGACGTGACGGTGGAGTTCGCGCCCGCGGCGGCTAACCCTCGGGCGGAGCAGGCGCTGCGCCTGGTGCGGGCCGGGTTTCTCAACGCAGTCTCCATCGGTTTCCTGCCGCGCAAGCGCCACGAGGAGCGGCTGTCCGACGGGCGCAGCATTCCTGTCTTCGACGAGGTGGAATTGCTGGAGGTGAGTCTGGTGCCCGTCCCCTCCAATCCGGAAGCCCTGGCGCTGATGCGCGAGGTGGCGGCGCTGGCGGCCAACCACGCGCCGAGCTGCGCCGACGCGGCACGCGCCCTGCGCCACGGCTTTCGCGTCCTGCGCGGCCAGGCGGCCCTGCGCAGGGCCTTTCGAACTTTCAACACTGACAGCGAGGAACAGCAGCCATGAGTGACGACTTTGCCCAGCTCGGCGAGGAGCTGACCGCCGTGGTCCGCCAGGAGGTGGACGGCCTGCACCGCAGCCTGCAGCAGGAACTGCTGGCCGGCAGCGAGCCGACGGCCGCGCGGGTGGCGGACCTCGAGAAGCGCCTGGTCGATGCCGAGGCCCGCCTGGGCGAGAGCGAGGAGCGCCGGCGCCTGGAGCGGGCCGGGCCGACCCTGCCGGCGGCGGGCGGCGGCGAAACCGATTTCCGCGGCGCCTTCGTCAACGATGTGGGCGACCTGCGGCGACGTCTGCGCGAACTGCGCGTCGGCGATCCCGGCACCCGGGCCATCGATTCCTCGCTCTTCACCAGCGGCGGCAAGCTCTCGGCCGAGACGGCGGATCGCTTTCTCGACTTCCTGGTGGCGCAGCAGCCGGCACTCTCCCGGGTGCAGCTGCGGCGCATGGGCAGCCCGGAAGGCCACACCGACGAACTCACCGTGCAGAGCAGGCGGTTGCGCAAGGGTTCGGAAGGCCAGGCGCCCCAGGCCAGCGACGCCCTGGGCACCCGCCGACGCACGCTCTCCACGGTGGAGGTGGTCTGGGCGGAGGACATCACGCTCACCTTCCTGGAGGACAATGTGGAAAAGCGCGATGCGGAAGCGGCCATCGCGCGCCTGCTGGCCACGGCCTTTGGGAACGACCTGGACGACCTGGCCTGGAACGGCGACGAGAGTGAGACCGAGGACGACTTCCTCGCCATCAACGACGGCTGGCTCGCCCTGGCGGCCGCCGACAGCGACGTGAACGATCTCGACCTGTCCGACGAGGGACTGGGACTGGACGAGAGCACCACGGCCCGGGAGGTGCTGGGCCTTGCCCTGCGCCAGATGCCGCAGCGCTTCAAGGGCCGCACCGACCAGGTCTTCTTCGTGCCGGTGGCCTTTGCCGAGCGCTATGCCGAGGAGACGGCGGGCCGCCAGACCGGGCTGGGCGATCAGGTCCTGTTGGGCGGTTTCCCGGCCCTGCGCTACTTCGGCATTCCCGTGGTGCCCGAGCCGCATCTCAGCGGGGACAGCGGCGACAAGCTGCTGCTCAGCCCGAGCGGCAACCTCTTCTTCGGGGTGCAACGCCAACTCACGGTCGACGGCCAGTGGCAGCCACGCAAGCGGGTGGTCGAGTACACCCTGACCGGCCGCATCGACTACGAATATGCCACCGGGGCCGCCCTGGTCCTGGCCGAGGCCCTGCCGGCGCATCTGCGCTGAGGTTCGGACTTCCTGGCGGTGGTGCGGCGGATTGCCCGGCCGCACCACCGCAACCTTCTGCTCTGCTTCCTGATCTCGGAGAAAATCCATGACGCTGCTTGCGCCGGCGGCGCTTGCCGCCTTTGCGGGCGTCGCCCCCGACCATCCGCGCCTTGGCAGCGCGCTGGCGGCTGCCGAAGCCCTGGCCGCGGCGCGGATCGGCACCGCATCGCTGATCCGGCGCAGCGTGAGCTGCGAGGTGAACGTTCCGCACTTCCGGCGACGTATCGAACTACCGGAAGGACCGCTCAGCGACCTCACCGCCGTCGATCTGAATGGCGAGAATGTCGACCCCGCCACATTGGCGCCCGGTCCCTGGTGGCTGGGCCGGGCCGGTGGGTTTCCCGCCGGTGCCGAACTTTCGCTCGACTATGTCGTGGGCTGGGAGGCGGAGGGGACGCCGGCACTGCCGGCCTCGCTGCACCAGGCCCTGCTCCTGATTGCCGCCGACCAGCTGGCCCGCGGGCCCGAGCCGAGCGCGACGCAAAGCCGGCTGGGCGATTACGCCGTCACCTGGAGCGCTTCGGCCGCCGGCCTGCCGCAGGCGGCGGACCTGCTTCTGCAAGGCTGGCGTCGGCCATGATTGCCGCACGGCTCGACACGCCCCTGCGCCTCGAGCGCTCCCAGCCCGTGGCCGATGAGCGCGGCGGCTGGGTCGAGGACTGGGTGCTCCTGGAAGAGACCCACGGCCGGCTGCAGCCCCTGCGCAGCCGCACGCAATATGACGGCGGGCGGCTCCAGGCCGAGGTGACCCATGCCCTCTACCTGCCGCCTGAGACGGGGGCCGTCCCGGGCGACCGTGTGGTGATCGCCGGGCAAGACTATCGCGTGGTGGCCGCCGGCCTGGGCCGGGCCGGACGCTACGACAAGCTGCTGCTCCGGGAGCTGGAATCGGCAGCCGGCTGACGGCCTTCCCGCCCCCTTCGAGACAAGGACTTTGCCCATGGACGTGGTTGCCCAGCTCTACGACCGCCTGAGCGCCGATCTGCCGCTTGCCGCCCTGCTGTCGAACTATCGCGGCCAGCCGGCGGTCTTCTCCGAGAGCGTGCCCCCGGATGCCGAACCGCCCTGGATCCTGATCGAGGGGGTGACCGCCGATGCGCCGCAGGATGCCCGTGGCCTGCGCGTCCGGGAGCTGCGGCTGGCCCTGCGCTGCCTCGATACGACCGGCGCCGGCAGCGGGCGGCTGGAGGCGGTGGCGGCCCGGGCGCGGGCGCTGCTCCATGAGGATGATCTGGAGGCGGCCGGAGCTGTGCTCTTGGCCCAGTCCTGCCACGGGCCGATCCGGGCGCCGTCCGAGCGGGGCTTCCTGGAACGGCGCCTGGAACTACGCTTGCTGCTGAACGAAACCGAGGAGGCCTGACGCGATGCCAGCACAGGGATACAGCGGACGACTTCTGCGCCTTGCCATCGGCGATGGCGGCGAGCCCGAGAGCTTCCAGTTGATCGCCGGTTTGCGCACCACGGCGTTCCTCCTCGACAACGCGCCGCTGGACGTGACCACCGTGGCGAGCGAGGGCTTTCGCATGTTGATGTCCGACGGCGGGCTCCAGTCCCTGAGTGTCAGCGGCGAGGGACTGGTGACCGACGCCGCTGCCGACCGCCTGCTCTATCTGCAGGCGGTGAACCGGACGCTGGAGCGCTACCGCCTGACCTTCGGCAACGGTGACGTTTTCGAGGGGCCATTCGCCGTCAGTCGCTTTCAGCGCAGCGGCGCCCAGGCCGAGGCGGAGAGCTTTTCCATCACCCTGGAGAGCGCCGGCGCCGTCGACTTCACGGCGGGAGGAGAGGGCCCATGAGCAATCCGCAGCGCGGTGAGGTGAGCTTGCGCTTGGACGGCCGCGACCTGGCCCTGGCGCCGAGCTTTGCGCTCCTTGCCGAAGTAGAGGCCGAGCTGGGGCCGCTGCCGGGCCTGCTGCGCCGCCTGGCCGCCGAGGACTGGCCGGCGACAGAGCTTGCTCGGGTGCTGCGTCTGGCGGTGGCGCATGCCCCGGGCGCGCCGGCGGACGAGCGGGTCGAGTGCCTGCTGCTTGCCGCGGGCCTGGCCCGGCTGCGGCCGCTGGCGGTCGAGCTGCTGCTCAATGCCCTCGATGGGGTCGAGGGAGCGGCCGCGCCCGAATCCCGAGCCGAAGCCTCCTGGTCGGAGGATGTTGCCCAGGGAAAGCCGGTGAGAAATCCGGTGGGAAAGCCGGGGCGGGCGGCGGCTTCGACTGGCCGTGCCTGATGCAGGTCGGGCTCGGCTGGCTGCGCCTTCCGCCCGCCGCCTTCTGGCAGTTGACCCCACGGGAGTTCGCCGCTGCCCTGGAAGGCTGGATGGCGCTCAAGGGCCTGGGCGGGCAATCGGCCGGTCTGTCCCGCTCCGAAAGCGAGGCTGTGCGCGCCTTCCTGGCTGAGGATCCCTCAGCGTGACGCCCTGTCCGGGTCAGCGGTCGGCGCGCAGCACCGGGCCGCGGGCCGGACGGGGTTGCGCCGGGGCCGGGTCGGGGTCTGCCGGCTGGCTCTCGGTGGCCAGCCGCGGCTCGAAGCGTGGCTCGGGCGCGGGGCGACGTGGCGGCGGTTCGGCGGGCCGGCGTGGCGTCGCCTCGGCGCTGTCCAGTTTGCGGTCGAGCTGGCGGTAGAGTCGCAGCAGACGGCTCTGCTGGTCCAGGGCCGCTGCTGCCGCAATGCAGAGCAGGGCCAGGGTCACCCAGCCGGCGGCCCAGAAAGCCGAAACCACGAAATTGTTGTCCAGCAGCACCCGCGGCCCTTCGGCGCCGACGCCGCTGGCGCCGGGCGGGCTCATCAGGCGCACGCCGGCCAGGTCGCCGGCCAGCGGGATCATGGCAACGCCGAGCAGGGCCAGCGCGCAGAGCAGCAGCAGGGGTCGCATGATGACCTCTCCGGAAGTGGCTTCTCTTTCGGATCATAACGTGCTGCCCCTTTCGGTCCAGTGGCGGCCTTGTGTGAGCAGGAGGAGGAAAGCGATGCCCCAAGATAGCGAGGAGAGGATGGCGCTGCTGCAGCAAGAGTTGCCCGAGGACCTGGAAGCACGCCTACAGAACCTGGAGCGGCAAAGCGCTTTGACTGCCCGCGGGATGGAGGACATGGGGCGCCGCGGTGCGCGGGCGCTGGAACGCATCCTGTTGCAGGGCGCCGATGCCGAACGGCAGATGCAGCGCCTGGCCGCCTCGTTGCGCGACCAGGTCCTGCGGGAAACCCTGGTGCGGCCCCTGGGCGGTCTGGTTCAGCAGGCCACCGGCCGCCTGCTGCCCGGCGGCTCGATGGTGGAGCGGGCGGGGACGCAGGTGACGAGCGGTGTAGATGCGCCGGCCGGGTCAGCCGCGGCCTCGAACATCACCATCAACGTCTCGGCCCCCGGCGGCGATCCGGCGCAGGTGCGGCGCTCGATGGGCCGGGCGGCCTCGGAGCTGGCGCGGGTCGTGGCGCGGGGGCAGCGGCAGCTATGAGCGACAGCTTCTCGACCACAGCTCGGCTCTACCGGGTGCAGTGGACGGCACCTGCACGCCCGCCACGCCTGCGTCAGCGCCGGCTTCCGGGATGCAGGCGAGGCCGTGACTTCCGAGGGAAAGGTGCGGCTGCTGGTTTTCGACGGCTGACCGGTCGAGCGGGCTGGGCTAGTAAGCCCAGTCCCGGCCGTCGGCCGTCGCCCGCTCCCGTGCACTGGGATTCTTCGAGGTCCGGAAGGGCACCTCGGTCACGACCGCCTCGACTGGCTGACCGGAAATCTCCGTATAGGACTCGGGCAACTCGACCTTCAGCTCGCTGCCCAGTTCGGACAGCTCCCAAGGCACGTAGCCCAGCGCGATGTTGGTCTCCAGCTCCGGCGACCACCAGGGCGAGGTGACATAGCCGACGCGTTCACCATTACTCTTCTGGATCAACCAAAAGTCCGGGGCGTAGTCGATGATTGCCTGACCGCCCAGTTTCATGCCCACCATCTTCAGCGCGAAGGGATAGCGGCCCGCATCGATCTCGGCACGCTGGCGCTCCAGCTCGGTCTTGCCGATATACTCGGCGGTTTTCTTGCGCGGCACCTGATAGGCCAGGTTCACCTGGAAGGGCGAGGTTTCCGCGTCCATGTCCTGGCCCCACGACAGAATGCCGGCCGCAACACGCCGGTGGTGGGCCGGTGCGATCACCCGCAAGCCATAGCTGGCGCCGGTGCCGCGAATGGCGTACCAGACGGCTTCGGCCGCTTCCGTGGCATGGCGGACGTAGATCTCATAGCCCTTCTCGCCCGTGAAACCCGTCTGGCTGACCACCACGGGACAGCCGGCCAGGTCCGCTTCCATCAGGCCGTAGTAGGGCAGTTGACCGATGGAGCTGCCGAACAGCTCTGTCATCAGTTCCTCGGACAGGGGTCCCTGCACCTGCAGCGGCGCCACGTCGAGCTCAGCAATGTCCACATCCCAACGCCGGCCGATATTCACTCCCTGCAGCCAGAGCAGCAGGTCGGAGTCCGAGATGGAGAACCAGAACTCGTCCTCGGCCAGGCGCAACAGCACCGGATCGTTCAGGATACCGCCCTTCTCGTTGCACAGGATGCAGTACTTGCCCCGCATGGGCTGGATCTTGGTGGCATCGCGGGTGATGACGAAGTTGACGAAAGCCTCGGCGTCGGGCCCCTTGACCTGGATCTGGCGCTCCACGGCCACGTTCCACAGAGTGACCCGGTTGACCAGGGCGTCGTACTCCGCCATGGCGCCACCGTCTTCCGGCCGCACATAGCCGCGGGGATGGTACATGCGGTTGTATACGGTGGCCCGCCAGGCTCCGGCCTCGATGGACAGGTGCCAGAAGGGCGACTTGCGGACCCTTGTCGAGATCAGCATCTGCACCGGGGTCGGTCCGGACTGGCGCAGATTGCAGGGCACCACCCGGTCGGATTGGTCGACGGCCGGCACGTTCGGGTGGGTGCGATCCTTGTGGGTGGCGGGTGTGGTCGGAGACATGGGCTGCGCTCCTTATCATGTCCGCAATGACGCCGTTCGGCGCAAGAGGGCCCTCACTTCAAGGTCCTGCAGAACGGACTACCACCTCCACAACCGAAAAGGTGCCTGTGGAACGCCGCCCGAATGCTCAGGGGCGACGGAAAGTCAGGAAGCGATGCAGGACTGGGTCAAGACGGCAGAGTTTCCGATCGCATGATTGCAGTCCCCTGCAGCAAGCTCCCCCTTTTGGTCCAGTGGTGGCCTTGTGTGAGCATGAGGAGGAAAGCGATGCCCCAAGACGGCGTAGCGAGGATGGCGCTGCTGCAGCCCGAGGACAGTGGCGCGGGGACAGCGGCAGCTATGAGCGACAGCTTCGACGACGTGGCCTTCCCGCATCCGCTGTCGCGGCGCTCGGCCGGGGGGCCGGAGTTTCGCACGGCGATCGTGGAGACGGCCTCGGGGCGGGAGTACAGGAACCAGGAGTGGGCGGCGGCGCGGCTGCGCTTCGATGCGGCGCGGGGCTTGCGCTCGGTCGCCGAGCGCGACGCGCTGCTGGCCTTCTTCTATGCCAGGCGCGGCCGGGCGCGGTCTTTCCCGCTGCGCGACTTCTCGGATCACAGCTCCTCCGGCGGCACCGGCACGCCGGACCCGGGCGACCAGGGCCTGGGCGAGGGCGACGGGCAGACCACGGCCTTCCAGCTGGTCAAGTGGTACGGAGCAGGATCGGGCGCCTATGCCCGGACCATCCTGCTGCCGGTGACCGACAGCGTCCGGGTGGCGCTGGACGGGGTGGAGCAGGCCGGCGGCTGGTCGGTCTCGCGGCCGGGCGGGGTGGTGAGCTTCGAGACGCCGCCGGCGAACGGCGTTCTGGTCTCGGCCGGGTTTCTCTTCGAGGTGCCGGTGCGCTTCGATGCCGATCGCATCGAGATGCAGTGGATCTCGCCGGCGGCCCAGGAGCTGGGCGAGGTGCCGCTGGTGGAGGTGCGCGATCTTTAAGGGCCTTGGGTGCTTTTGCCCTTTCATTCACGCTTCGGGCAACGAGATTAGCTTCAGGCGAAATTGACCGGAGACGAGTGATGAACTTGCACAGACTCGCCCCCCTGCTCGGAGACAATCTCCAGACCGCGAGCGGCAGGATGGTCGGCGGCCTCCTCCTACTCACCCTGGTGGGCGGAACCCTGGCGTGGCTGTTTGTGGGCCTTTGAGGTAGGCCGTCCCGCCGCCACGCGCGGCGGTCAGCTGCACTAGCAGCCACACTCCACTTTCACGAACCCTGAACGGTGCGAAACACAGTCTTTCGCGCCGCCATTGGCGTTTGCCCCGCGCAGTCGCGAGGCCCATTCCCACCCGCGGGAGGAGACTGGCATGCCCCCTGGTTCCGCAGTCACCGAGACCTACGGCGGCCTGCTGCGCTGGACCCCGAGTGAGCGGCCGGGCACTCTCAACCGCTTCGACGCGCGCTACTGGAACGTCGACTTCTCCATCGACCCGCCGATCGCCGCCGCCGTGATCAGCGACGGATCTTCCAAGATGACGGTGCACGCCGTGGCGCGGCAGGACCGGGACTTCGTCGGCCTGATCTGGGAGAGCGAGGACCGCTGGAGCCACCCGCTGCACCGCTACGAGGCCCAGCCCTCCTATCGCAATGTGACCCTGCGCTTCCGCTGGATCGGCAGCGCGGAGTCCAAGGCGCTCGACGGCGACGACGGGCCGGTGATCACGCTGGAGACCTATGGCGGCCCGGCGCACTACATTCGGCTGTGGAACCACCGGGTGCTGCCCAACCCGAATTCTACCGACGACGACCCGCGCGACCAGGTGATCGAGATCACCTTCGACGAGGCGCTGCTGACCGGCTTCAACCCGCCGGACCCGAGCGACCCGGACGTGGACCCGGATCTGGTGGAGGCGGCCCGCGCGCCGCTGGACCAGATCAAGCGGCTCTTCTTCTCCATCGTGCCGCAGGGCTACGTCGATGATCCCGAGCACGAGCCGGAGCCGCTGGCCTCGGAGGTCGACTTCTGGGTGACCATCGAGGACATCGCCTGCACGAGTGCTGGGCCCGGCGGCGTGACCCAGCTTGCGCGGGTGACGGCCAACGAGCCGGCGCATGATCTGCGCATGACCGACGGCTACGACAACGCCTACCACCTGACCCCGGCGCGGGTCGTGCAGCAGGCCTGGCAGCTGGGCTACCGAGCGGAGTGGGTGCTCTACATGGGCATCAGTCACTTCCACAACCTGACCCTGGTGGGCGACGACTGGCGGGTGGACCCGGCAGCGCCCGGCCTGAATGCGCCGACGGTGGCCTGGCTGGAGGCCTTCTGCGCCGAACTGGAGGATCGCGGCTACGCCCTCTGGCTCTCGGTCTCCTTCGAGGTGCTGGCGAGCTACATGCCCCAGGCCTGGGCGCAGCGGAACCACGCCGACGAACTGGCGGTCACCGGCTGGTCGCCGCCCTCGGCCCTGATCGCACCCACCTCTGCACCCGGCCTCGCCTGGCTGGGCAAGGTGGCGATCCACTGCCTGGATATCGCCGTGGCTGCCGGGCTCGCGCCGCGCTTCCAGATCGGCGAGCCCTGGTGGTGGGACGGCTCCTTCACCGACCAGGCGCCGCACATCTACGACTTCGGCACGCTGCAGTCCTACAACGACGACACCGGGCTCTTTGCCCCGACGCCCCGGCGGGAGAGCGTCTTTGAGCCGGTCGGGCCGCACGGGCCCTATCTCGACTGGTGCCGCGAACAGCTCGGCGCGGCCACCCAGACGCTGCTCTCGGCGGTGCGCGCCGAGCACGCCAACGTGGAGACCGCGCTGCTGCTCTTCACGCCGCAGGTCTTCCGGCCCGACAGCGCCATCCTCACCCGGCTCAACTTCCCGGCGGATGCCTGGGCATACCCGGCCTTCGACGTGCTGCAAATCGAGGACTACGACTGGGTCTTCGAGGGGCGCTTCGATCTGACGCCGATCACCTGGCGGGTGGCGCGCGACGATCTGGGCTATCCCTTGAGCGCCATCCACTACTTCGCCGGCTTCGTGCTGAACGAACGCGACGCCTACCAGTGGCGCCACATCGAGCGCGCCATCCGCGACGCCTTCGACGAGGGACCAACCGAGGTCTTCGTCTGGTCGCGCGAGCAGGTCTTGCGCGACGGCTGGACCGTGGGGGCGGAGCGCCCGTGGGTCGAAACGCAAGCACCGCGGCTCACCCGCCTGGCGACCTGCTGGCGGGTGGCCCGGCGCGACGGCGTGGTGTTGGGCTTCACCACCCACGACCGGGCGCTCACCTTCGGGGGCCTGACTTACGTGCCCGCGGTCAGCTTCCAGCCGACCGAGGTGCGTGCGCGCAGCGATCTTTCTCCCGGTGCCCTGGAGGCGCTGGGCGGCTTCTCGGCCGAGGAGATCACCGAGGCCGACCTGCGCGCCGGGCTCTACGACGGGGCCGAGGTCACCATCTGGCAGGTGGACTGGGCAGAGCCTGCGGCCGACCGGCGCCTGCTGGCGCGCGGCACCATCGGCGAGGTCTCGGCCGACACCGCCGAGGGCGGCTTCCGGGCCGAGCTGCGCGGCATGGCCGGCCAGCTGGCCCAGCCGATCGGCGAGGTCTACCAGCCGCTCTGCCGCGCCGATCTCGGCGACGGGCGCTGCGGGGTGGACCTGGGGCCGCTCACCGTGGCGACCACGGTCACGGCGCTGGGCGGCGGCGGTCCCTTCGAGACGGCGGACCCGCGCTCCCTGGAGCTGGCGGCTGGCGTGGCGGATGAGGCCTACAACTACGGCCTGCTCACCTTCACCGGCGGGGCGAACGACGGCCAGGCCTTCGAGATCGCCGAGAGCGACGGCGGCCGGGTGCATCTTTTCGAGCGGCCGCCGCATGCCGTCGAACTTGGCGATGCGGTCACCATCGTGCCCGGCTGCGACAAGACGCCGGAGACCTGCCGGGAGCGCTACGCCAACCTGGTCAACTTTCGCGGCGAACCCTTCCTGCCCGGCGGCGATGCGGTCCTGCGGCCGGTGCGGGGCTCATGAGCGAACGCCCTCCCGGTCGTCATTGCGAGCGACCGCAGGGAGAGAAGCAATCCAGGGCGGCAGCCTGTGGCCCTGGATTGCCGCGTCGGCCTGTCGGCCTCCTCGCAATGACGAGGTAGGGGGCGAGAGAAGGGACAGAGGGCGATGACGGAAGGGGAACTCGCCGCGGCCATCGTGGCCGAGGCGCGGGGCTGGATCGGGACGCGCTACCGCCACCAGGGGCGGCTCAAGGTGAGCGGGGTGGACTGCGTCGGCCTGGCGGTGGGGGTGGCCCGTGCGCTGGGCCTGGCGGTGGCCGACCGGCTCGACTATCCGCGCCGGCCGGACCCGGAGACCCTGCGTGCCGGCCTGGCGGGGCAACTGGCGGAGATCGATCCCGCGGCGGCGCTGCCGGGTGACCTGCTGCGGCTCGCGCCTGGCGGCAAGGCGACGCACGTGGGGATCCTGACGAGGCTGGCAGATGGGCGGCCGGGGCTGATCCATGCCTATGCGCCCTGCCGCCGGGTGGTGGAGCACGGCTGGGACGGCCGCTGGCCGGGCCCGGCGGTCGATGCCTGGCGGTTTCCGGTGACCGGTGGCCATTCTAGAGGTGGCCAGCCTTCTTGAGGGCTGTAACGACCCGATCGGCCATGCCCGCGCAGCGCAGGCCGTCGAAAGGAAAGATCGCGTCAAAGCCGCCCAGGATCTCAGCTTCGATCACTGCGCGAAGACGACGACGTGCACGAAAGAGACGGGTTTTCACGGTAATGGGGTTCAGCGAGAGGTCGCCAGCGATCTTCTGGATGCTCATGCCCTCGACTTCATACAGAAGAAAGGGCAGGCGAAGATCACTCGGGAGTTGGGCCACCGCCTGTTCCATCAGTGCCCGCAACTGGGCTCGGCCCAGAGCCGCCTCCGGCCGCTCTTGCTCGCTGCCTGGGAAGGGCAGAACGGAGGTGGTGTCAATCTGCTCTTCGGTCACCGTGTCATAGCTTTCCTGAAGGTAGGCACGACGCAGACGCATACGCGCGGCGTTGATTGCGATGCGGGTGATCCAGGTGGAAAAGGAAGCCTCACCCCTAAACTGTTCCAGCTTACCGAAAGCGGCCAGATAGGCCTCCTGCACCACATCCTCCGCCTCCGCATCGCTCTCGACGATGCCGCGAGCAACCCGGAAGAGGCGCGGATTGTTTCGACGTACGAGCTCGCGCACCGCCGCCTCGCGGCCATCGCGGGCGGCAGCGATCAGATCGGCTTCACTTGTGTCGGGGCCGATGTCGGGTAGCAGGACTGCATGAGGGCGGAGCGGTATCATCTGACCTCCTCCGGGGCGATGCGTCCCTTCGAAAGGATGCTCTCCACTGAGGCGAAGCCCTCCAAGGCAGTGTCGGGCAGGTCGCTCGTGTCAGTGGAGGCATCCTGCCAGCCGGCGTCAGAGGGTTGCCCGACCACGATGCGTCCGACCATCCCGGCCATCTCGTGGGGCAGGCAGTAGTAATCATACACACCCGGCTCGCTCAGCGTTATCTCGAAGCTCTCATCAGGCAGCAGGAAATCGCTGTTCCAGGGGGCTGCCGCGTCCGGGATGCGGGCAGCACGGCCGAAGAGATCCGGATGATAAGCCGTGGCGGTGTGACTGTTTACCGGATCGCGATTGACGAAGCGAAGCTTCGTGCCAGGGGATATGGCGATGCCGATTGGCGAGAACCAGATGCGCTCGCCACGAGAGGTTCCGCGCATCTCGATCACCTCGACGCTCTGCGCACGCAAGTGCGACGGGATGGCGAGGGTGGCAAACAAGCCACCCCCGACTGCCAGAATGTGGCGGCGCGCCAGCATCATTCGGCCAGACGCCCTTTGGCCTCATCGTCGTGGAAGAGCACGACGTGAGCGTGTGGCATCTCAACGCCGGGATGACCGGCGTTGTAATAGATGTCGACGCTGGAAACCTGTTGGTCGCCGATGGCCAGATCGTTGAAGGATACCCCGTTCTCCAGTTCCTCGAGCGGGGTCATGTACACGGTCGCGGACAGCTGGCCTTCGCGATCATAGGCCAGAAACGGCCCGGCAGGCAGCGTATCGGAAGCGACAAAGAGAGAGCCGAGCCCGGGAATGAACTCGGGCAGCGGCAGCGCTTCGCTGACCTGAATGTAGGGTGCTGGCGGCGGCGACTGGCGCAACGCTTCAGCATCATGGGCAAGCGACGGCAGTGCGCTGGCGATCAACAGGCCAGCGGCGAGAGTGAAAATCTTCGTCATGGTTGGTCCTTTCACGGTGCGTTTCACGGCCGAGCTTCGGCCGTTTCGCTGCCTTGGATGCGGCGGTGCGCGAAAGGTTCCCGGCAAACAGGTGTTTGTCGTCATCGCGCAAAAGCGGAGAAGAGAATGCACGACGCAATGCGGATGATCTTGTCCGGTCACCGGCCACTGGTCTTCGGTCTCTGAGCCATGGCAACCCTCGCACTTTCCATCGGCGGCGGCCTGGTCGGGGCCTCGCTGTTCCCGGCCGGGGTGACGCTTTTAGGGTCCACGCTGGGCGGAGCGGCGGTGGGCCAAGCGGTGGGCGGACTGGCCGGGGCGGCGATCGATGCGCTCTGGCTGTCGCCCAGCCTGCCGCGCCAGCGCATGGAGGGGCCGCGGCTGCAGGAGCTGCGGGTGACCGGCGGCGACTATGGCACCGGCATCCCCCGGGCCTACGGCGGGGCGGTGCGCCTGGCCGGCACGGTGATCTGGCTCTCGCCCGTGGTCGAGACCCGGGAGGAGAAGTCGGAGGACATGGGCGGCAAGGGAGGCGGCGGCGGCGAGGTCGAGACGGTGGAGTACAAGTACCACGTCGACGTGGCCCTGGCGCTGGCCGCCGGGCCGATCGCCGATGTGCGCCGCGTCTGGGCCGACGGCCATGTGATCTGGCAGAACGGCAAGGACAAGCCCTCCACCGCCGAGGCCATCACGATCCATCGCGGCGACGAGAGCCAGCAGCCCGACCCCCTGATCGAGGCGCACGAGGGCGCGGGCCAGGTGCCCGGTTTCCGGGGGCTGGCCTACATCGTGCTGGAGCGCCTCGCCCTGCACCGCCACGGCGGGCGCCTGCCGAACCTGGTGGCCGAGGTGGTGCTGCCGCCCGAGCGCGCGCGCCTGGCCGATGCGGTCACCGACCTCTGCCGGCGCGCCGGGGTCGAGGATGTCAACGCCACTGCGCTGGAGGGCCAGGCGCTGCAGGGTTACATCGTGCCCCGGGTGATGAGCCCGCGCGAGGCGATCGAGCCGCTGCAGCGCGCCGGGTTCTTCGATGCGCGCCTCGAGGAGGAGGGGCTGGTCTTTCAGTTGCTCGACCAGCCGGTGATGCACGAGATCGAGGCCGAGGACCTGGGCGCCGGGCCGCAAGGGCAACCGGGCCCGCGGCTGCCCACGGTGCGCGCCGACGCGCGCTCCCTGCCGCGGGCGATCGCCGTGCAGTACGCCGACGCCCAGCGCGATCGCCAACCCGGCGTGCAGCAGGCCCGGCGCCAGGCCAGCGGCAGCCACGTGGAGACCGAGCTGCAGCTGCCCCAGGTGCTCTATGCCGACGAGGCCCGGGCGGTGGCCGAGCGCAGCCTGGAGCTGGCCTGGCACCAGCGCGAGACCATCGAGCTGGCGCTGCCCTCGGCCGCGCGGCGCCTGGCCGCCGGCGACCTGCTGCGCCTTACCCACCAGGGGCAGCGCTATGACCTGCGGGTGCTGGAGCGCAATGTGACGCCCGAGGGGGTCTGGCAGTTCTCGACGGTGAGCGACGAGGCCCACCGCCTGCCGCTGCGCCCCGGTGCCGTGGCGCCGATTCCCACCAGCCCCTATCCGCGCCCGCCGTCGGCGAGCGAGCTCCACGTCCTCGACCTGCCGGCCTTGCGCGCGCAAGACAATGACGCCGGGGTCTATCTGGCGGCTGTGCCCGAGACGCCGCAGCGGCCCTGGCCCGGAGCGGCGCTCTATGAGATCCGCGACGGCGAGTTGCTGGAGCAGACCCGGCTCGGCATCGCGGCGATCACCGGGCGCAGCCTCGAGGCCCTGCCGGCGGCAAACCCGCACCTCTGGGATGAGGTGAACGATCTGCGCCTGCAACTCGACGATTCCGCGCGCATCCTCACCAGCCACTCGGCCGCGGCCGTGCTGGCCGGGAGCAACGCCCTGCTGCTGGGCGAGGAGGTGCTGCAGTTCCGCCAGGCCGTGGCCCTGGGAGATGGCGCGTGGCGGCTCTCCGGCCTGCTGCGCGGGCGCCTCGGCACGGAAGGCGCGATCGAGGGTCATGCCAGCGACGAGCGGGCGGTGCTGCTGGCGCCGCGCGGGATCACGCGGCTGCCGCTGCCGGTGAGCGCGCTGGGCGTCACGCGCAGCTACAAGGCGGTGACGCTGGGCACCGATCCGGACCTGGTGGCGGCGGAGAGCCATACACCGGCCGGCCGCGCCTTGCGGCCCTGGGCGCCGGTGCAGCTCAAGGGCGTGCGCCAGGCGAACGGCGACTGGGACCTCAGCTGGGTGCGCCGCGCGCGGCTCGACCGCGGCTGGCGCGATGGCGTCGACGTGGCCCTGGACGAGGCGCAGGAGCGCTACCGGCTGCAGGTGCTCGATGCCGGCGGCGCGGTGCTGCGCCAGGTCGAGACCACGGAGCCGGCCTTTACTTACACGGCGGCGCAGCAGAGCGCCGACCACGGCGACCCCGTCGACCACCCGCGCATCCGGGTGGCGCAGCTTTCGGCGGCGGTGGGCGCCGGCGACTTTACGGAGAAGACCCTATGAGCGAGACCCCGCGCCTTGGCCTGCCCTATCTCGACATGGGCCAGGCCCAGAAGGAGATGACCCACAACGCGGCCCTGGCCCGGCTCGACGGCCTGGTGCAGGTGACCTGCCTCGAAGTCCGCAGCGACCCGCCGGCAGAGCCGGCCGAGGGCGCGGTCTATCTGGTGGGCGACAGCGCCAGCGGCGCCTGGGAAGGCCAGGAGGACAGCCTGGCGGCCTGGCACCAGGGCTGGCACTTCACGGCGCCCGAAGCCGGCTGGCGGGTCTGCGACCAGGACCGCGAGCGGATCCTGACCCACGACGGCAGCCAGTGGCGCGCGGTGCCGGAGCTGCAGGTGCCGAGCCTGGACAACGACTGGATCGGCTATGGCAGCGGCTATGCCGGCATCCGCTACTTCCGCGACGCGGAGGGCCGCGTGACCATCGAAGGGGTGATGCAGGCCGGCAGCGACGGCGTGGTCTTCACGCTGCTGGAAGGCTACCGCCCGGCCGACACTCTCATGTTCTGCTGCTGGTCCGGCGGCGGGCCCTACCGCGTCGACGTGCGCGCCAACGGCGAGGTGGAGGTGCATGCCTCGAACACGGTCTTCTCCTCGTTGGCCGGGATCAGCTTTATCGCGGCGGGGTGAGGGTAACGCTCAGATCAGGTCGTCCAGCTCCAGGTTCAGGGCGTCGGCGAGGCGCTTCATGACCGAAAGGCTACCCTCCTTGCGGCCGCTCTCGATCTCGCTGAGATAGCCGGGGCTGATGCCGGCCGCCTGGGCCAGCGCTCGTGCGCTCAGGCCACGATGTTGACGCCAGACCCGCAGGGGCGCTTCCCCGGCCAGCAGCCGGTCCACCACCGTGGCCGGAATCTGTTCTTCCCGCCCGGCCGCCAGGTCCGCCTCCACCTCGCGGGCCAGGGCGATATCCATGCGGTCTTCCGCGGCGGCGATCAGTTCTTCGTATTCGGCCAGGGGCAGGACCACGAGGGTTTCGCCCTGGGGCGTTTTGATCTTCTGCATGCGACCCTCCTAGTCGTAGACGCTGCCGCGTGGGCCGATCCTCAGGATGTCCAGAACGCAGCCCCGATCGTTCATGATCACCCGCCAGTCACCGACGCGCAAACGCATGTAGGGCGAGCCCTTCAGCGCCTTGACGTTGTTGCCCTGGCTCGCCGGGTCCGCGGCGTAACCGGTCACCTTGTCGCGGATGCGCCGAGCCTGATCGGCCGGCATCCGTCGCAGCGCCCTCACAGCCTGCTTGCTGTAAGCCACCGCTTTCATTCAGTCATCATGGCTGTAAGCGAATATTGGCGCAAGCCGCGGCTTTGCCAAGGGCAGGTGGCGGCGCGCGCCGCGAAAGGGAGTCCGACCATGTACCGAGAGAAAGTCGACCTGATGCTGGGCTCCGCCGCCACGGCTTTCGGCACCTCCGGCGTGGCGCTGCAGTGGTGGGGCCAACTCGGCAGCCTGTTGCTGGTGGGGCTCAACGTGATCCTGGCCTGCGCCGGCCTCTACCTGATCTGGCTGCGGATACGAAAGGCGCGGCTGGAGTTGGAGGCGGTGAGCCGGGACCGGTGAGGGGGGCGGGGCGTACGCGCGCCCGGGCGTCATTGCGAGGAGGCGAAGCCGACGCGGCAATCCAGAGCCAGGAGCGGCCGCCCTGGATTGCCGCGCTCCCTGCGGTCGCTCGCAATGACGGGGGAAAGAACAATGGGAAGGAGAGGGCGATGAGCAGGCAGCCGCGGGGGATCCGCAATCACAATCCGGGGAACATCGAGAAGGGTGACCCCTGGCAGGGGCTGGCGGCGGACCAGTCGGGCGATGATCGCTTTGCGGTCTTCGAGGCGCCGGAGTGGGGCATCCGGGCGATCGCCCGGGTGCTGATCACCTACCAGGATCGCCACGGCCTGGAAACGCCCTACGAAATCGCGCAGCGCTGGGCGCCGCCGCCGGAGAATGATTCGCGGGCCTATGCCACGAACATCGCCGGGCAGCTCGGCGTGGGGCTGCACCAGGCGGTGTCGGTGCACGACTATGCAGTCATGTGGTCGTTGGTGGAGGCGATCATTCGGCACGAGAACGGGGTGCAGCCCTATGACGCCGCGACGATCAACGAGGGGCTGCGCCTGGCCGGGGTGAAACCGCCGGCGAAAGCGCAGCGCCAGGCGCTGGAGGAGAGCCGGCCGCTGGGGCGTACCCGCACGCTCAGGGGCGGCCGGGTCGCGGCCGGCGCCGGGGGCGTGGCGCTGGTCTCCGGCGCGATCGCCGAGGCGGCGCCGGCGCTGCCGGTGCTGGGCCAGGCCGCCGCGCAGATCCGCGAACACGGTGGCGTGATGCTGCTGGCCCTGGGGGCGGTGGCGCTCGCCGGGGTGGCCTGGGTGGTTTACGCGCGCTGGGACGATCGGCGTCAGGGCTATCGGTGAGCGGTGACCGTGGAGGGGTGACTGGACGCGTGCATGTCCTCCTCGCTCGCCATGGTCATGACGCGATCGCCGGCTTGGCCGAGAAGCGGCGCCAGAGCCATGGGCTCAGGCTCACAAGCAGGATGCCGATCGAGAACAGGCACCAGATCGCCGGCATCTCGTTGGGATTGTCCGTCAGCAGCATCGCAAGAATCGGCCCGACCAGCGCGTGGAAAATGACGAACCGCCAGGCGCCGTAAAGCAGTGGCACGACGAATGCCGCCAGGACGTAGGTTGGGAAGGGGGCGGGGAGGCCCAGGGCCTGTTCCAAGGGGACCGCCAGGCCATTGAACGGGACTTCCCACCCGATGTGCCACTCGCCCGAAATGGTGCAGAGCGCCGGACCGCAGAGCACGCTGCCCGGCCGGCAGACCCCGGCCCAATCGAAGGGGTAGAGCTGCATGAGCATGGCTGCGGCCGACAGGGCGCAGGCACCATAGACCGCGGCCCGAACGCGCAGGCGCACCGGCTCCGGCACGAGTTCCATCGCGAATGCGTTGATGAAGAAGGGCTGGAAGATGATGTGAAGCACCGAGAGGAAGGCGACCGACTGGTTCAGCGGACTCCCGCAACGGTCGACGACGGGATAGCCGAGGGCCTGCAGCGCTTCCATCACGGTGAAGTAGCCGATGGTCACGGGGATGGCGGTGGGGCGGCCTTGCGCAATCGTGACGGCCATGGCCACCGCGCCGGCACCGACCATGGCAACCGAGACTGAAAACCCCCAGCACATCGGCAACCCTCCTTGCAGTTACGACAGGCGATAAACCGCAGGCGCTTTGCTCACCCATGCCTCGAGCAAAGCCTAACCTTCATATCGCAAGCTGTGAAGTTTCGCGGCCCGATCGCTCGCTCCTTCCGCTGCGATCCGGTTTAGCGGGCCTGTCTGTTTTGCCCCGGAAAGGGAATGTGCTCCTGGTCGTCTCCCACGGGCAGTCTGAAGGGGCCGTTCACGAAATCCGCCGCGATCCAGGCGGCCTTGGCGGCCTCGATTTGCTCCTTGTCCGAGGCGACGAAGTTCCAGGTGATGTAGCGAGGGCCATCGAGGGTTGCGCCGCCCAGCAGGATCAGCCGTGCCCCCTCTGCGCCTGCACTGACACACAGGGGGTCTCCGGGCCGGAAGATCACCATTTCTCCCGTCACGAAACGGTCCGGGCCGATCGCCACCGAACCGGCAACCACATAGAGGCCGCGATCCTCGTGCTCCTCGGGCAGGGGCAGCCTTGCGCCCGGCTCCAGTTTGGCATCGGCATAGAAGAGCTCCGAGTGGGTCGCGACCGGCGCCGTCTCGCCCCAGGCCGTGCCCAGGATCAGCCGCACCTCCGTTCCTTCATCGCGCAGCAGCGGCAGCGTCTTGCCTGGGTGATGCTCGAAGTGTGGCGGAGCCTCCTCCTGCGCGTGCGGCAAGGCGACCCAGGTCTGGATGCCGAAGAGGCTGTGCGGCGCGTTTCGGGCGGCCGGACTGCTGCGCTCGGAATGGGTGACGCCCCGGCCGGCCACCATCCAGTTGACCTCGCCGGGATAGATGACCTGGTCGCTGCCAATGCTGTCGCGATGCCAGAGCTCGCCCTGGAAAAGATAGGTGACCGTCGCAAGGCCGATGTGCGGATGCGGACGCACGTCGATACCCGCGCCGGTGATGAATTCGGCCGGCCCCATCTGATCGAAGAAGATGAAGGGGCCGACCATCTGCCGCTTGGGTGCGGGCAGGGCACGGCGCACCTCGAAGCCGCCAATGTCGCGGGCCCGAGGAACGATCACGGTTTCGACGAGGTCGGAGTGGGGCGCTTCGGGGCATTTCGGCTCGCTGTCCGGCAAGCGGCTCATGATGAGTCTCCCTGTGACACATGGGCCCGATGGTTCGCCGCTCGCACTGTAATGCGGTCCGACCCCGTGAGTCTCGCCGTTCCTGGTCACTCCCCATCGGGGCCGCAGCGGCTCTGGGTGAGGGGGGAAGGGGCGCGGCCCTACGAGCGAAGGAGGTGGCGATGATGGCGTGGATCATGGCGCGGCTGTCGGGGATCTGGCCGGTGGTGCTGGCGCTGCTGGCCGGGCTGGCGCTGGCCTTCGGGCTCAGGCGCAGCGGTGAGCGGGCCGGACGGCGCGCGGCCCAGGCGGAGCAGGCGACACGGGAGAGAGACAATGCGCGAGCGCAGGCGCGGGCGGCTGCCCGCTATCGCCGTGACGGCGCTGCTGAGCGGCTGCGCCGGGGCGACTTCTGAGGGCGGCAGCATCGCCCGGCCGGCGCTGGTGGACTACCCGCCGGCCTTCCAGGCGCGGGCGGCCGCGGAGCTGGAGCGGCTGGGGCCGGGGTGTGCGCTGCATGCGCGGAGCGCAGGCTGTTCGGCGCTGGTGCGGATGATCGAGGATTATGGGGAGCTGCGGGCAATGGTGCGAGAATAGACCCTTTAGTCATTTAGTTTCTCGTCCGCATTCTGAGAAGCAGGCGCTTGCGAGAACTTTGGGTTAACGCGCTGGTAGGTGTGTGATAGTTGTGTTCTACGAACATGGCTAGAAACACTCACATCATGGATTGCTCTGTATCCTTCAGAGGTCAATTGGAGTTCGGCGTAGGGTATTGCTGGGTGGTTCGACCGATGCCTTCCCCGATGGAGTCTCTGCTTAGAGAAGTCGAGTGCGCTCTTGAGCGCGAGATGTATTATCTCGCAATAATTACGGCACTTACACTGCCAGATATTTGTGCGGCCTTGGAATCGGAGACGGGTGATACAAACAGAGAGCGGTATAGGAAATGGTATAGTCAGAACCTTGCTGAAAAATACCCAAACCTGACCGACTACGATTGCTGGCGGCTTAGGTGTGGAGTCGTTCATCAAGGCCGCTTCGGTCATCCAAACATGCAGTATTCAAGGGTGATTTTTACTCTTCCCAATCCGCAAAACAACGTGTTTCACAACAATGTTGTTAATGATGCTCTGAATTTAGACGCGGTCAGATTCTGCAGTGATATTATCCAGAGCGTTCGTGATTGGTACAAGGCGAACGAGGATTCAGCGCATGTGCGGGCTAACATCCCGCATTTAGTCCAGTTCAGGCCGAACGGTCTTGCCCCCTACATGATAGGAATGCCGTTAATCTCATAATTGCCGATCTGGCAACGGGGGTGGATGACGCCGGCTGTTGGACGCTGGTGACGATGATCGAGGACTATGGGGAGCTGCGGGCGCGGGTGCGGGAGTAGGGGGGCTTTGCCGTCGCCCCCGTCGCTACGAACTCTGCGCCAGCGGCACGATCAGTTCCGCGCCCTGGGCTTTCGGAGAGCCCACCTGGCGGTCGACGGGGTGGTAGGTGAGGGTCCCAGCCGGTGCCGGTTGCAGGAGGTCTTGCAGCAGCGGGAGCGGGGCCTGGGGGTCGAGCCAGGTGTCCCAGGCCTCGTCAGCCAAAACCACCGGCATCCGCTCGTGCAGGTCTGCCACGTCGGGCGAGGCCGCGGTGGTGATGATGGTGCAGGTCTCGAGCGGAGGCGCATCGGGTTCGGTGCGGTCGCGCCAGCTCTCCCAGAGGCCGGCGAAGGTGAGCGGACGGCCGTCGTGCGCCTGGATGTAATGCGGCTGGCGCGCCGCGCGGGGACCGCTCCATTCATAGAAGCCGCTGGCCGGGATCAGGCAGCGCCGCGCCTTGAAGGCGGCGCGGAAGGAGGGCTTGTCGGCCACGCCCTCGGCCCGGGCGTTGATCATGCGGTTGCCGATGGAAAGCTCCTTGGCCCAGGAGGGCACCAGGCCCCAGCGCGGCAGGAAGGCCTCGCGCTCGTCCGGCGCCGTCTGCCGGATCGCCAGCACCTGCTGGGTCGGGGCGACATTGTAGCGCGGCTCCAGCGGCAGTTCCGCCTGCTCGTGAATCCGGTAGAGGTCGACCAGCTGTCGCCAGGTCATGGCCTGGGTGAAACGGCCGCACATGGTGCGCTCCTTCGCTGCTTTTCGCAGGGATACAGTCTGGGCCAGAGGCTTCGGTCGCACCAGCCCCGACCCCGCAAAGAGCCATAGCCCGCAACGGGCATCGGCGGCATGATCAGGGATCTGCGCGAACCACGAGGGTGCCGCCATGGTCGAGATCTGGTTGCCTTTGCTCGGAGGGCTGATCCTCCTCCTTGCCGGTGGCGAGCTGCTGGTCCGCGGCTCGGTGCAGGTCGCAGCCGCTCTGGGCGTATCACCGCTGGTGATCGGCCTGACCCTGGTCGGCTTCGGCACCTCGACACCGGAACTCGTCACCTCGGTGCAGGCGGCGCTCATTGCCGCCCCCGGTATCGCCTATGGTAACATCGTCGGCTCGAACATCGCCAACATCCTGCTGATCGTCGGCATCGCGTCGCTGATCAGTCCGATTGCCGTCGCTTCCATGGCGCTCAAGCGCGATGCGCTCTTCATGGTGCTGGTTGCGGTCGTTTTTGCGGGGGTGGCGGCGGCCGTTCCGATGAGCCGGGCGATCGGCGCCGGGCTGGTGGTCGCCCTGGTCACCTATGTCTACCTGGCATTTCGTCAGGAGCGGAACCTGGCGGCCGCCGGCCACACGGCCGTCTACGACAAGAGCCAGGCGTTGCAGGAGGTGGATACCGCCTTGGCGCCGCCCGCGCATGCCCGCAGCTCGCTGCCGCTCTCGATTCTCATTGCCCTGGCGGGGCTGGCCCTGGTGGTTCTGGGCGGCATCTTTCTCGTCGATGGCGCGGTCTCGCTCGCGCGGGGCTTCGCCATTTCCGAGACGATCATCGGTTTGACCATTGTCGCCGTCGGCACCTCCATGCCGGAGCTTGTCACCTCCGTGGTGGCCGGCCTGAAGCGCCAGGGGGACGTGGCCTTCGGGAACATCGTCGGTTCGAACATCTACAATCTACTGGGAATCGGCGGGGCGACGGCACTTATCGCGCCCAGCCGGGTCCCGGCCGAGATCGTCGTCTTCGACAACTTGGTGATGGTGGGCGTCACCCTGGCGCTGGTCCTCTTTGCCTGGAGCGGGCGGCGGATCGCGCGCTGGGAAGGGGCACTGCTGCTCGCCGGCTATGGCCTCTATCTCTACGTCCTCTGGCCGTGAAGCGGCGCATCCCTGGCAGGGGTCGGGGCGCAAACGTGGTAGGGTCCGGGCGAATCGAGTCTCAAGCTGGTGACCTTGCCCGTGATCCTGCCATGCAGCAGCTGAACCGCATCCTGCAGATTTTCCTGTTTCACCTGACGCGCCGGATCGTCAATCGGCTGCCCATGGCGCTGGTGATTGTTCTGACCGTTCTGGTGATCGCTGTGATGCTGGCGCTGCCCCATCTTTCCGACTGGGGCATCTCGCTGGGGCCCTTGGCCCAGTAGAACACGGGTAGAAGACGGGTAGAAGACGGGTAGACGAGGGGGCGCCAGTCCGACGCCCCCTCGCACCCCTTCATCTCGAGGGCTCTATTCCAGTTCGGCGAAGACTTCCGGGTTCTCCTCGCCCTCCACATCGAGCCAGCCGGCCAGGCCGCGCTCGACGCGGGAGAGGGAGTGGTCCACCAGGACGTAGCGCCCGGGCACTTCAAGCTTCATCTCGACGATGGTGGCGCCGCCGGCCGGCACCAGCACGGTCTGCACGTCCTCCTGCGGCGGCGAGGTGACCGAGCCGTTGACGTAGACCCGATCGAAGATCTCGCCGATCACGTGGAACGAGGAGACGAAGTTCGGTCCGCCCACGCCGAAGTAGATGCGCACCGTCTCGCCCACCTTGGCCTTCATCGGGAAGTGCTCGGTGAGCGCTCCGACGTGACCGTTGAGCACAAAGTACTCCGGGCGCTCATTGATCATCTTCTCGTAGTCCTCGGTGAGCAGGCCACTGGTGCCGAAGCGCTCGTGGGTATAGATCTCTCCCTGCATCACGTAGAATTCGCGATCCACCGGCGGCAGCCCTTCCTCCGGTTCCACCAGAATGAGACCAAACATGCCGTTGGCGATGTGCAGGGCCACTGGTGGCACCGCGCAGTGGTAGACATAGAGCCCGGGCTTCAGCGCCTTGAAGCGGAAGGACTTTTCCTCACCCGGGAAGGCCGTCGTCGCCTCTGCGCCGCCGCCGGGGCCGGTGCAGGCGTGGAAGTCCACGTTGTGGGGCATCCAGCTGTCCTCGGCGTTGCGCAGCGTCACCTCGACCGTGTCGCCGACCCGCACCCGCACGAAGGGCCCCGGCACCGTGCCGTTGAAGGTCCAGTAGCGGAAGGTGGCGCGCTCATCGAGCATGGCCTCCTTTTCGATGGTCTCCAGTTCCACGCGCACCGTTTGCGGTTCGCGCCGGGTCAGCGGCGGCGGCAGGCTGGCGGGGTCGTGGGCGACATCATCGGCAACGCTCGGCGGCAGGGAATAGGCCCGCTGACTGAGACTGCCGCTCGGGCCTGGCATCGACGTTGATCCCGCCGCGCCGGTGCCGTGGTCGTGTTCGGCCCGGACCTTGCCCGCCAGGGCGAGCGAGCCGAGCGTCAGGCCGGCGGAGCCAGCCAGCAATCCACGGCGGCTGATGCGGCCGGTTTCTGCGGGCATCTCCCCTGCCATCTCGTTCGCGTCCGGGTTAGGGCGTTTCGGTGCGTCGGTCATGGGACACTCGCCTTGCTGCTGTGAAGAATTGCGGCTTCGAGCTGGGCATCGCGTTAAGCGTCATTCCGGCAGGAACGGACTGTGGGGAGGCGAATGCCCAAAAATTACTTGCATTTATGGGTCGAAGCACATGCAGTAGGATAGCGTACTGCTGCATCCACGCAAGCTTTCCTCAGATCCCGCGCGTTCTTCTCGTGCCACGTTGTTCCCGCCTGCCGCTGCCGCTATAGAAGGCGCCCGGCGCAGCACCTGCTCCCAGAGGAAAGGGCAACCCCATGGATCTGAAGGATCACATCCGCACGATACCGGACTTCCCGAAGCCGGGGATCCTTTTCTACGACATCTCGACCCTGTTGATGCACCCTCAGGCCTGGCGCACCACCGTCGAACGACTTGGGGAGGTGATTGCGCCCTACAAGCCCGACCTGCTGGTGGGCATCGAATCCCGCGGCTTCCTGACCGCCGCCCCCCTGGCGCTGCACCTGGACCTGGGCTTCTTCATGGTGCGCAAGCGGGGCAAGCTGCCGGGCGATACGCTGAGCTACTCCTATGGCCTGGAGTATGGCAGCGATACCATCGAGATCCAGGCCGATGCGGTGCAGCCCGGACAGCGGGTGGTGGTGCTGGATGATCTGCTCGCCACGGGCGGGACCATGGCGGCTGCGGTCCACCTGCTGCAGCGTGCCGGCGCGGAGGTCTGCGCCGCGGCCTGCATTGTTGAGTTGAGCTTCCTCGGCGGCCGCGACAAGCTGACGGTGCCGGCCCATTCCCTCCTGACCTATGACGCCTGAGCCCTCCCGATCCCTGCGGGCTCGTTAAAATACCACTAAAGTATAACCATAATCCTCTGGCATGTCGGCCCATGCAAAGGCTAGAATGCCCCAATTGGGGGTGAGTCGGACGTTGGGCCGCGCGTACGCTGTCGGCCGCAGTTTCGGCTGCGCCGCGAGCCGGCAGATGAGGGTAGAGGACCTTGCCGCATTCACCGGAAGAAGCCGAGCGCAGGGAACGCGCCCTGGCACTGCTTTTGTGCGACGCCAACGGGGCGCGCTCGCCATATGAAATCGTCTGCGAGGCCCTGGGCCAGTTGCTCGGCTATCGCTGGGTCGGCGTGGCGCGGCTCAAGCCGTCGAGCCGGACGGTTCAAGTGGTCGCACTTCGAGCGGATGGCGTAGAAGCCGCGCCCTTCGACACGTTTCTGGAGGGCAAGCCCTGTGCAGAGGTCTATGGCGGCAGGACCAACTGCTACTGGCCTGAAGGTGTGACGGCTGCCTTTCCGGAATGTTCGCAGTTGGCAGAGTGCGGGGCGGAAGCCTTCGTAGCCCATGCCTTGCGCCGCCATGATGGCCGGCAGATCGGACATATCTTTGCGGTCGATGACCGGCCCGACAGTCCGCAACTGCGCCATCGCGACCTGCTGGAGTTGATGGCGAAGTGGTTGGGCACGGAGATCCAGCGTCGCGAGGCGGTCGAGGCGCGCGACTCCTCCGATCGGCTGTTGCAGGTCTTCTTCGACCACATGGCCGAGGCGGTGCTGGTGGTGAATGCTGCGGCGCGCATCGTGGCCTACAACCGGCGCCTGCAAGAACTTTTCGAGTTGCCAGCCAGCCTGCTCGACGGCGGTGATCTCCCAGCGCTGCTGGAGTTCCGCGCGCGCCGCGGCGACTACGGGCCGGGCGACCCCGAGGTGCAGGTGCGCAAGCGCTACAGCCTGCTGATGCGTGGCGGTCCGATTGTTTACGAACGGTCGCTTCCGAACGGCCGCCTCTTCGAGGTGCGCATCAATCCCCTGCCCGATGGCGGCTTTGTCGGCAGCATAGCCGAGGTGAGCGACCGCCGCCGGGTGGAGGCGGCCCTGCGCGAGAGCGAACACCGTTACCGCCTGATCACCGAGATGACCTCGGACCTGGTCTTTTCTTACGTGCTCAGGGATGGGCGACTTGACCCGGAGTGGATGGTCGGTTCGCTGCTGGCGCGCCGGCTTGGTGGAGGCCCGCGGCTCAACCTGGAAGAGCTGGTGCATGATGAGGACCTGCCCCTGCTGCACGCGGTGCGCCGGCGCCTGCTGGCAGGCCAGGGCAGCACCGAGGAACTGCGCCTGCGTGTGGCCAAGGGCAGCGAGGTGATGTGGGCGCGGCTCATCGTCCGTCCGCAGGTGGATCCCCTCACCGGAGAGACGGAGCGCGTCTTCGGGGCCCTGCAGGAAATCACCGAGCGCAAGCTCGCCGAGGTGGAACTGCTCCAGGCCATGCATGCGACCGAACTGGCCAACCGCACCAAGAGCGAATTCCTGGCCAACATGAGCCACGAGCTGCGCACACCCCTGAACGCCATCATCGGCTTTGCCGAACTCATGGCGGCCGAGATCGCCGGCCCTCTGGGAGCGGCGCGCTATCAGGAGTACGTCCAGGACATCCGCCAGAGCGGCGTGCATCTGCTGGGCATCATCAACGACATCCTCGATGTCTCCAAGGCCGAAGCGGGCAAGCTCACCCTTGATGTGAAGTCCGTCTCGCTGCTTCCTCTTGCAGAGGCCTCGCTGCGATTGGTCCGCCCGCGCGCCGAGGCTGCGGGCGTGGAGGTCCTCGCCGACCTGCCGGAACGCGTGCCGCTGGTGTTGGTCGATCCCCTGCGCCTGCAGCAGGTCCTGCTCAACCTGTTGAGCAACGGGGTCAAGTTCACGCCGCGCAGCGGGCGGGTGACCTTGAGCATCAATGTCGGGCGCAAGACCGGTGCCATCCTGGAAATCCGTGACACCGGTATAGGGATGGACACCGGCGACATTCAGCAGGCGATGCAGCCCTTCATCCAGCTGCATCCCGGCTTCGGATTCGGTCAGCAGGGCACGGGCCTCGGCCTGCCCCTGACCAGCACCCTGGTGGAACTGCATGGCGGTCGCCTGACCCTGCAAAGTGCGCGCGGGCAGGGCACCCTGGCCCGCGTGTGGCTGCCCCCGGATCGGGTCCACCACGCAGAGCCGGCCGAGCAAGCGGAGGTCGAAACCGAAGTGGAGTGAGGGGCCTCTATTCCGGTGTCGCCATCACTTTCCGGCCGAAGGCCAGCAGCGCCCGGTCGGCGCCGGCCGGAGCAATCAGCCCGATGCCGAGCGGGCAGCCGTCGACGCGACCCAGGGGCAGGCTGATCTGCGGCAGGCCGGCGTGACCGGCAAGGCTGGTGATGGCCAGGACCGCGGCGCGATGGGCGCGCAGGGCCGGCAGGTCGGCGTTCAGGAAGGGCGCCGCGTCAGGGGCGCTGGGCAGGAGCAGCAGGCCGTCGTCGCCCAGCATGGTCGTCAGGCGCTCCGTCAGTCGGGCGCGCGCGGCTGCCGCCTCGGCCTCCTCTTCGGCGGTCAGGGTGGCGGTCCAGGCCAGGCGCTCGGCGATCTCAATCTCGAAGTCCGGCTGCTCCGCCGCCAGCCAGGCCCCGTGATGCTTGTGGATCTCGCGGCCCTGCAGCACGCGGAAGCAGTCCCCCCAGAAGGTCAGTCCCTCCGGGTCGCCGGGGCGCAGGCGCTCTGGCGGCGACAGCAGGCGCGCCAGACGGGTCTCGGCCTCGCGCAGGCAGGCCTGGCCCGCGGGCACTGCCCGTTCCACGGCGTCCTCGGCCAGCAGCAGGCGGCGGAATGCGAAGGATTGGCTGTCTTCGCCCAGCAGCACGCTGCCGACCCGCTCCAGGGTCTCGGCGTCGCGAGTGAACCAGCCCACCGTGTCGAAGCTGGGCGCCAGCGGCGTCACCCCGGTGAGCGGAATGCGGTCGTGAGTCGGGCGCAGGCCAAAGAGGCCGCAGTAAGAGGCCGGCACACGGATCGACCCGCCGGTGTCGCTGCCCAGCGCCGCATCGCAGAGCCCGCCGGCCACGGCCGAGGCCGAGCCGCAGGAGGAGCCGCCGCAGGTGCGACCGGGCGCCTCGGGGTTGGCGGGGGCACCGTAGTGCTTGTTGCGGCCACTGAGGCTGTAGGCCAGTTCGTCGCTGATCGTCTTGCCCACCACCTCGGCCCCGGCGCGCAGCAGGCGGGTCAGCGCTTCGGCATGGGCTTCGGCCGGCGGGTGGCTGCGGGCCCAGTCGGGATTGCCGCTGCCGGTCACCAGTCCCTCAGTGTCGAAGATGTCCTTTACTGCGACGGTGAGACCGTTGAGCGGGCCGATGCCCAGCGGTGGCAGGTGCAGCCGCGGGCCGGGCAGGAAGGCGCCCAGCGGGTCACGGGCCTGGTTGAAGCCGCTGCCGGCCTCACGCGATGACTGGGGCGGTGTCTGGGAGGGTGTCTCGGACATCAGGTGCGGATCTCCTCGGGGCTGTCGTCTGAGCTGTCCGTGCCGTCTGAGTTGTCGCTGTCGTTCCGGTCTTCGTCCCTGGGCCCGTCTTCGTCCGTGTCCCCGTCTTCCTCGTTCTGCTCGCCGCGATTTAGGCGGGGGATGACGATGTCACCGTTCTCCTCGATCCGAGGCAAGCCGTACTGCGGCACCGAACTCAGAAAACCGCGCAGGGCACGCAGCAGCAGTTCCACGCCTTCGCGCGCCATTTCCTCCGGGGCGCTCTCGGGCGGCGTGCTTTCAGGTGCGTTGTCGCCCGGGGGCCCCCCGTTCTGTGCCAGGGCCGGGACCGTGGCCAAGCTGCTCGTGAGCAGCACCGCCACCAGCACCGCAACGCGCATTGGGGCAAACTGAGACGGCCCGTTCCGAAGTGCTTTGCGCCGGGACTGCCTGCCGTGCCGTTTCATGCCGGGTCCTTTCCTCCTGCTCTCGCGCATTCTGCCCCCCTGGCGCCCGGCGTGCCAGGGTGTTGGCCGTACGGCGATCATCCATGTCCAGGCAATCCATGACTTTTGCCTTGCCCTCATCCGCTATAGTCTGGCCGGCAAACAAGACCAAGCAGGGAAAATTCGCCTCATGTCGGATGCCGCTCGCACCCAGGATCCCGCACTTCTCTCGGCCACGGAACTGCTCACCCACTACGCTGCCGGCACGCTCTCGCCGGTCGAGGCCACCGAGGCTGCGTTCAAGGCTATCGAACGCCACGACGGTACACTCAATGCTTTCTGTCTGGTCGACCGCGAGGGCGCGCTGGCCGCCGCGCGCGAGAGCGAGGCGCGCTGGCAGGCCGGCAGCCCGCAGGGGCGTCTGGACGGGGTGCCGACCACGGTGAAAGATCTGCTGGTGGCCAAGGGCTGGCCGACCCGGCGCGGCTCGCGCACCACCGA
The DNA here is from genome assembly GCF_040712085.1 of Aquibaculum sediminis. Taxonomy (NCBI): domain Bacteria; kingdom Pseudomonadati; phylum Pseudomonadota; class Alphaproteobacteria; order Rhodospirillales; family Rhodovibrionaceae; genus Aquibaculum; species Aquibaculum sediminis. Next base: position 139,707 of record NZ_JBFCVK010000010.1, read on the forward strand.
CGACACCCCCTCGCAGGAGGATGCGCCCAGTGTGGGCAATCTGCGCCGCCACGGCGCCGTGCTGATCGGCAAGACCACCACGCCGGAGTTCGGCTGGAAGGGGGTGACCGACAATCCGCTGACCGGCATCACTCGCAACCCTTGGAACCCGGCCATGACGCCCGGCGGCTCCAGCGGCGGCGCCGGGGCGGCCGCCGCCATGGGAATGGGCGCGCTGCACATCGGCACCGACGGCGGCGGCTCGATCCGCATGCCCTGCGGCTTCTGCGGCATTCCCGGTATCAAGCAGAGCTTCGGCCGGGTCTCGGCCCATCCGCTCAGTCCCTTTGCCTCGGTGTCGCACGTGGGCCCCATGACCCGCACGGTGGCGGACAGTGCGCTGATGCTCTCCGTCATGGCGGGCCCCGACCCGCGCGACCCCTACAGCCTGCCGGCCAGCGATGAGGATTTCACCCAGGGCCTGGAGGGCGGGGTGAAGGGCCTGCGCATCGCCTACAGCCCCGATCTGGGCATGAACACCAAGGTGAAGGTGGATCCGGAGATCGCCGCCCTGGTGGCGGCGGCGGTGCAGCGCTTCAGTGACCTGGGGGCGCAGGTGGAGGAAGTGGACCTCGCCAGCCTGCCGGATCCGACCTGGGCCTTCCGGGTGATCTGGTACTCGGGCGCGGGACGTCTGCTCTCGAAGATTCCGGCGGAGAAGCAGGAGCTCATGGACCCCGGCCTGCGCGAGATCGCCGCCGAGGGCGACAGCTACTCCCTGCGCGAGTTCCAGGAATCGGTCAGCCAGCGCGAGGCCTATTCCATCGCCATGGCGAGGTTCCATCAGGACTACGATCTTCTGCTGACCCCGGGGCTGCCGATCCCGGCCTTCGAGGCCGGCCGCGAGTGGCCCGAGGGCGCGGACATCGAGCGCTGGTGCGACTGGTCGCCCTTCACCTGGCCGTTCAATCTGACCGGCCAGCCCGCGGCCAGCGTGCCCTGTGGTCTCACGGCCGCCGGGTTGCCGGCCGCCTTGCAGATCGTCGGGCCACGCCACGCCGACGCGCTGGTCCTGGGCGCCGCCCACGCCTTCGAGCAGGCCGCACCCTTCGCGCTGCCGCCCGGTGCCGGCAGCCTCTGAACCGCATCTTTGGGGCAGGAGAAAAACGACAACCGCAGCAGAAATGCGGGCCGCTACCCCTTGTGCAGCGGCCCGCCATTGGTTATATCCCGGCCCTGGCCACGCCAAGCGCTTGCGTCCCCTTCGTCTAGTGGCCTAGGACGCCGGCCTCTCACGCCGGTAACAGGGGTTCAAATCCCCTAGGGGACGCCATTCTACAAGCCAGGGCTTTCGGCTTTTCCGCAATAATCCGCCCTCGCGTGATTTCGTACACTTCAGTGTATCCCTGCGCGGCAGGTCTATGTCGCAGAGGCTCTCGGCCTACCTTCCAGAAAACGCATTTCCGCTGCTCTCGTGTCCTGCCTGTGGCTTCGCCACCGCGCCCTGATCCGCTCTAGGAATTCGGCTGGCGTCATCGTCGCGTCATCGTCGCGTCATCGCCACGCCTGGCCGTGCCTTCTCTTGCAGCGAACACCATGATCGGCCTCTATAAACTGGATCGCATTTAATCTGAACCACCCCGGGTTCAGATAAATGCATGAATTCGGTCTACATCAAAGAGATAGAGACGATTCACGTCTCTGTTCGGATCGCTTCGTGAATCCGACTGAGACGATCGGCTTGTCTTATGAAGATGGCGGTTCATCGGTAGAAGATGAACCATCGCCGGTGCCTGACCCGCACCGGCGATGGCGGGGGACGGATCGTCGATCGGC
>NZ_JBFCVK010000011.1:0-140459 GCF_040712085.1 Aquibaculum sediminis
CCCATCCCGAACTCGGCCGTGAAATCCCTCAGCGCCAATGGTACTGCGTCTTAAGGCGTGGGAGAGTCGGTCGCCGCCAAGTCTTCCAAGCCCGCTTGATCTTCTCCAAGCCTCCACCACACAAAAAACACCCGCGGGGTGGAGCAGCCCGGTAGCTCGTCAGGCTCATAACCTGAAGGTCGCAGGTTCAAATCCTGCCCCCGCAACCATCTCTACCGAACAATCCAACACATCACCCGCCCCGGCATCCGCCTGGGCGGGTTTTTGCGTTGTGCCAAAAGCACTTGCCAGAGCAAGCAGCTGCACGATGGCCCCCTCCAGTGTCACCCGGTGGCCCTGGGCGGCGTCGTGGGAAATCACCACCCGCTCGATCAGGCCGCGCAACTGCTGGCGCGCCGTCGAGCAGCCCAGGTGGCCTGGCACTGATTACCGAGAAGCCACCCCGCAGGCACCCCAGCGCACCAGGCCGGAAAACAGATAGCGGAGTCGTCGACGCTCGCAGAACGCAGCTGTGTTGCCAGAGTCCCGGCGCCGGGCGCCCAGGCCATTGCGACGATGCACTGCCTGATACAGGGCATCCTCGACAGTGCGGAGGTGGGGCACGTCCTGACGGAGCCCGGCAACGGCGTTCCCAACACCGTCCACCTTCTACTTTGCTTTGGTCGCACAGCGCCCTCATGGGTTGAGTCGACTCGCTTGGGGGATTAGCCTGAGCGGGTGTGTTGCAGGGGCGGGGTCTGGGAGGCCATGGGCGCGCTGGGGGAGATCAGGCAGGGAGCCCTGTTGGGGGTGGTGGTTCCCGACCAGGGCGTTGAGGTCGTCTCGCTGGAGTGAATCGGCGCATCCGTTGAGCGGGTTCGCAAGACCCGCTCACGACGCTCCCGGGAGCCGAGGCCACCCTGAAACTGGAAATCGACGGCGACGTCGCCAGCGGCCTCGACCGCGGCAAGGCGCGCACTTTGCTGGAGAATGCGAGCACGCTGGGGTTTGTGGATCGGAAGGTGGATTGAGGAAGGGGCTGTCGAGGGGGGGACGTGCGCCGACAATAGCGGTGGTTGCAACGTGAGCCATGCCAATTCGAAAACCGTATCCTGCTGATGACGTACCAAAACCGGGTCGACCCCTTTGGCAAGTTTCATGCCGTCGCTGCCCGCGGAGAGCTGATGGGCAATCGGGGCATCCTGCACGATAGCGAGCAGCGCGTGCAGCAGACCCACGCCCATCAGAACTGGATCGCCTGTGCCCTGACGTTCCGCGGGCGGAAGCGGACGATCATGGGCCCAGGGACTTACACCGAGCTGTTCTTCCTCGATGAGGCGACGGCCTATGCGGCGGGCCACCGCCCCTGTGCCGAGTGCCGACGCCAGGACTACAAGGCCTTCGCCCAGCACTGGCGCCAGGTCCACGGGGAACCCGAGCCCGGGCGCGCGCTGTCGCAGACAATCGACCGAACGCTTCACGCTCATCGCATTGCGCGCAACAGGCCAAAGATCACCTTCCAGGCGGCGGCCGAAGAGCTGCCCGACGGCACGATGCTTGCCGTAGGGGATCAGGCTGTTCTGGTCTGGAAAGCCCGGCAGTTCGACTGGGACTTCACCGGCATCAGCAAGCGGGGCGGACGGCGCGACGGGCAACTCGCCCGCGTGTCCGGCAAGTCGCCGCTCGGCGAGACCCTGCGCTATGCGGTCAACCACTGGGACGGCCTCTGCGTCTTCCTCGACGACGGTCGTGTCGAGATGGGCACCAACGCCGTCGAGCGTTGCATCAGGCCGCTTACCAATTACACGCAAGAATACACTATTCGCCGGCTCCGACGGCGGCGGCGAACACTGGGCCATCGTGGCGTCGCTCATTGAGACGGCGAAGCTGAACGACGTCGAGCCCTTCACGTACCTGAAGGATGTCCTCGAAACGATCGTGGCCGGCTTTCCCGAAAGCTGCCTCGACGACCTGTTGCCGTGGAACTGGAAAGCAGGATCTCCCGCCGTCAACGGCTGATCATCGTGGGGAAGAGCCACGTTTACTCAAAAGCATCGTAAGGGTCGGGCTTTCGCCACGGAGCGTTCCCGCCCCATGCTCTTGCGCCGGCCTCTACCTAGCCCCATATGACCATCCACGAGGATGGTATGAGGATGGATTTCAGATGGTGAGATACAAGGGAGCATCTCCCGCGAAGGCGGCGGAGAGCGAGAAGATTACGATCAATCTGGGCTTCGTGGACCTCGGACACGTCGACCTGCTGGTGCAGGAAGGATTCTATTCCAACCGCACCGACTTCATCCGCACCGCCATCCGCAACCAGATCGACCGGCATAACGACGTTGTCCGGCAGGCCGTGGCGCGCAACAGCGTCGACCTCGGCCTGCGGCATTACGGCCGGCAGGACCTGGAAGCGGCACGCGACGTCGGGCAGACGCTGGAAATCCGGGTGCTCGGCCTATGCAGCATCGCCCCGGACGTCACGCCCGAGCTTGCCCGCGCCACCATCGCATCCGTTTCCGTCCTTGGCGCCCTCCACGCGAGCCCCGACGTCAAGGCGGCGCTCGCCGACCGCACCACGTAACGGCTTCCGCGGGGATGCCCGCCGGAAGACTGTCCCCCTCAGGAAATAAGAAGGCACTCCGATGACCCAAACCCTGCACAAGGGCATGGCCGAAGCAACGCGCCTGACCCGCGCCGGCAAGCTGTCCGACGCGACCTCGCTCATCCAGCGCCTACTCAACGGCGAGAAGGCGTCCGCGCAGCCTCGCGCCCCTGCAACATCCGTCATCGACGCCGAGTACGTCACCGTGGACGCGCCACAAGCCCGCCCTGATGCGCCGCGTCCGACTGGGAAACGGGCCCGACCCTCTCCGGGCGCCGGCCTGGGAGCGACGCTGCGGCGGCTGGCCGAGGAGGCGCGCCGGAACGGCGGCCCCAACGGGCTCGGCAAGGCGGCGCGCGGGGTGACGGAACCGCTGCCGGATGGCGCGTCGTTTGAGACCTTCACCTACGCCAACGCTGCCGGATCACGAAACTACAAGCTCTACGTTCCCGCCAACCGCCCGGCGAAGCTCCTGCCCCTGATCGTCATGCTTCACGGCTGCACCCAGTCGCCCGACGACTTCGCGGTAGGAACCCGGATGAACGCCCTCGCCGAGGAGCACGGCTGCCTCGTCGCCTATCCGGAGCAGCCGGGGACGGCTAACTCCAACCGCTGCTGGAACTGGTTCAACCCGCAGGATCAGCAGCGTGACGGCGGGGAACCCTCGATCCTCGCCGGCCTCACCCGTCAGATCCTGCGCGACCACCCCGCCGATCCAGGCCGCGTCTACGTCGCCGGCCTGTCGGCCGGCGGCGCGGCGGCGGCCGTGCTGGCGGCCGCCTATCCAGACCTCTTCGCCGCCGCCGGCGTCCACTCCGGGCTGCCGGTCGGAAGCGCGCGCGATATTCCGTCGGCCTTTGCCGCCATGCGGCAGGGCGGCGGACCGAGCGTCCAGACGCCCCTTCGCATCCCGACAATCGTGTTCCACGGCGACGCGGATACGACCGTCAACCCGAGCAACGGCGATGCCGTGGCGGTGCAAGCCAGGATATCGGTCGCCGGCACGCGGGCGACGACGCATCGTGGAGAGACCGCTGGCGGCCACGCCCACAGCCGCGTCGTCCACACCGCTCCGTCGGGCGAGGCGGTGTGCGAGCACTGGACCATCCACGGCGCCGGCCATGCCTGGGCCGGCGGAAGTACGGCGGGGTCCTACACCGACCCCCGCGGCGCCGACGCGAGCCGCGAGATGCTCCGCTTCTTCTTCGAGCATGGCCGGGCACCCCACGCCGCCGGCCCCCGCGACACCGCCTAAGGGACCGAGCGTTCCGCGAGCCGCCGCCGAGGCGGCTCGCGCGTCCTCTCCGGCTCTTTGCCCTGCGCTATTCGCCCGCTCCAGGGCCACTGATGATGGCCCCAAAGTCTCAGATCACGCGCCGCGTCCTTGCCGGGCGCTCGGTGCCAGGACAGCCCCTCGGGAACGAGACCTGCCTCAACATAGCGCCACTTCGAGCGAAAGATGAAGATGTCGCCGCAAAACGGGTCCTGCCGCAAGGCGTCCTGAATGACGGCGGCCACCGTCGTGTCCTTTGCGGAAGTCCACCGGGCGCGTGCAGAGCACGACCCTGACGCCCGCCGGAACCGCGATCACCGCGGCCTCCGCAGCGCCCCGATAACGGCGACCGCCAGGGCGAGGTCGACATCGCCGGACAGCACCGCATGGCCGCCATCGACCACCACGTCGATCCGATCCGGCCGGTGCTCTGGCGCCGGAGCCGCGGCCTCCTGCGGCGCGGGCTCCTCCATGACAACATGCACGAACTCCTGCCCGTCGCGCCGTCCGCCCCGTTTGCTGATGCCGGCCTGGCGCCGCCACGACGTCAGGAGCCCGCGGTTCACACCATACCGCCGCGCCACGTCGGAGATGCAGGCGCCGGGTGCGGCGCTCGCTGCTACGATCTCCGCCTTCTCGTCTGCTGTCCACTGACGCCGCTGTCGCCGTCCCGTGATGACCTCGACCCGCTGGTAAGGCCTGACTTCATCCCTGCCTCTAAACCAGGCATCAAGTCTGCCATCATCCATCGCCTGCGCCCCATCATTGTTGAGCAGCCCTCAACATGAGGCACAGCGCAAACCATAAACAGGTGGGGAAGGAGACCCGCTTACGAACCAACAGCGCAGCGAGCTTTGCCTCGACAATCGGGGGTCTATCCCCGCGCCTGCGGGGGAACCGGAAATTCTCGCCGCTGATTGAGGTGAAGCTGGGGTCTATCCCCGCGCCTGCGGGGGAACCCGGTCACAAGGTCGCCGTCAACGCTCTCGATGGGGTCTATCCCCGCGCCTGCGGGGGAACCGCCCGGGCATAGACCGCGCAGTCCAGCACCTCGGGTCTATCCCCGCGCCTGCGGGGGAACCTGCCTCGTCTGAAGCATTTGCGCATCTTCGGGGGGTCTATCCCCGCGCCTGCGGGGGAACCCCCTGATCCGACATATTACCAATATCGCCGCGGGGTCTATCCCCGCGCCTGCGGGGGAACCGAGCGGGGCACTACTGTGGTGTATGGCTCCACGGGTCTATCCCCGCGCCTGCGGGGGAACCGGCGCGGTACGCCACCGGGAAGAATCCCGGATGGGTCTATCCCCGCGCCTGCGGGGGAACCAAAGGACGGCACGCCTGTCGCACTCACCCTGGGGGTCTATCCCCGCGCCTGCGGGGGAACCTCGCGAGCGTCTGACCCTTGCGCCGCTTGTCGGGGTCTATCCCCGCGCCTGCGGGGGAACCTGTGGGCGCGGATCACGTCTGCTTCGACGGGGGGGTCTATCCCCGCGCCTGCGGGGGAACCCCCTGCAGAAGGCGCGCATCCGTACCGGCATCGGGTCTATCCCCGCGCCTGCGGGGGAACCCAGCAGGCCGACCACTAAATCCACGAGCATCTGGGTCTATCCCCGCGCCTGCGGGGGAACCAATTATGGACCATAGCTAAACATTGGATTCTAGGGTCTATCCCCGCGCCTGCGGGGGAACCCAGTAGGTGGCGCAGGACGCGGCGCGGCTCCAGGGTCTATCCCCGCGCCTGCGGGGGAACCTAATAGGTACATGGCGCAAGGGGAGTAGACTAGGGTCTATCCCCGCGCCTGCGGGGGAACCACTACACCCTTCCTACACGACAAGCAGGCGTCCGGTCTATCCCCGCGCCTGCGGGGGAACCTTGCAAGAGCAGCGCCGCATTGCGGAGGCGCAGGGTCTATCCCCGCGCCTGCGGGGGAACCTATGCCTGCTGCTCATTCGCAATCGACTGGACGGGTCTATCCCCGCGCCTGCGGGGGAACCTCGGCAAGGAACTCGCGGAACTGCGCTTCCGTGGGTCTATCCCCGCGCCTGCGGGGGAACCGTCTTGAGTTCGGCCACGACTTCCCGGTTGTCGGGTCTATCCCCGCGCCTGCGGGGGAACCCCGTCAAAGCCGCGCTCAAGGAAGGCGAAGACGGGTCTATCCCCGCGCCTGCGGGGGAACCCCTCTGCGAAACGCTGTTGCTGGCGCGTAAGTTGGTCTATCCCCGCGCCTGCGGGGGAACCTCTGCTGGTTAACACACTGGAACATATTCACAATGTCAAACATCAACGAAAGACTTAGTCGCGCCGTTGCGATGCCTGGAGCGAGCGCCGAGCCAGAAGCATGGCATCCTGTGCCACGATCTCTTTGGGAGGGTCTCCCAATGTTCGGAGGCCCAGCCCGCCGTTCGATGCGCTGTCCGCCCAGGTCATGACGATACTGCCTTGGCGCAGTTGTCCGTGCCAGTCACTGAGCACAGCCCAGATCCTCTCGCGCACGCCCGCGCTCATCCGCGGATGTGCATAGACGCCCGCTGCCAATTCGAGCATGACGGATCCAAGGAAGCCCCGGTAGCGGGGCTCCACGTCGCGAGTAATCACAGCCACCATCGGCATCAATCGGTGTGTCCCTGTTCCTGGCTCTCTTGGGGGCCAATGAGGGCTTTGATTCTGTCAATCATTGAAGGAATAATGCTCTTCTGCCGAAACACCCGTGCCGCTCGCCGGCGGGTCAGCCGTTCTATCGCTTCTCCCGAGTTGAGAGCTTCCTTGGCGGCTCCAAAGGCAATGTCCAGGGTGACGTCATGGCGATAAAGGTCAGCAATGTCGAGCACGAACGACTGCCCAGAATCCTCGTGCACGAAGCCGAGCTGAGGGATTGCACCCACGCTGGCCACGGCGACAGCAGCTGCTGCCCGCATGGCGCTGGCAGCGTGATTGATGGCCTGATTAGGGACATCGCCAGCGTTCGGGTGGTTTCTATCGTACGCGCGGCCCTTCCAGGGAAGTCCGTGGCGTTCAGCAGCGAGTTGGTAGCTTCTCTTTATACGTGCGCCTTCGCGACCCCGTAGCACCTCGATATCGCGGGTGCGAACGATTTCGCCGAAGCGGATCGCATACATAGCGCGCGCCACTTCCATGCGGGCTTTTGGATCAGCCCACAGGCGGACCTGGTGGCGGGCGATGGCTGAGGTGTCGGGGAGCAGTGGCGGGGCAGTGTAAAAGCGAACCGCCCCTTCGCCGATAGCGGCCAAAGCACAGCCGTGGCGCGCGAGCAAACGCAGCGCATCGTGGGTCACACTGGATCCCGGACCAAGGAGGATGATGGAGATCGATTGATGGGGGACTTGGTAGTCCCCTGCTGCCAATTCACCTCCGCCTGCGGTAACGAACCGCAGACAGCCGTCCTCTACCTCCAACCGGCCCCGGTCGAGCCACACCAAGCCGTGGCGGTCGGCGTGGGGGATGCGCGCTTTTTCAAGCCCCAGCCGACCGAACAGCATCTCACCCTTCCGCTGGCCGCAACAGGAGCATGCCGTAGCCGTAAGACGTATGTCTTCCCAAGCCCTTAATAAGAAGGTGTGAGAAAGTGGCGCAGTCCGTAATGGCTAATTCACCATGCATGATTGCATCAGGTCCTTCGGACCGCTCGCGGCGGTCAACGATTATGCGCCTGTAATGCGCCATGCGGGTGCGCTGAGCAATCAGTTCGGCCGCCGGTTGGAGCCGTTCCTTTAGCCAGTCAATGTAGACCGCTTCCCGGTCGCGAAGGTCGGCACCGTCAGGAGGACCGTCGCGATGGCTGCGCAGGCGTTCGACAAGAAAAGCGTCAACCTCAGCGCCTTTCCGAAACGCAGGTGGAACTTCTGTCCCAAGCTGCCTGTGCCGCTCCTGTTCTCGCGTCTGGCCTTCCAGAGGTTTTATCAGCCGCCGTACCGGGCGGATGCGAACGTCGAAGGCCAACCGTCGCCCGGTTCGCCACGTCGCAGGGAGTTCCTTGGTCGCAAGTCGTGCCGGATTTGCTACGGCCAGCACATCCGGCGTTCCGGTCTCCAGCGCCGTTGCGCGCAGCTGAACCTCGTCCTTCATTGTGTAACCATAGAGCGTCCCTCTACGAGCGCCTCTTGCCACCATGAGGCGGTATGGTTTGATAGTGCCGCTGCCAAACGCCTCCCCGAGGAGATGATGGAGAGCGCGCCCCTCATCCACGGAGAAAGCACGGGTCGCCGCCCACTGACGGAAGCCTCTCAGGTCGATAGGCAGGCTGATCATGGATAAGGTGCTCATGGGGAGACGCTTTCCGGCAGTACGAAGCCCTCCACGACCGTTCGAACGCCCCCATGCAAACCGCTCGGCCAGTTGCGGATGTCTGGTAGGTCGATGACTCGGTGAACCTTGTCACCCTCTTGTGGGCCCTCTTTCCATGGCCAGAGGGCGCGTAGCCTTCTCTGCGGTGTTGCGGATGGTAGTTTCCGCAGGGCCTGATAGGCAGTGGGAGCCTCTACAAAACCGCCAAACAGCCTGTTCGTCGGCAAGCAGGGTTTCCTGCCGATGAACAATGGACGCTTTGGACGGTCGAGCGCGGTGGCCAAACAATCGAGGTCTGGGGCACTTTTCTCCGGTTCAAGCCGGAGCACCAAGCGCACGTCCGCATCCATGTGGAAGGTACGTTTTCGCCTGTGAGGCGCCTTGTAAGTGCCTCCGGAGCCGCCTCTGGCCTCCACTGTGCCCCCGGTTGTCCACCCCTTATCAGCATGGCCAAGCTTTGCGTTCTGCATGTCCGTAAGCAAGCTGTTCGACTCTTCGTCGTCTCTCCTGGCGGCGAAAACAAGACGATCCTGAAGCCTCTGATGATCTTCGCACTGGGTGCGACGCCAACCAAGCGCGTTGGCAAAAAGTCCTGTGATCATGGACGTTGCGGGGAAGTCACGAGTGACGCCCACGTGATCGATGGTCACTCCACCGAAGGCCAGAAGCGGTGCCTGGATACTCAAGACCAGCCAGCGCTTCTCAGGCATGAGGCGCTTCCCGCGCGCGTTCGGCGGCCCAACCGGCGAGCCCGGACAGCGAATGCTGCTCTATGCCGTCGAGCGACCCATTCATGCAAAGGTGAGCGCGCGCTTCCCCGGTGGCGTAGGTGGCATCGAAGGCCTGCAGCTCGGATTTCAAGGCATCCCGGGCCTTGTCGAAGTCATGCGGAATGGCCTTGCGGTAGGCAGTTGCCAGCGAACGCGGTTGTCGGTCTCCTGCCTCGATCAGCATCAGTCCGGCCCGGCCGTAAGGAGCCGTTGATCCCAGATTGGCACCGGGGCTTACTTCGGCGATGAGATGGATGAGGTTATGTACGATGTCTGCGGCAAGTTCTGAGTCCGACGTGCAATTTTGCATCAGGCCGGGCAGGTCGATCACCGCATAGCCGTAGTAGAGCCCCGACGTGAGCTCGGTTTCCTGGATGGTATCGGCGCCACTGTCATCGTCATCTCGCTTGAGATCGTCGACGGCTGTAAAATAATCACCTTCGCTCTCTGACGCATGCACGGTAAATGCGTGCGCGACATGGACCGGTGCGTCGATGTTGGCCGCTGGATCGGATGTCACCATGCGGCCGAACAGGGCAGCAACGAGTCCGCCAGGCAGCGAAGTGCTCTCGCTCATCGCTTTGAAGTTCTTGTCCTTGGCCCATTGCGCGACGGCTTGCTCTGCGGACTTTCTATCCGATGCATCGCGTGCAATCTCCTCCGCACGCTGCGCCAGCCAGTCAAGTTCCCGTTCACTTAGGAGCAACGTCTGGCGGCTCTTTTTTCCTGTGGCACCCTTTTCTCCGTAAACCAGCTTCTGGAATGCCGGCTCCAGCGCATCGACAACCTCTTCTGGATACTTGCCCCTTAGGGGCCCGATCACCTTCTCCGTCACGAGTTCCCGAGAGCGAAACGAGCCCACATAGCCGGCCAGTGTTTGAAGCGCATTAGGGTCGTTCTCTGCCGTTCTCCAGTGCCGCTTCAGGCACTGAGAAGATATTCGAGTCCGGTTCGTGCCGCCGTATATGAGCCGTTTGGCCTGTCCGGTATCGTCTCTGTTCAATAGCGCAGCGGTGTAGGAATGCAGCGTGTGAATCTGCAGGAAGCGTGGCGTGGTCATGCTGCGGAATCCTTTTCGCTTTTGGCTTCATGCTGGTCGAGTCGGCGGTAATAGGTTTGAGCAAGCTGGCGGGCGTGCTGCACGTTGTTGGAAAAGAGAAGGCGGGCGATATCCATGCAGTTTACGCCCCGCCCTGGATCAAGCTTCGCGCTGAGAAGACGAGCCAGGCTCTCCAATGCTGCTCCGCGTTTTTCGGTGGGCAGGGCAAGAAATCGTGCCAAGCGAGCTTCCGAAAGTTCCGCATCACAGAGCGCTTCACCAAGCGGGCGGCTGCGATCATGGAAAGGCAATCGACGGCTCGGCTCTCCCTTTGGGGCGAGTAGGGCAAGAATCTTGACGAAGCGCATGCCCGTTTCGGTGGTTGGTAAGCCGAAACTGACAGCGAGCCTCCAAAAGTCCGCCTCGCCCGGCCCATGGACATCCATGCGGCGCAAGCGTGCAAGCGCTCCGGGATCAAGTTTCAGCATCGCCCCGGTTAGGCGAGGGATTGCTGCGTATAGTTCGGAGGCGGGGCTACGCCTCTCAGAGTCCGGCGGCATCCGCTGCCTCCTTTTCTTCAGGCTGCCTTTCGAACAACTCGGGATAGTGCTTTCTGATTATGCTAGTAAGGGCGCGCCGAGCGCGCGCTTCGGCGCGGTGTCTGAATAGGGACGGGCAGGGCATGGTGGGCAGGAACTGATCGAACACCTGCTGTGTGCGTTGCCACAGGCGTCGCTCAAACTCGCCGCTTTCTGATCTGAGAGCAGCCTGCCCCTGATCTTGGGCATCGAGCCGCCTCCAGAGGTGTTCGAAGAATATCGAATCAGCAAACTGATCCAGCGAGTTTCGAGCGCTTTGAGCGTAGCTGTATAGCTCTTTCTTAATTCCTTCCTTCTCCCCTTTGGCCGCTGCCAGTGCCAGCGAGTAGGAGATCGCCTTGGTGAAGGCGGAGATAGTTGCGGCCTGTGCTCTTGCCAATTCGTGCAGCGCCGCGGGTCTCGCTCCAAGGGTGAGTAGAGCTTTGCCCGAAATTGGTATTCTGCGAGAGCGTAGCCCTCCTGTTTTGGAGTTGCCGCGAGCAATCGCATTTGCCATCAGCGTCATCCGGGAGTTCGGGGTCTCAAAGGACGCAGGCCGAGCCAAAAGTGGCGCTTCCCAGTCGCCGGACAGCAGCAGATTCGTGAGGGTCGCGTAGTGGAAATCTCCGTCTTCACCAAGTGTTAAGCTCCGGCGGTCGGTTTTGTGGACGGGTGCCCAGGGGTCACATAGAACGCCGTTCAGGTGCTTGGCATTGATTCGGGTAGCCTTTGAGGTGCCCCTGACCGCTTGAATACGGCTGGATTTGAATGTGAACCGTATGCGGCGACAGACTTCGATGAACCAAATGTCGAGTTCATCGATTTGCAGCTGCTCACCCTCTCTCCATGGCGCAAGCCATGTCAGCGCAAGCCCGTCGTCTGCATAGTTGAGACTGGTGTCCTCCAGAACCTTCCGACGCGTCTCGAGGAGGACGCTAATTTCCCGTCTCATCCATGCGCCAGGTCGGGGCGACATGACCCTCTGGTTCTCTTGTGGAAGCGGGGCCAAAGTGAGCATTGCGCGAGAAGAGGATCCCCCATTCATGCGCGCAGTACCTTGATTCCCGGCGCCTCCATAACCCTCGCCGGTTTGCAATGATATCAGCGCAAACATCCAGTCTTGCGGGTTCCCTTCTCGTGAAACAGCTTGCTTGAGATCATGATTCTTGGCGGTGATCAGCAGGTCGAGCGAATCAGCCGTTGGAACGTCGTTGGCAAGCTTGAGGCCATTTGGGACCGGCGGCTGCATGAACGCTGGCTTGCTCCAGTCGGAGACCACCAAGCACCAAGGCTCATCGTCGCGATAGGCAGGTGCTAGGCCTCGCAACAGATCCGCCCATGCGGCCTCCGTAAGTGGGATTTCGGACTGTCCGCCACGTTGGAGCGCAAGCGCCCCGAGCTGTACAAGGAACATGTGCCAGAACATGCTCTGATGCGGACGCAGTGCGGGGAAGCTTTCAATCTCGTCCCGGGCGAGCGCTGCCAGTACACCAGGCAGCGTCAGCTTTCCACATGGTGTGGTCTGGATCAGTGGCTCAGTGAGCAGATTGAACGCCAGCCCCATCACGCGTCGCCCGTTTCAGCCCTTCCCTATCGTAAAGAAAGCATCTCTCGGCAACCATAGCAATAAGTGATTCTTCCAGCACACGTATTTCAATTGGCGAGTCCGGCCCGACGCCCATCGACCACTGAGGGGGCAGAGTGAGACTCGTGATGCGCTGGCCGAAGGGACCTGGCACTGCCTCCGGAAGCCGGACGACGGCCCCCTCCGCTCCCAAGCGGGTGCGGATCTTTTCTTCATCGCTGGCAAAAAGCCTGGGATTGCCGGCCTCGTCGATCAAAGGCTCATCTACCGGAACGAGGACGCTATGTGCCGCCTGAGCGTCGGCGATGTCTTTGCCATATACGTTCGACCAGTAGTCCTGCCAGGTCTTGCCCAGTTCCTGATTGAGCGCCTCAAACTGCTCTGGGTGCGTTGCGCTTTCCACCAGTCGGCGATTCATGGAGGGTATCAGCCATTCGGGGCTGGAAAGCACAAGCCGCCGGGTGAGTTCGCAGGCGTGTAGGTTGAGATACACGCCGCCGCCGTCGCGAAACTTGCCCAGTCCGTTCTCCGGCTGGTGGGCGGCCAGTTGATCAAGTCCCTGTTCCGGACTGAGCACTACGCACTGCGGTTGCGCGAACCCAGCAGGTCGCTCCAAGCGGTGCCTGTGAAGGCGGCCAATGCGTTGCAGCAGCACATCAACTGGGCAAAGATCCGTGACAAGCAAATCGGCGTCGATATCGAGCGACTGTTCGAGGGTCTGGGTGCCGATCACGATCATGCCCCTGGGGCTGCGGATTTCCGGCTTCGGTGAAAGGGCTGCCTCCACTTCACCATCGAGAAGCCTGCGATCCTCCGGGGCGAAGCGCGAGTGATGAAGTGCCGGGCCTCCGGCGACCTGCCAGAGCAGGTTTGCGTGTCCCGCGGCAACCACTTCGCGGAACGTCTCTATCGCCGATCTCACCGTGTTGCGAATGACAAGGACCCGAGCGCCACGTTTGGCGGCCGAAACAGCACGCTCACAGGCTTCCTGTGCGCTCCATGACAGTGCCAACGTCATGGACACGCACTTATCGTCTTCGTCCTTCCCTCTAGGTGTACGGGGCGGTGTACTTTTGCCCCACACGACCGGGTAAGGCGCTTCCAACGCCTCCTGAAACGATGGGGGAGTTGCCTTACGGCCCTTCAGCCAACGAGAGCGTGCCGAGGAACCCAAAGTGGCGGACATCAGCATTGCATGGCCGCCGCGGTGGAAGTGGATGCGCAGTAAGTGATCCTGAACGGCTGTCATGTAGGGGTCGGAAGCATGTACCTCGTCGATCACCAAAAGGGATTTCGACAAGGCAGCGCTGCGCAGGTGGGCATGCTTTACCTGCAATGCGGCGAGCATGGCTTGGTCTACAGTCCCCACAGCCACGGTGGCGGCAAGGTGGCGTTTGGCGTTTTCTGCGGCCCAACGTGCAAGGCGGACCCTCTCGTCAGGGTCATCGTCCCACAGCACCTCGAAGCTCGGCATTGCCTTGCCTTCAGCCTGGCCGGCTTTGAAGTAGCTGGGAATGGCCAGAACAGCTTCCGGTGCCTGCTCCCCGAAGAGATGCTTCAGGGCGCGGTCAACACGGCCGTGAATTTGCTTTGCGGCCGCTCTCGTTGGCAGGGCAAAGTACAGGCTGTCGACCTTTCCCGCCTCGAACAGCTGCGCGAAGCGCCACAAGGCTGCCTCGGTTTTTCCGGAACCGGTTTCCGCTTCCAGGATGGTCAGAGGGTCGTCCAGCGACCAATCACCAACGATCTGCTGAGTGCTCTTCGCTGCCCAGCCAGGCGCGAAAGACTCAAAGCTTGTCCGGCCGGCGACGGCTAGACGCCACTTCTCAGTGTTGAGCCCTATGTCTTGCGCTGCACGCTGCGCCTTGTCGCGTGCGGCCGCCATGTAGCCGCGCTCTAGCTGCGGCACGAACTCGAATATGTCGCGATTGGAGCCCAGCCAGTCAGCCAGAGAGACGAGCCCGCAAAAGAGATGCTGGAAGTGGGGGGATGTGGGTAGCGGGTCACCGTCCTCTTCAAATGCGCCCGCAAACCAATCGGGAAGCAGCGCACCGATTTCTACCGATGCGGTAAGAGGATCGTAGTTGGCCGCAGGCACCGCGCGCCAGCCTTTTGCGGCTCTTCCCTGTACCTGGAAGGGGCGGCCGTGGTGGGCAAGGACGGCGAAGAGCAGATTCTGGTCGCACCCCCATGAGATCAGCCGATCCAAGTGAAGATTCTTCGCAATCTCACCGTCGAACGGTGGCTCCATGCCGAAGATGGCAGCGCCTTCCTCGACATGACCGTGCAGTTGTCCTGGTGGCCAAAAGTGACTGGGCCAGCCGCACTTGGCCTGAAAACCAGGATGGAGTTTGCCGCAATCGTGGAGGAAAGCGAGGACAGAAAGTCGGGCCAGATCAACGCTGCTGAGCGACCGCCCAACGACGGTGTTCAGCCGGGCACGAACTATGGGCAGTTCGGCCAGCACCTCGAAACAGGCGGCCACGTCGGCACAATGGTGCGCGAGATGATGGCTGTTGCCGTCAGAGGTCTTTCCCCATGGAGAACAGAGTGCCATAAACCCAACTGTGGATTGCTCATCCACTGGTGGCAACCTGATTCTGAAAACATCGAACGTAAGTCGATAAAGCCGGATGCAATCATCGCTCAAGCGGCCCGTTCTCTGATTTTTTTCTCTCTCTCTCTCTCTCTCTCTCTGGCTCCCTCAAATGTTAAGGGATGTACGGGGGAGGTGTTGGCCTCGCGCTACGGCTCATCTTGCTCGGTTTGTTCGTGCGAGCCGAGATGCCGGGACGGCTCCATTCGGTCATGGAGCAGGCGGACGACCTCGACCAGGCCGGGCTCGTGTGCCCGGTAGAAGATAACATGCACCGGGTCTCGTACGGGTTCGTCGTTGCTCTCGGCGCGGCTATGACGGATGTGTAAGCTCCGTAGTCCGGCGGAGAGTTCGCTGCGGTCGATAGTAGAAAGGCCCTGGGGGTCGGATGCGATCCGACGCAAAGCCGCAGTCACTAGGGCGCGATAGCGCCGCCGCGCCTCGGGCCCATGCAGCGCCTCGCTGGTGCTCAACACCGATGCGATGTCGGCCTTCGCTGGGTCTGATAGCCGATAGCGCGCCACGCTTCACCCGGCGGCCTTCGGGGTGAGGCGGTCGAGCGCATCATCCAGGTCAGCGTCGTCCACTTCCGTGAAAGCTCCCCGGTCGAGTGCGGCGAGCCCGGCCTGGATCTGCGTGCGCAGAAGGTCGAGCTTGAGATCGTCGGTCTGAAGGCGCTGCTGCAAACTGCGCACGGCGTCGCGCATCGCCTCGCTGGCGTTCTGATACCTGCCAGCCTCGACGGCTTCCTGGATGAAGGCGTCTTGTTCGGCGGTAAGGTTTACGTTTCGGGTCGGCATGACGATGTCCTCCAAATTGCCGAGAGAATAGTGCCATTGGCAATCTTTGCCAAGTATTGGCCCGTACATACCGACCGGCTTATCCGCGGCGCAGGTCGAGCCACCCCGCTGCCGAGCAGGCCCCCAACGCCGCACTTCACGCCGCTTCCGGTTGTGCCAAACCATCGGAAACCTTCCGGAAAAACGCCAAGAGAGCGCTCGTTCGCCAAAGGTGGAGATACGCCCCCGCAACCAACTTTACCGAACAACACAACAAACCACCCGCTCCGGCATCCGCCTGAGCGGGTTTTTGCGTTGTGCCAAAAGCACTTGCGAGAGCAAGCAGCTGCACGATGGCCCCCTCCAGTGTCACCCGGTGGCCCTGGGCGGCGTCGTGGGAAATCACCACCCGCTCGATCAGGTCGCGCAACTGCTGGCGCGCCGCCTCGGCGTCGGGCATCCGCAGCTGCCGGGCAAGGTCTGCAACCCGGGCGCGATAGACGGCGGCAAGGTCATCGTCCAGATTCAAGACCGGCTCCTCATCGGACTCCGCCAGCTGCACTTCCAGGGCGGTAAACTCGCTTTCGATGGTGGGTGGATAAGCCTTCTTCCGAGAAGCCGATCCCACCTTGCCTCCGATTATGGGTATAGTACAGGCTAGGCCAGGAGGCCGCTGGGGGCCGCTTGATCTGGAGTAGCCTCATGGGCGCAGCGGTAGCGCTGGCATCTGCCAATTCGGAGCCGAGAGTGGCGACATGACCGAGAAGACCGCAGCTTCGCTCAGCTTCCGTGTGCCGGAGCCGGAGGTCCGCCCCGGCGAGACGCCCGACTTCTCCCATGTCCAGATCCCGAGAGCCGGTTCCGTGCCGCGACCGCCCGTGGATGTGGATCCCAGCGAGATCCGCGACCTGGCCTATTCCATCATCCGCGTGCTCAACCGCCAGGGGGAGGCGGTGGGGCCATGGGCCGGTGGCTTGAACGAAGAGGAGTTGCGCGAGGGCCTGCGCCACATGATGCGGCTGCGCGCCTTTGATGCCCGCATGCTCACGGCCCAGCGGCAGGGCAAGACCTCCTTCTACATGCAGCACATGGGCGAAGAGGCTGTCAGCTGTGCCTTTCGGTGCGCGCTGGAACCGGGAGACATGAACTTTCCGACCTATCGCCAAGCCGGGCTGCTGATCGCCGGGGGCTACCCGATGGTCGAGATGATGAACCAGATCTTCTCGAACGAGGCGGACCCACTCAAGGGACGGCAGCTTCCGGTGCTCTATTCCTCGCGCGAACACGGCTTCTTCTCGGTCTCGGGGAACCTCGCCACTCAGTTCATCCAGGCGGTGGGCTGGGCGATGGCCTCGGCGATCAGCCGCGATACGCGTGTCGCCGTGGGCTGGATCGGCGACGGCTCGACGGCTGAGAGCGACTTTCACGCGGGTCTCGTCTTCGCCTCGACATATCGTGCGCCGGTGGTCCTGAATATCGTCAATAACCAGTGGGCGATCTCGACCTTTCAGGGGATTGCACGCGGCGGTTCCGGGACCTTTGCGGCCCGCGGCCTCGGTTTCGGCATCCCGGCGCTGAGGGTCGACGGCAACGACTACCTGGCGGTGCACGCCGTGGCGAAGTGGGCGGTTGAACGCGCCCGGCGCAATCTGGGGCCAACGTTGGTCGAGCACGTGACCTATCGCGTGGGGGCGCACTCCACCTCGGACGACCCCTCGGCCTATCGGCCCAAGGCGGAATCCGATGCCTGGCCCCTGGGGGATCCGGTCATCCGGCTGAAGAACCACCTCATCACCATCGGGGCCTGGTCCGAAGAACGTCAGAAGCAGGCCGAGGCCGAGATCATGGACGAGGTGATCGGCGCCCAGCGGGAGGCGGAAAGCCGCGGCACGCTGCATTCGGGCGGCCAGCCGTCGGCGCGCGACCTCTTCGAGGGGGTCTATGCCACCATGCCGCCGCATCTGCGGCGCCAGCGCCAGAAGGCGGGGTTCTGACATGGCGCGCATGTCCATGATCGAAGCGATCCGCTCGGCCATGGAGGTGTCGATGGCCGAGGATGAGCGGGTGGTCGTTTTCGGCGAGGACGTGGGCTACTTCGGCGGTGTCTTCCGCTGCACCCAGGGACTGCAGCAGAAGTACGGCGTGGCACGCTGCTTCGATACGCCGATCAATGAGTCGGGCATCGTGGGCGCGGCCATCGGCATGGCCGCTTATGGGCTGAGGCCCTGTGTCGAGATCCAGTTCGTCGACTACATGTATCCGGCCTATGACCAGATCGTCTCGGAGGCGGCGCGCATCCGCTACCGCTCGGCCGGCCAGTTCACCTGCCCGATCGTCATTCGCATGCCCACCGGCGGCGGCATCTTCGGCGGCCAGACCCACAGCCAGAGCCCGGAGGCGCTCTTCACCCACGTCGCGGGGCTGAAGACAGTTGTGCCCTCCAACCCACAGGACGCCAAGGGCCTCCTGATCGCTGCAATCGAGGATCCGGACCCGGTGATCTTCCTCGAGCCGAAACGCCTCTACAACGGCCCCTTCGACGGCCATCACGATCGCCCCGTCACGCCCTGGTCCGCCCATCCGCTGGGCGAGGTTCCCGATGGACATTTCACCGTTCCCCTGGGCGAGGCCGTGGTGCGGCGGCCCGGAAAGGCGGTTACGGTGCTGGCCTACGGCACGATGGTCCATGTGGCGGAGGCCGCGGCCGAGGAGGCGGGTGTGGACGCCGAGGTGATCGACCTGCGCACGCTTCTGCCACTCGACCTGGAGACCGTGGCGACCTCGGTGAAGAAGACCCGGCGCTGCGTCGTCATCCACGAGGCCACGCTGACCTCGGGTTTCGGCGCCGAGCTGGTGGCGCTGGTGCAGGGGGAATGCTTCTGGCACCTGGAGGCGCCGATCGCGCGCGTTGCCGGCTACGACACGCCCTATCCCCATGCGCAGGAATGGGCCTATTTCCCGGGGCCAAGGCGGGTTGCCGAGGCACTGGTTGCGACGATGGAGGCGTGAATCTTGGCCGAACTCGTCATCAAGCTCCCCGATATCGGTGAAGGCGTGGCCGAGGCGGAACTGGTCGAATGGCAGGTGCAGGTCGGTGACCTGGTGCGCGAGGACGACACGCTTGCCGCAGTGATGACCGACAAGGCCACCGTCGAGATCCCCTCGCCGCGCGACGGCACCGTCGCCTGGCTGGGGGCGGAGGTGGGCGAAAAGATCGCCGTCGGCGCACCGCTGGCCAGGCTGACGGTTGCGGGAGAAGCGGACGCGGACGCAGAGTCCGCAGGCGAGGAGTCCGCAGCCGAGCCGCCAGCGCAGGAGCAGGAGCCGGAAGCGGCGGACGCGTCTGCGGCGCCATCGCCATCCGAGCCACAGCCAGCGGCCAAACAGCCGGCGGCCAAAGTGCGCTCGCAGGAGGCTGGCGTGGAGCCTCCGGCCTCTGCGCGAGCCGGCCCGGCCTTCGCTGGCAGTGCCCTGCCGCGCCCTGAAGGCGAGCGGCCGCTGGCATCGCCGGCGGTGCGGCTGCGGGCGCGGGAGGCCGGGATCGATCTGCGCCAGGTGCAGGGCACGGGTCCGGCCGGTCGCATCACCCACGAGGATCTCGACGCCTTCACCAAGGGAGGGATCGCTCCCGGCCGCCTGCAGCGACGCACCGAGGTGGAGGAGATCAGGATCATCGGGCTGCGCCGGCGTATCGCCGAAAGGATGACGCTGGCCAAGGACCGGATCGCGCATATCACCTACGTGGAGGAGGTCGATGTTACGGCGCTGGAGGAGCTGCGTGGCAAGCTGAACGCCGAGGACTCGCACGGCCTGCGCCTGACGATCCTGCCCTTCCTGATCCGCGCCCTGGTCCGCGCGGTGGAGGAGCAGCCCCTGGTCAATGCGCTCTACGATGACGAGGCGGGGATCCTTCACCGTCACAGTGCAGTACATGTGGGCATCGCAACCCAGACGCCTGGCGGATTGATGGTGCCGGTGGTGCGCCACGCGGAGGCACGGGGCTTGCGCGACTGCGCCGAGGAACTCGCCCGCGTTACCTCGGCCGCCCGCGACGGCTCCGCCCGGCAGGAGGAGCTGACCGGTTCGACCATCACCATCACCTCGCTCGGCGCGCTGGGCGGTATCATGTCGACGCCGATCATCAACCATCCGGAGGTGGCCATCGTCGGCGTCAACAAGATCGCCCTGCGCCCGCACTGGGATGGGCAGGGTTTCGTCCCGCGCAAGATGATGAACCTTTCCTCCAGCTTCGATCACCGGGTGATCGACGGCTGGAACGCGGCGACCTTCGTGCAGCGCCTGAAGACCCTTCTGGAGACCCCAGCCATGCTCTTCATGGAGGCGCAATGATGAAGGAGCTCTCCTGCCAGCTCCTGGTAATCGGGGCGGGCCCCGGCGGCTATGTCTGCGCGATCCGTGCCGGCCAGCTGGGTCTCGACACCCTGGTTGTCGAGGCTGCGCGCCCGGGCGGCGTCTGCCTGACCCTGGGCTGCATCCCCTCCAAGGCGCTGATCCACGTGGCCGAGGAGTACGCCAGAGCCGCGGCGGCCGCAGCCACCGGAACACCCTTTGGCCTCCGCTCCGCGCGCCCGGAGCTCGATCTGGCGCAAGCGGTGAACTGGAAGGAGGGGATCGTCGATCGCCTGACGCTTGGCGTGGCGCAGCTGTTGAAGCGCGCGGGCGTGAAATCGGTGGCCGGCTGGGCCCGCTTCCGCGACGGCAAGACCGTGGAGGTCGAGACCGCAACCGGAGTGCAAGTGATCCGGGCCGAGAGTGTGGTAATCGCCACAGGCTCGGCGCCGGTTGAACTGCCCGCGCTGCCCTTCGGGGGCAAGGTGATCTCCTCCAGCGAGGCGCTGAAGCTGACGCAGCCGCCCGAGCGGCTGGTGGTCGTGGGTGCCGGCTATATCGGGCTGGAACTGGGCACGGCCTTTGCGAAGCTCGGCAGCCGGGTCACGGTGGTCGAGGCCGAGGACCGCATCCTGCCCCAGTGGGACGCGGAGCTCACCCGTCCGGTGGCAAAGCGGCTCGAGGTACTGGGGGTCGAGGTGATCACCGCTGCCAAGGCGCGGCGCCTGTCCTCCGACGCCTCGGCGCTCGTTGTCGAGAGTGCTGGAAGCGAGGAGGCGAGGGACGGGGATGCGGCGGGCGAGGAACATCGCCTGCCGACGGACTGCGTGCTGGTCACCGTCGGCCGCCGGCCGCTGGTCGAGGGCTGGGGGCTCGAGGAGCTCGACCTCGACCGGGACGGGCCCTTCCTGCGCATCGACGGGCAGTGCCGCACCTCGATGCGCGGCGTCTATGCCATCGGCGACGTGACCGGCGAACCGATGC
Organism: Aquibaculum sediminis; assembly: GCF_040712085.1. NCBI lineage: Bacteria > Pseudomonadati > Pseudomonadota > Alphaproteobacteria > Rhodospirillales > Rhodovibrionaceae > Aquibaculum > Aquibaculum sediminis. The sequence goes on from NZ_JBFCVK010000011.1 coordinate 20,844, forward strand.
TCGCCCACCGCGCCATGGCCCAAGGCCAGATGGTGGCCGAGATCGTCGCTGGCAATCGTCGGGCATGGGACAAGCGCGCTATCCCGGCCGTCTGCTTCACCGATCCGGAGGTGGTCGCGGTCGGCCTTTCGCCCGAGGACGCGCGCGCCACCGGCCGCGAAATCCGCGTCGGCCTTTTTCCCTTCAGCGCCAACGGGCGCGCGATGACGCTGGGAGTGGACGCCGGGGGAACCGATGCCGGCTTTCTCCGCGTGGTCGCACGCGCGGACAACCACCTGGTCCTCGGTGTTCAGGCGGTGGGGCCGGGCGCTTCCGAGCTTTCCGCTGCCTTCACCCTCGCCATCGAGATGGGTGCGCGCCTCGAGGACATCGCCGGCACCATCCACGCCCACCCAACCCAGAGCGAGGCCTTTCCCGAGGCGGCTCTCAGGGCGCTGGGGCAGGGACTGCACGTATGAGCGCTGTTACCGCACCTGACCGGAAGGTCAAGTATTTACGAACAGGCGCGATCCGCTCTCCCAAGGAACTTCCAGAATTACAGTATGAGGGTGTCTGGCTCGAACGGGGGCATCAATCGGGTCTGAAGAATGCCCATCCCCCGATCATGGGGAAGAGCCGAAAAATCCGGCCACAGCCGGATCGGGAGAGTGCTTTCGCGAGGGGAAGTGGCGGAAGAGGGAAGGTCTGATGGCGAACCTTCTCTGTGTCAGAGTCTGAATCAACAATCCCTGGCGGACTTTTTGCCGATGAGGCGCACGGATGGGTATGGCGCAGCCATAAAGGCGGAAAGCATCGGGGCAACAACGCATGGTTGCAGCTGGCCGGTCGGCTTGCTTGGTCGCTCACACAACGGGTGCGGCTTCCGCCTTGTCCGAACGATAGCTGAGGCAGACGGACCAACCCTTGGCCCCGGCCAGCAGGCAGTCGCTGCGCCAATCTCGCAGATGGCACTGTCACACGTAATTGCGGGCATGAATCACCACACGAGGATCATAGTTGGATCCCGGGATAACCGCAACAAGATCGGCGACGTCGGTCCCACTGCCGACGATCACGACAGCGCCTGCTTCCCTGAGACTCCCAGATGTCGATCAAGAATTGTGGGATTCTCGCTCAACTCGGCTGGAGTTCCTTCAAAGACGAAGCGGCCGACGGAAAGCACGTAGATGTAGTCGGACACAGCCAAGGCCAGGCCGAGATTTTGTTCGACCAGGAGTATGGCGTGATTGCGCTTCTTCAGATCCAGCATGATCTCGCCGACCTGCTGGATGATACGCGGCGCCAAGCCTTCCGATGGCTCGTCCATGAGAATGATGTCGGGATTGCTCATCAGGGCGCGCCCGATCGCGAGCATCTGCTGCTCGCCCCCACTCAAGGCCGTGCCGAGATTCTCGGTGCGTTCGCGTAGCTGAGGAAATTGGTTTAGAACCTGCTCTTGGTCCCATTGCGCACCTCCTTTTGCCGTTCCCGTGCGGGAGCCTGCAGCCATCGTGCTAGTGGGAAGCAGCAGGTTCTCTCGCACCGAAAGCGACTTGAAAATACGCCGTCCCTGGGGAACCAGGGCAATGCCACGCCGAGTAACCTCGTAGGACGGTAGGCCGAGCAGGGAGGTGCCTCTGAGCAGGATGTCGCCCTGGCGGGGCGGTGTGAGCCCAGCAATCGAACGCACCAGGGTCGTCTTGCCCATCCCATTGCGACCGAGAATCGAGACGATCTGTCCCTCGTGCAGGTCAAGTGAAAGACCCTGCAGCACATAGCTGTCGGCGTAGTAGGTGTGGATGTTCTGCACCGAAAGCAGCCTGTCAGCCTGCGCCAAAGTAGACCTCCCTGACTTCTGGGTTCGTCTCCACTTCGTCTGGCGCTCCCTCCAGGATGACGCGCCCTTGGTGCAAGACCGTGACGCGCTCGGCCAGCCCTAAAGCGATGTCCATGTCGTGCTCGATCATCACCACGGTCATTTTGTCCGGGAGCTCACCGATGAGCTGAGAAACCCGCTGGCGTTCGCTGGGAGAGAGCCCGGCACAGGGCTCATCGAGGAACAGTGCTTTCGGCTCACCGGCCAGGCCCAGTGCCAGGTCGAGTTGCTTGCGTTCACCATAGGACAGGTCGCTAACGGGATCATTGATGCGCCGATCGAGCCGAACCCACTCCAGTGTCTCCCGCAAATTTGCTGAAAAATCGTTGAGCGAAAAGAAGCTGCGATGCATTCGCCACTTGCGCGTGTCGCAGCCGAGCCGCGCCAGGATCATGTTCTCCCAGACACTGAGGTCGGTGAAGACGTTGGATATCTGGAAGGTCCGGCCCATACCTCGGGCGGTACGGCTGCGCTCCGGCTCCTCGGTGAGGTCCTGGCCGAAGAAGACGATACGACCCGTGCTGGCCGGCAGATTACCGGTGATGCAGTTAAAAAGGGTCGTCTTGCCGGCTCCGTTTGGACCGATCAGAACTCGTCGCTCCCCCGGCGCGATAGTCAGGGACACCGAGTCAACTGCCCTCACGCCGCCAAACTGTTTCGAGACGTCCGAGAGCTCTATGGCTGCCTGCTGCATCCCCGCTCTCCTCACGCCCGTGGCTCAGCATTGGGTCCGGCCTCCGGGACTTCTGCCGTGCCAGTCCTTGCGTCCTCCGAGCGCTTGCGCCACCTGTTGAAGAGGCCAACAATGCCATTGGGAGCAAAAAGTACCGTAACGATGAACACAAGACCCATGATCGTCATGTAGTAGGGAATGAAACCGCTGATCCAGTTGCGCAGGGTGAGGATAATAGACGATCCAAGGAATGGTCCTATAATCGTTCCTGTGCCGCCAATAATCGTCATCAGAACGACTTCTACTGAAATATGGAAATGTGCAGTTGCAGGATTAACAAATCGATTGAAATAGATATACAAGACACCCGCGCTGCTCGCCATGAAACCCGATATAACGAAGGCCACGTAGAGGTGGCGGGTCGGATTGAATCCAAGGCTGCGCATTCGACTTTCGCTCGACTTGATCCCTCGCAAGGTAAGGCCGAAGGGTGAGGCTATTAGAACGCGATAGGCAAATGCATAGAGCGTCACGAGGGCCAGGACCACATAGTAATAGGTGGTCATGGAGGTCACGCGCCATTCGCCAATCGCTGGATAGGGCACGTTGGTGATGCCGTTGTCGCCCCCTGTGAAGGAAGCCCAGCGGTAGGTCACACCCCAGATGATGAAGCCCAGTGCGATGGTCACGAGGATGAAGTAGACGCCACGCGTGCGTACCGCGATGCCGAAGACGACAGCCAGCAGCGTTCCCAGCAGGATCCCTGACGGTGCCGCAACTGCCATTGGCAGGCCATGCCGAACCTGCAGGATGGCAACCGTATAAGCCGACACGGCGAAGAAGGACGCATGGCAAAGCGAGAGGAGGCCCGCGTGGCCGAGCAGCAGGTCAACGGAGAGAGCCAGCAGCCCAAAGATCAGGATCTTGATGACCAGACCGATCCAAAAGTCGCCGGCGAATACAGGTATTACTGCTATGGCCGCGAGGAGCAGTCCCATCGCGAGGAACGATGGCTTGTTCATCATCAGTGCTCCTGTCCAAAGATGCCGGTGGGCCGGATGAGGAGCAGTGCGGCCATGGGTGCGAAGATCACGAAATAGGACATCTCGGGCCAGAGCCACCGTCCGTAGGCATCGACCAGACCGACGATGATGCTGCCGATCATTGCGCCCTCCAGGCTGCCAAGCCCGCCGACGATGACGACCACAAGCGCCAAGATGAGGATCTCCCATTCTGCGCCAGGGTAAAGCGTCAGGAAGGCGCCGCCAGCCACTCCGGCTGCGCCTGCAAGGAACGCCGCGATGGCGAAGACCAGGGCAAAGAGGCGGTTTATATTGATACCCATGGCGCCGGCCATCTCGCGGTCATCGACGCCCGCTCGCACGATTGCTCCTATCTGCGTCCTCCGATAAAGGAGCCAGAGCGCGCCTGCGGCTACGACACCGAAGGCGATGAGCACCAGGCGGTACTTGGGATAGAAAATATCACCGGGCAGGACCACGGGGCCGCGCAGGGAAGCGGGCGTGGGAACGCGAAGATTATCCCCGCCCCAGATAGCCAACGAGACGTCCGCAATGACGAAGGCCACGCCCACGGTCAGTAGAACCTGGGCGAGGTGGTTCTCACCGGTCGCGCGGATCAGAAATCGGTCGATAAAATAACCGAGCAGAACAACAGCGAAACCGCCGGCGGGAATAGCGAGCCAAAAGCTACCTGTGGCCCAGACAACCGAGAGACCGATATAGCCGCCGATCAGGTAGAGGGCCCCATGGGCCATGTTGACGACACGCATCAGCCCGAAGGTAAGGGTGAAGCCCGCGGATAACAGAAACAGCAGCGCGGCCAGCGATATGCCGTTCATTGTCTGAATGACGAAACTCATTTGGCTCCCGCCCTTATCGCGTGTCGATCTCCAATCGAAAGCAGGTCTCCCGGCAAGCCAGGCAGTAGCCGGGAGACGCCCGTTGAGGAATCAACGCTGATAGGGCCCGCGGGCCAGGAACTCCTCGGGGTCCCAGGTCCAGAACTGGGAGACTTCCTCGTAGGTCTTGATCGGAACGTTGACGAGAATCTCGCCCAACACCGGGTGCTCGCGCTGGCGCACTTCGGAGACATAGACGTTCTGGATTGGATTGTCGTAGTCATCGAGCTTGAGCGGGCCTCGCGGCGCATTGATCTCTGCCGCCCGTACAGCCGCTAAGAACGCCTCGACATCCTCGATATCGCCTTCGATGGCGTCGAGCGCCGTTTTTGTCCAGAGACCGCTGGTATAACCGCTTTCGGCCATCCAGGAGGGCATTTGCTGGTGGCGCTCTACGAAGGCATCCACGAAAGCGTCATTCTCTGGAGTCTCAATACCGGCCACATAGTTCAGCGCGTTGCTGATCAGTCCAATAGCGCGCTCGTCGACCTGCGGCAGCGCGTCCTCGTGCAGCCAGTAGCCGCCGTAGATCTGGTGGCGGCGATCCATTCCGAAGTCGAACCAAGCGTCAAACAAACGGATGCGGTCGGCGCCGACGATGGTGACTGCAACGCCATCAGTGTCGCTCGGGATTCCTGCGATGACGGGCCCGTAGTCGGTCGTCCCAATGGGGCTCCAGATCAGGCTCGCCACCTCGCCGCCCAGTTCAGTAAATGACTGAATCGCGCCCAGGGTCACTTCCTGTCCAAAGGTGTAGTCCTGGCCAATGAAGGTCACGTTTCGCAGGCCCAACTCGTTGTAGAGGTAGTCACCGAAGGGGTGGCCAATCTGGCTGGCTGAAAGGGCCGTCCGCACGACAGTCGGGACTCTATCCCACTTGGTGATATCGTCGGCGCCCGCAGGATCGAGGATCACAGGCACGCCCGTCTCTCGGCTGACTTGTGCGACCGCGGGCCCCTCGTGCCCGCAGAGAGGGCCAACCAGAACATGGACATCCTCCTGGTCGACGAGCCGGCGGGCCTGGGTAATCGCTTGGTCGGGATTGCAGGCGGTGTCGGCCACTATCACGCGCACTTCGCGGCCGCCTGCTGTGTGTTCGGCTTCTTCCCAGAACAGTTGGTGACCGTTGACCATATCATTGCCAGGCTGTGCCAATGGCCCGGTCAGAGGCGCCAGCAGACCGATGCGGATTTCTTGAGCCTGTGCGGGCCCAATGATCGAAAAGCTCGCGATCGCAAATGCGCCGGTTAGCAGAGCAATGCCACTGCCGATCCTCGATCGAACTCCTTGCTTCATCGATTCCTCCCAATTCCCTGTTTGGTTGCCGAGATCCCGGTTGCTCCAGGGTTCGCTGATCCGTGCCACCACTGCCTTGACCAGGCCGCTTCGCCCGTGATCACATTAACCAATTCTTGCCATAAGGCCGAGCTTGGTCAACTTATTATGGAGCGGCGAGGGCTTTCCATCATGCTCAATCCGATAGGCCCACTGTCCCCGGGAGAAAGGAAACGCTGTGACGGAACATTCCATACGCTTCGCAAGTGACCCGCGTGCGCTGCGCAGCGAGGACCAGCCGTTGCTGACCGGGCGAGCGCTGTTCACGGACGATCTGAGTCTTCCTGGACAGCTTTATGCGGTATTCGCGCGCTCGCCTCATGCTCATGCGCGCATCGGCGAGATCGATGTGACGCGAGCGCTCAAGATGCCTGGGGTGGCGGCGGTTTTCACGGGCAAGGATGTCGCCGAGGCCGACTTAGGCCCGATACCCATGGCGATGCGCTTCAAGAATAGCGATGGCACGCCGATGGCGCTCGCGCCTTTGCCGGTCTTACCCAGGGACCGAGTCCGCTACGTCGGCGAGGCGTTCGCGATGGTCGTGGCGGAGACGGTCGCGCTGGCGCAGGATGCTGTAGAACAACTGGTCGCTGAGTTCGATGAACTGCCCGCCGCGACGACGGCAAGGGCGGCCCAGGAGGTGATCGAACCCATCTGGAGGGAGGCTCCCGACAACATCGCGCTCGACTGGGAAGATGGCGATGCGGAAGCGGTCGACAACGCCTTCTCCACCGCGGCGCATGTTGTCACCATTCGCTTGGAAGACACGCGAGTTGCGCCGAGTGCGATGGAGCCTCGCGCCGCGATTGGAGAATGGGATCCTGAGCAGCAGCGCTTTACACTGACGGCCGGAACACAGGGAGTTGCGCTGGTCCGAAAGATGTTCGCGGAGCACGTTTTCAACGTTCCTCTCGATCGTATTCGGGTGCGCACCTATGACGTGGGCGGCGGCTTCGGCATGAAGGTGCAGCCCTATGCCGAGTATGCAGCCGTGATGTTCGCCGCGCGCTGCCTTGGGCGGCCCGTGAAATGGACGGCTACCCGGGTAGAAAGCTTTCTCACGGATACTCACGGACGCGACGGTGTGCTCGACGGAGCCTTGGCACTCGATGCCCAGGGCAGATTTCTTGCCCTGAGGATGCACAACACGGCTGGTATTGGGGCCTACGTGTCGACTTTCGCGTCGGTCTTCTCGACGAACAATACAAAGAACTGCCTAGCCAACGTCTACACCACCCCGGCCCTCCATTTTCGCGTTCAAGCGATGCTCACCAATGCTGCACCGGTCGGCCCATATCGGGGCGCCGGCCGCCCGGAGGCCATTTACCTCGTAGAGCGACTTATAGATAAGGCCGCCCGCGCCACTGGCATTGACCGGATCGAGCTCAGACGCCGAAATATGATCTCCCCCACCGCAATTCCCTACAGTGCACCGAACGGGCAAAAATACGACAGCGGTGACTTTGAGGCGGTTATGGACAAGGCCCTTGATCTTGCAGACTGGAAGGGCTTTGCGAAGCGTCATTCAGCCTCGCGCAAGGAAGGAAAGCTCCGAGGAATAGGCCTTTGTTCTTTTCTGGAGGTGGCTGGCGGCATCCTCGACGAATCTGTCGATCTTCGCATCGAACCGGACGGCACCGCTGCGCTGAGACTTGGCGTACAGTCCATCGGCCAAGGGCATCTCACGACCTTTACCCGGATTGTCGCTGATGCCCTGGGCATTGCCGCCGAATCGGTGCGGTTGATTGAAGGTGACAGCGACGAAGCGCCGAAGGGTTGGCCGACGGTCGCCTCACGCTCCGCAATGATGGCCGGCAGCGCGACTTTCCGAGCTTGCGAAGAGATTATCGAAAAAGGCCGTCTAGTGGCAGGAAGCCTCCTGGAGGCGGCGACCGCCGATATCACCTACGAAGCAGGAGTATTCAGCATCGTCGGGACCGACCGACGTGTATCACTGGGTGAAGTCGCCGGCCGGGCCAGGGAAATGACCAACTTGCCTGAGCACTTCACGAACGGGCTGGATACCGTTGCGGAGTTTGTTTCCTCTGGGATGAGCTTTCCGAACGGCTGTCACGTCTGTGAGGTTGAGATCGACCGCGAAACCGGCGAGGTGAAAGTGGTCGGATACGTAGCGGTCGACGATGTGGGCGTCATCCTCAATGAGCCCATTGTGGAGGGGCAAATTCATGGTGGCATCGCACAAGGGCTGGGGCAGGTTCTTGGAGAACAGGTTATCTATGACGATAACGGTCAGCTCCAGACAGCGTCGTTCATGGATTACAGAATGCCGCGCGCTATGGATTTCCCGCAATTGCGGCTGACTCACCACGTCGCTCCCTGCGCCACGAACCCGCTGGGCGTCAAGGGGGCCGGAGAGTCCGGTGTCGCCGGCGCGATTCCTGCTGCGATGAACGCTATTCATGATGCCCTAAGCCACGAAGGAATAGAGGATTTTGATATGCCCGCTACTCCTGCCCGGGTCTGGAAGGCGCTTAATGGGCGATTGTAGCCAAGCCTAGGCTAGTGCAATGATGAGACCCCTTTCAGCATCGAAGCTACCGCCGAGAGCTACAGGCGGACATGAAGGATGGGCTTGGGCACCGGAGGGTTACTGAAAGGCCGCGGTCGCTCCCTCATCGAGCAAGACAGAGGGGGCCTACAGTGCCGCCATCTCGGGAGGATGCCACGTGTAGCAGACGAGCAAATCAAGTTGGCGGCGCGCCCCCGCACCCAGTAATTCTTTCGTTTTATCAAAAAATTTAGATGACGCAAGGCGCCCTCCGGGGCGCCTTTTTCAGGTTGCAACTGACTGGCAAAATAGCACGCGATTAAAAAAAACTTACAACGAGGCGCGCTTGCTCCGTGCGCACGAAACCGAGGGGTCCAAACATTGGGATCAATCCACTAGTAGATCAACGTTTGACGGAGTCCCCCTTCAGCACTGCTCCCGCGGTACATGCCTTCACAGTTGAAGGGCATGACGATCTGTCCGTTGTGACCCACAGCGATCAGCCCCCCCGACCCGCCAAGGGCTGTCAGATCGGACATTATGACCGCGGTCGCTGCTTCCTCCAGACTGGTGCCGAGAAGGCGGACCCGTGCCGCGATTTCGTGTGCCACGCAAAGCCGCAGAAATACCTCCCCATCGCCGGTGGCCGATATCGCGCAGCTCGCATTTTCGGCATAGGTGCCGGCACCGATCACCGGACTGTCCCCAACCCGTCCCTGGTGCTTGCCGGTCATTCCGCCTGTTGACGTCGCCGCGGCGAGATTGCCGGAGCGATCGCGGGCCACGGCACCGACGGTGCCGTGGCGCCGAGAGGGATCAGAGTCGAGCGCACCACTGGCTTCCAGCGCCAGCGTTTGCTGCAGGCTGTCCCAGCGCTCCTGGGTAAAAAAATAGCTCTCGGGCTCGAATGCTAGGCCCATCTCTCGCCCAAGTGCGATCGCGCCCTCACCTGCGAGTAAAACGTGCGGTGAGCGTTCGAGTACGGCGCGCGCCAGAAGCACAGGGTTCCTCGGGCCGCAAATGCCGGCAATCGCGCCGGCCCGGCGCTCACGCCCCTCCATTGCCGCCGCGTCCATCTCGTGGCGTCCTTCGCGGGTAAACACTGCGCCGCGCCCAGCATTGAACAGCGGTTCGTCCTCTAGTGCGCAGACGGCAGCGGTGACCGCATCAAGGGCCGCTCCCTCGGCTGCGAGCACCGCCTCACCAGCGCTCAAGACCTTATCGAGAGCGCGGTGAGTCTCTGCCTCGCGCTCGGCGCTCAACGCGGTGCGTGTGAGGACGCCGGCTCCGCCGTGGATCGCGATTGCATATGCATTACTCATGCCGAGACCTTCACGCTTCCCAGGCTTACACTTGCCCGATCCGGAGCTTTGGGCGAATCATGGCGCCACTCACTGCCGGACGCACCAACGTCGATAGCGCCGCGGTTACCATGAGCGATACACTCCAGCGAAGGAGTGCCGGAGAATTAAACCTGATGCATATGCCCCTGAAAGTCAGCCCAAAAGGTCCCCTGATCGCGATTGGGGGGGCTGAAGATAAGACGTCCGAATCGGAAATCCTGCGCAGCGTCCTCGTCCTCTCGGGAGAAACTGCCCCATCCGTCGGCGTCATAACCACAGCGAGCAGCATCCCCGAGGACGTGTTCGAAGGCTACCGGTCCGCATTCGAACGGCTTGGAGCGTCTAAGGTCCTCGACGTGCGGATCCGCGACCGGGCCGATGCGAATGATCCGAAATTCGTCGATATGATCGAGTGCTCGGATGTGATCTTCATTTCCGGTGGGGATCAAATGCGGCTGACATACATTTTCGGTGGATCGAGCGCTCTCGCCGCTATCCGCCACCGACATGCGGAAGGGATAACGGTTGCCGGCACGAGTGCCGGCGCAGCCTGCCAGTCAAGCACCATGGTCTATGGGGGGTCGGCGAACGATTCACTGCGCAAGGGGGCGGTCAAGATGAGCGCCGGCTTCGGGCTGGTGGAAGGTGTCATCATCGACACGCACTTCCTCGAACGCGGTCGGTTTTCGCGCCTCATGGAAGTCGGTGCAACCAACCCAGAATATCTTGGTGTCGGGCTTGGCGAGGATGCCGGCGTACTGTTTGAGGACGACCATATCCTGGCCTTCGGCCGCGGGCATGTCATTATAGTTGATAGTTCGGAAACGACGGGTTCGAATGTTTTTGAACTATCAGATGGAGAACCGGTTTCTGTCCACAATGTTAAGATGCATGCCCTTGTCAAGGGATACGGGTACAGATTAAGCGATCGAAAAGTCCTAAGCCCTGAGGACCTGAGAGGCGAGCGACTGGAGGTGCGGATTGAATATACTTGAGCATCGCGCATTGCGCGGACCAAATTTTTACAGTCGCTATCCGGCGATTTACATGCGTCTGGACATCGAAGCTCTCGAAGATCGGCCAAGCGACAAGGTCCCCGACATCGCCGAAAGGCTCGAGACCCTCATCCCCTCCATCTACGAGCATCGCTGTTCGGTCGGGGAGCCGGGCGGCTTCCTGCAACGGGTGCGCAACGGCACCTACGCTGGCCACATGGTCGAGCATGTGGCGATCGAGTTGCAGAACCTGATCGGCTTTTCGGTGGGATACGGCAAAACCGTCGACAGCTACGAGCCCGGAATCTACAACGTCGTCTATCGATATCGTGACGAGGCGACCGGAATCGCGGCGGGCAAGGCGGCCGTCGAGATCGTCAAGAAGCTCTACGACGGCGACGAGTTCCACTTGCAGCCGATCGTCGACCACCTCAAGGAGGTGCGCGATTCCAACGCGTTGGGCCCATCGACCGGCTCGATCGTCGCCGCGGCAAAGGCGCGGAAGATTCCCTACGCCAATCTCACCCAAGGCACGAGCTACACCCAGCTTGGGCACGGCGTGAAACAACGGCGCTTCCAGGCGACGGTCACTGACGCGTCCGGGATCATTGGCCACTCCCTCGCTGACGACAAGGAGTGGACCAAGCAGATCCTCGACGAAGCCGGTATACCGGTCCCACGGGGGCAGGTTTGCCACTCGTTCGAGGAAGCGCAGGCCGCAGCCGAATGGATTGGCTGGCCGGTCGTCACCAAGCCGCTTTCGGGCAACCATGGTCGCGGCGTTACCACCAGTATTGGCTCTATGGAGGATTTGAAGTCCGGTTACGACGCCGCTCTGGCCCGTGTCCGGGACGCCTCGCAAGCGGTAATGGTAGAAAGCTACATTGCGGGAGAGGATCACCGGATATTGGTGATCGGCGGCAAGCTTGTCGCCGCCGCCCGGCGCCGGCCGGCCCACGTCGAGGGCGACGGAAAGAGCACCATTAAGCAACTCGTGGACATCGAGAACTCGGACCCTCGTCGCGGCGTCGGCCACGAGAACCTGCTGACGCAGATCGAGATCGATGTGCAAACCCAACGGATGCTGGAACAGGCTGGCTCCACGCTAGAAACCGTGCTCCCCAAGGGCGAGGTCGCGCTGCTGAAATCCACCGCCAACATCTCGACCGGTGGCACTGCAACCGATCTGACCGACGAGGTGCACCCCGAGGTGCGCTTCGCAATGGAGCGGATCGGCCGCCTCATCGGCCTGGACATCATCGGCATCGACCTCTTGGCCGAGACCCTGTCGGTGCCGCTCGAGCAGCAATCTGCCGGCGTTGTCGAAGTCAACGCCGGGCCTGGCTTTCGCATGCACATGTCGCCGACCCATGGCACGCCGCGGCCGGTGGGTGAACATGTGGTCGACATGCTGTTTCCAGATCATGCCGACAATGGCCGCATCCCGATCACCGCAATCACCGGCACCAACGGCAAGACGACGACAACACGGCTGACGACACACATCCTGCGCCAAGCAGGGCATTCCGTTGGCATGGGGTGTACGGGCACGGTCGAGATTGACAACCATGTAATCCTGCGCGGTGACTATTCCGGACCGGCGGCGGCACAGGCCGTGCTGCGCGAACCGACCGTCGAGCATGCCGTGCTGGAAGTCGCGCGCGGCGGCATCATGCGCCGTGGGCTCGGCTTCGACGAATGCGACGTCGGGGTTCTGCTCAATATTGCCTCCGATCACCTTGGGGAAAGCGACATCCACACCCTCGAAGACTTGGCGCGTTGCAAGACAGTCGTGGTCGACGCGGTCAAGGACGAAGGCGGTTACTGCGTTCTGAACGCTGATGACCCCCTGGTGATGGAGCACGGCAGCTACTGGGCACGTGGCGAGATCATCTACTTCACCATGGATCCCCGACATCCTTCGCTCGTCGAGCACCTGAGCAACCTCGGCATGGTGGTAACCGTCAAGAACGGCCGCATCGTGCTCGTGCGTGGCAAGGTCACGGCGGAGATCGTGGAGGTCAATGACGTACCGATCGCGTTCGAGGGACATGCACCCTTCAATGTGCAGAACGCAATGGCTGCAGCCGCCGTCGCCATTGCTCATGGGCTCGAAATCGACGACATCCGCGCCGGGCTTCTCACCTTCCATCCCACGCCAGCTCAGATGCCGGGGCGCACGAACTACTTCGAGGCGGACGGCGTGAAATGCCTGATCGACTATGGTCATAACGTGCCAGCGCTGAAGGCGTTGGTGCCTCTGGTACGCGGTCTGTCCACGAAGCGCAAAATCGGTGTCGCCACTGCGCCCGGAAATCGCCGGGACGAGGACCTCTCGGCTCTCGGCGCACAACTTGCGAGCATGTGCGACACATTGTTCGTTTATGAGACCGACGCCCGTGGCCGTCCGCCGGGTGAGACGGCCAGCTTGATCCATAGCGGCGCCGCCGAAGCGGATGGCGCGTGCCAGGTCGAGACCATCATGAGTGAGCAGGAGGCGGTAGCCCGCGCCATTGCCCTGGCCGAGCCGGGGGATTTCCTCCTGCTGCTCGTTGACGACATCGAGGGGACAACAGACCGGCTCAAGGGACGCAGCTTTCCCACCAAGGCGGAGATCGCTCAACCTTGAGCGATCTCCGCCTTCACCAGATCGTGGCGGCGAGCGCATCACGCCGCCAAGCACACCTGCGTCAGAAAGCATAGGTATGGCCAGAAACGTCTTCGTCATCGGACTGAATGCAATGAACGCCGAGCGCCTCAAGCGCCTGAGGGGGATTGAGGATGTGGTGTTCCACCCGTTGCTGACGCCGGCACAAGTTTCCGATACCCAGCAGTTCGACATGCCGGCGCTGCTGGAGGAGGCAGCGGCGACGCTCGATGCGTTCGAGGGCTCGATCGACGCGATCGTCGGGTATATCGACTTTCCCGTCTCAACCATGCTGCCGCTACTGTGCAAGAAATATGGCACGCGCAACGCCTCGCTCGAGAGCCTCTTGAAGTGCGAGCATAAATACTGGTCACGCTCGATAATGCGTGAGGTGGTGCCCGAGCACACTCCCAAGTTCACGGCCTTCGACCCGTTCGACGATGATGCACTATCCAAGATCGGCGCGGCCGACTTGCGTTTTCCGTTCTTCGTCAAACCCATCAAATCGTCCGGATCGCGTCTGGGTTTTCGCATCGATAGTCCCGAAGATTTCGACTTTGCTACGGAGAAGTTGCGCGCAGAGATCCGCCTGATCAGCGAGCCTTTCGATCACGTGCTGTCGCAAGCCGACCTGCCGGACGAAATCAGGGCCATCCAGGGACACTACTGTATGGCCGAACAGGTCATCGGTGGCCGTCAGTGCACGGTGGAGGGCTACGTCAATGACGGAACGGTCGTCCCCTACGGCACAATCGATTCGATCCGGTATCCGCAGGTGCTGAGCTTTTTCTATTACCTCTACCCCTCGACCCTGCCCACCCAAATCCAGGAGACGATGTGGGACATAACTCGCAAGGTTATGGCGCAAATCGGCTACGACAACGCGGGCTTCAACATCGAGTTTTATTGGGACGAGGTGCAGAACAAGGTGTGGCTGCTGGAAATCAACACCCGCATCGCCCAATCGCACTGCGATCTGTTTGAGATGGTGGACGGCGTCAGTCACCAACAGGTGACAATAGATCTGGGACTGGGCCGCAAGCCTGACATGCCCACCGGAGACGGCCCGGACAAGGTTGCCGCCGAGTTCTTCTATCGGGTTTTTTTCCGCGATGCGACAGTTGCTCGCGCTCCGTCACGCGCCGAAGTTGAAGTCGCCGCCGAACAGGTGGAGGGCGCGCGGATCGTATCTTACGTGAAGCGCGGCATGAAACTGTCCGAGCTGCCTGAGCAGGACGCCTACAGCTATGCCGTCGCTTCGGTGTGGATGGGCGCCAACAAGCAGTCGAAGCTGCTGTGGAATTACGAGCAAGTGATGAAGCGGCTCAATTACGAGTTCGTCGACATCATCGAGTAGCACCTCTCCTCGATCGCTGGAATAACCGAGACCAACGGCGGCATAACACATTCAACGCGACGACCGATCGCACAGGAATCCTATGAAGATTGACTATTCGCTGCCGCGCCAGGTCCGCGAACTTGAGCACATTGAGGTCCCGATGCGGGACGGCACGCGTCTCGCGGCGCGGATCTGGATGCCGGAGGATGCGAATGCAGCGCCGGTGCCTGCTATTCTCGAATACATCCCCTACCGCAAGAACGACAAGACGCTTGAGCGTGACCAGGCTCGGGCGCCTTGGATGGCGGCGCGGGGCTATGCCTATGTCCGGCTGGACCTGCGTGGCACCGGCGAGTCCGAAGGCGTCATGGAAGACGAATATACGCCACTCGAACTGCAGGACGGATGTGAGGCCATCGCCTGGATCGCCGCGCAGGAATGGTGTGAGGGAGGCGTCGGAATTGTCGGAATTTCCTGGGGCGGGTTCAACGGCCTGCAGCTTGCCGCCATGCGCCCCCCTGCCCTCAAGGCAGTGGTTACCATCTGCTCGACCGATGATCGCTATGCCGACGACATCCACTACATGGGTGGCACGATGCTGGGCGATCAGCTCTCCTGGGCATCGGTGATGTTCGGAATCAACACGTTGCCACCCAACCCCGTGCATGTAGGCCAACGCTGGCGCGACATGTGGAAAGAACGCCTCGATGGATCGGGACTTTGGCTCAAGACTTGGCTCGAGCACCAGACACGGGACGCGTTCTGGAAGCATGGGTCGGTAGGGGAGGACTTCTCTGACATTCAAGTGCCCGTCTATGCAGTGAGCGGCTGGGCCGACGGTTATTGCCGATCCGTGTTTCGACTGGTCGAAAATCTCAAGTCACCAGTCAAGGGCCTAGTGGGTCCCTGGGCCCACAAGTATCCGCACCTTGGCGAACCGGGCCCGGCAATCGACTGGCTGACCGAAGAGACGCGATGGTGGGATCACTGGCTTAAGGGAGTCGAAACAGGAATCATGGAGGAGCCGGCGCTGCGGCTGTTCCTGCAGGACCATGCCGAACCGCGCAGCCACTATCAACGGCGGGCTGGTAACTGGATCACCGAACCCACATGGCCGTCGCCCGATATCATCCGTACCCCATTTGCGCTGGGCGCAGATGGCACGCTGGACGAAGTGGTAAAAGCGAACCACACCTTTTCAGCGTGTGAGGTTCGCTCCCCCCTGTGGGTGGGCGTTCAGGGCGGCAAATGGTGCTCCTACGCCCACCCAGGCGATCAGCCGGGGGATCAGCGCCGGGACGATGCCGGCAGCCTCATCTTCGAGACCGCTCCCTTGAAGTCAGACCTCGCCATGGTTGGCGACGCCGAGCTCTCTCTCACGGTCAGCGCAGACCGGCCGGTGGCGCAGGTGGCTGTGCGGCTGGTCGATGTTGCGCCGGGCGGTGCCGCTACACGCGTCAGCTATGGCCTTCTAAACCTCACACACAGGGACAGCCACGAACATCCGCAAGCGCTCGAGCCAGGCAAACCCTATACCGTATCGATTCCGTTCAAACATGTGGCGCAGACCTTTCGCGCTGGGCATCGAATCCGGCTGTCCATCTCGTCGAGTTACTTTCCTATCGCCTGGCCGGCACCGGAACCTGTCACGCTCTCCGTGCTGCCCGGCCAGTCCACCCTCACCCTGCCGCTTCATGCAACCATCCCTCCGGCAGCGCCGGAATTCGAATCGCCCCGTGCCAGCGAGCCCCTTAAAGTGACGTTTCACCACCCTCCCGAAAGCGAGTGGCAGGTGGTGGAGAACCGCGATACCGGCCGCGTAACCGTGGAGGTACGCGATCACGAGGGCGCCGCCTTTATCGACGAGCAAGGATTTTTCCATTCCGCAGAAGGTCGGGAGAGCTACTCGGTTCTCCCGGATGACCCAGCGTCTGCGTGGGGCGAGGTCATCTGGGAACACGAAATGCGATGCGACGGTTGGACCGTGAAGACGGTAACGGAAACGTGCCTCACATGCGATACCAACAATTTTTACGTGAAGGCTCGCCTTCGCGCTTGGGAAGGCGATACGCTCGTGAAGGAAGCGGACTGGGAGGTGTCCCAGCCCCGCTATCTGGTTTGACGCAAATGCCGTTCGGCGTGGCGGCTGGTGATCACGGTTGTCACTGTGCTAACGCTGCTAGCCTGCATTTCTCACCAGGGCCTCCTGTGGCCACTCGGGAGCTACTCTTCTTGAGGCCTTCAGCTGCGCGGCTGGGCGCTCAGCGGCACAGTCGGGCTTGGGCCAGGGCGAATTCCGTGGCGTAGGGGCAGGCGGAGGCCATCGCCACCCGGATGCGTCGAACGGTGTCCGTCACCAGATCTCCAATTCAGCTGCCCTTTGGGCGTCCGCCAGCGTGTGAGCAGTTTCGAGCCCAGCGTGCCACATGTGGCCTTCTCGATCTGGGTATGGGCCAGCGCAAGAGTCGGCGAAGTGCCTTGCCCGCTTGCCACGGCGCTCGGCCTCCTCCTCGGCCCAGGCCAAGAGGATATAAACCACCTCTACCAAGCGCGCGGTGAGCGCCACAAGGGCTCTCTCAGATGTGTTTGAACCAGGTCATGACCGGTTTCCATGCAGGCTGACCGGATCACCATTTGCGCCGGTCGAGCCGTGCCTTCTGCCAAGGAGGCCAGGTCCTGGAGTCCCGCAACGCCGCGCTTCACGCCGCTTCCGGTAGTGCAAAACGGCTGAACGCCTTCCTGAAAAGCGCCAAAAAGGTGCTCGTTCGCCAAGGGTGGAGATACGCCCCCGCAACCATTTTACCGAACAATCCAGAACATGACCCGCTCCGGCATCCACCCGAGCGGGTTGTTGCGCTGCGCCAAAGCACTCGCGAGAGCGAGCATCTCCTCACCACTCAAGCGCCCGCCCCTTGAGACGGGGAGGGCGGCTGGCTGCTTTCAGAAGGCCTTGAGGCGCGAGGTGGTTTCCGGGTCCATGAAGCCGGCGACTGTGGCGTCGGTTTCCAGTTGCAGTGCTCGATGCAGATCCGCGGCAGCCGTAGCGTTAAACGTTCGCTTCATGGTCCGCACGGCCATGGGAGGTAGATCGGCGAGCCGCTGCGCCACGGCATGGGCCTCGGCCAGCAGGCTATCAGGCGGGACCACGCGCCAGGCAACGCCGATTTCCGCCAGTTCTGCTGCCCCGTAGCGCTCGCCGAGAAGAAGCATTTCCCTGGCCTTGTTCAGGCCGACAAGTGCGGGCAGGAGCGCTGTCACCGCGCCGGTGACGAAGAGATTGAGCGAGACCTCGGGGAAAAAGGCGCGTGCGTCTTCCGACCATATGGGGAAATCGCAGTTTATGGCCCATTCGAAGCCACCGCCCACGGCCCAGCCGTTTATGGCGCCGACGACCGGCTTGGGCCCGAAAATGATTGCCCGGGTTGCCTGCTGGATGGCGTCCACCAGCTCGCGCGCGGCCTCTTCATTATCGGGATGCACATGCTCGTGCCTGTCATCCCCGGCGCAGAAGGCTCTGCCCTCGCCGGTGAAGACGATGGCCCTCGTCTGTGGGTCGGCGTTGGCGTCCTGGAACGCCTGGGCCACGTCCTCGATGAGCTGCCGGTTCATGGCGTTCAGGCGTTCGGGCCGGTTCAAGGTGATGCGGCGAACGGCGCCGGCTTCGAGCGTGCTCAGCACCGTGGCATAGCTGTAATCGGTCATGGGTGGCTCCGGATGACGTGCTTCGTCTTGCCTTCTGTGAGCGGAAGCGAGCCTGCGGCCAATAGCGTGACGCGCGAAGTGGCCCCAAGCTTCTGCTTGATTGCGGCTGCCACTCTTTCCGTCAGCTCCGCGGTGTCGGGCACGCCTGCAGCGCACTCCACGTGCAGCGGCAAGTGGTCGTAAGGGGGCGGGCCGTCGAGCATGATGCGATAGTTCCCGGACAGTTCCGGCATTTCGCTCAGTACGGCCGCGACCATCGAGGGAAAGAGATTGAGGCCTCGGACCGTCACCATGTCGTCGCTGCGACCGACCACCCGAAATCGGAAGCCGGTCCGTGCGCAGCGGCAGGGGTCCGTCTCGGTTACACGGATGATATCCCCGGTGCGAAAGCGCACCAGCGGCTGGCAGTCGCGGACCAGATGCGTGAGTACCAGTTCGCCTTTCTGCCCTGCCTGCACCGGCAGGGGCGACTGCGTGTCGGAGTCAACGAGTTCGGGCCAGAGGACGTCCGACGCCAGGAAATGCAGCGATAAGTCATGCTCGCACTGGGCCGCGAAGTTGGACAGGACGTCGGAAACGCCGTAGTTGGCGTTGCGGGGCGCCATGCCCCATGTCTCGGAAAGCCGAGCCCGCAGCGCCGGATCGTCCAGGCCGGGCTCTCCGCCGAACAGGCCCAGCTTCAGACCGAGATCGCGTGGCTGCAGCTTGGGGAAACGCTCCCGGATCACGCGCTCCAGGACGGCGGGATAGGAGGGCGTGCAGGATATTGCCGTAATCCCGACCTCTTGGATGGTTTGCACCAGGAGTTCGGTGTTGCCGACCCCGAAGGGGACCACAAGAGCGCCCGTTGCCTCCAGCGTGAGATGGTCGGTAACGCCGCCCATCCACATCCGGTAGTTCAGGCAATGGACCACAGTGTGCTGAGGTCCGAGACCCGCGGCGCGGTGGCTGCGCCCGCCGACGGCGGCCGTGATCTCGCAGTCCCGCCTGGACAGAGCGAGATTCATGGCCTGTCCCGTGGTGCCGGATGTGCGGTGGAGCCGCGTTGCCAGGTCCCTGGGCGCCGCCAGATAGTCGCCAAACGGCGGGCTGGCGGCCTGCGAGTCGCGCAACTGCGACTTATCGCTGAGCGGCAGCTCGGGCAGATCCCGAAGATCGCGGGGAGGGGGCTTGCCGCCCCACAGAGCCTGATAGAAGGACGAGTTCTGCGCGACGTGGTTGCGTTGCGCCCCCCAGGCCTCGTGCTGCTGCGCCCAAAGCGCGTCCGCACCGAGAAACTCCGCGCCCTTGATCACCGTGCCGCTCCTGCCCCTGTCACACGCAACTATGCCGCAAAGGCTGCCGCTGGCTTGCCCCGGTCGGCCATCCTTCAGGCCGTCCAGGAGCAAGGCTGGTCAGCACAGCCCAAGCTTGGTGAAGGCCTTTGCGAGCTTCTCCACCATTTCGTCGAATTCGGCCTGGGTTGCGATGTAGGGCGGGGAGAGCAGCACGTGATCGCCGTTGATTCCATCCACCGTACCGCTTGAGGGGTAGCAGATCAGTCCTTCTTCCAGGGCCGCGGCCCGAACCCGGTCCGCCATCTTCCGCTCGGGCGGGAAGGGCCGTTTGCTGTCGCGATCTTCCACCAGTTCGATCGCGACAAAGAGGCCGCGCCCGCGAATGTCGCCGGCGTGCGCTGTCTGGCCGAAACGCTTGCGCAAGGCGTCCATGAGATAGTCGCCGTCACGTCGGCACTTCTCGACAAGACCGTCGCGGCGGATCACCTGGAGCACCGCCAGGCCGGCGGCGCAGGCAAGCGTGTGTCCGGAATAGGTGTGGACGGACGCCACGGTGCCGTACTGGTCGGTGATCGCCTCGTAGACGCTCTGCCGGTAGACGCAGGCACCCAGCGGCATGTAGCCACCGCCCATGCCCTTCGCGATGGTCATGATGTCCGGCTGGCAATCGTCTTCCAGGGCCAAGGCGCGCCAGCTGCCGCAGCGGCCGATGCCGCACATGACCTCGTCGGCGATCATCAGCACACCGTAGCGATCGCAAATCTCCCGGACCTTCTGGGCATAGCCTGGCGGGCAGGGAACGGCGCCTCCGGCGGCGCCCACAACCGGCTCGAATATGAAGCCCGCGACCTTGCCCGGCCCGATCCGCAGGATCGCCTCTTCCAGTTCCCGCGCGAGGTGGTCCGTGAGGCCCTCCGGCGCGACGCCCAGAGGGGGACGATACTCGTTGGCCGGGGACACGAAGGTGACCGGCATGAGCACGTTCTCGTAAGGGCGTCTCCTGGCCAGATGGCCGGATATGGACAGCGAGCCAAGGGTGTAGCCGTGCCAGGACTGGCGGCGTGCGATGAAATGGGTGCGGCCTGGGTTGCCCTGCGCCGCATGATACTGAAGCGCAACCTTGATTGCGGTTTCCGTCGCTTCCGAGCCTCCGGACACGAAGCTGGTATACTTCAGCTCCGGTCCGGCCTCTTCGGCGATCATCTCGGCCAGTCCGTCGATCGCGTCACTGGTGAAGGTGGTCGAATAGCCGAACTGGATCCGGGACAGCTGCTCGCTGATTGCCGCATTCACCTCGGGGTGGGCATAGCCGAGCGAGAAGAGCGCCGGGCCGCCGGAACCGTCGAGATAACGCTTGCCCTGGTCGTCGAAGAGCTCGCAGCCCTGACCATGTGCGACCTTTGGCAAGCGCTGATCGCGCCGATGCTGATTGACCCACAGATGCATCTCACTCGCCTCCCCACTCAGTTGACAGTATTATTGCCGCAAGATAGCGTTCGGCATATGTGATCACATATGCCGAAGTGCCGCAAGCTCGGCAATGAAGGGGAACGTGTCGTGCAAAAGCGAAATGATACTCTCGATGATGCGCTCGCTATCGCCGAGCGCAACTATCGCGACCGCAACCCGAAAAGCGCAGCGCGCCATGAAGCGGCCTGCCGGCACCTGCCGGGCGGCAACACCCGCACGGTGCTGCACTACAGCCCCTTTCCGCTTGCCATCGTCAGCGCCGAGGGCGCCAAGCTTCACGATGCCGACGGTCATGTCTACACCGACTTCCTGAACGAATTCACGGCCGGACTGTTCGGGCACTCCAACGACACCATCCGCGCGGCGGTGACGGAGGCCTTGTCGAAGGGCTATGCCTTCGGTGGCCCCAACATGTATGAAAGCCGCCTTGCCGAACTCATGTGCGAGCGCTTTCCGTCATGCGAGCAGGTTCGCATGTGCAACTCCGGGACCGAGGCCAACATCAACGCCATCGGTCTGGCGCGTGCGGTCACCGGGAAGGAAGGCGTCCTGGTCTTCAAGGACGCCTATCATGGCGGCGTCCTGACCTTCGACGGCGATCGACCCAGCCCGCTCAACGTTCCCTATCGCTGGCACTTTGCCGACTATAATCAGGTCGAGGAAACCGCCCGCATCATCGACGAGGCCAAGTCCGAACTCGCCTGCGTCATCGTCGAGCCCATGATGGGCTCCGGCGGCGCCATCCCGGGCTCGGTCGAGTTCCTCTCCATGCTCCGCGACAAGACCCGCGAGCACGGAATCGTCCTCATCTTCGACGAGGTCATGACCTCGCGCTTGAGCCCGCAGGGCCGCCAGGGCCAGCTTGGAATCATTCCCGACATGACGACCTTCGGGAAGTACATCGGCGGGGGCATGACATTCGGAGCTTTCGGTGGCGCGGCGAAGTTGATGTCGTACTTCGATCCAAGCCAGCCGAATGCCCTGCTGCACTCGGGAACCTACAACAACAATGTGATGTCGATGGCCGCCGGCGTGGCCGCTCTCGAGCAGGTGCTGACCCCGGAAGTGGTCACGCAGCTCAATCAGTCCGGTGAGCAGCTCCGCGATCGCCTGAACAAGCTCGCCGAGGCGCGCGATGTGCCGGTGCGGGTGACCGGGGTGGGCAGCATCCTCTGCATTCACCTCCACGACCGCCCCATCACCTCTCCGGCGGTTGCCAAGCAAAGCGACCCGCGGGCGCGGGCGCTCTTCCACCTGGAGATGCTCGAGCGCGGCTTCTACCTGGCCCGTCGGGGCTTCATGAGCCTGTCCCTGCCTTTGACCGCGCAGGACCACGACGCCTTTGCCGAAGCCTTCGATGACGTCATCATCACAATGAAGCCGCACCTGGCAGGCTAGGAGCGTGCCGGAGCAGCAGGCCGCAGCTCTGAGGCCAAGGTTTCCATGAACAGACCGGAGCACCAGGGATTTCGCCGCATCGCCCGAGAAACGATGAACGACCGGGTGTACGAAGAGATTCGCCGGGTCGTCATGGGGGGGCAGCTTCAGCCGGGATCCTCGGTCACCATACGAGGGCTGGCCGAGAAGCTGGGCACCAGCACCATGCCGGTGCGCGATGCCCTTCGCCGCCTGCTCGTTGAGCGCATTCTGGAAGTGGATGGGCAGCGCCGCTTCCGCCTGAGATCGCTGAGCAGGGACGAATTCGAGGAGATTTTGGCGCTGCGCTTGCAGCTTGAGGGCGATCTGGCGGAGTTGGCGGCGCTGGTGATCACTGAAACGGATTTGGCGACGCTGCGCGAGATCCAGTCGCAGATCGAAGCCAACCTGTCACGGGACGAGAATTTCCTGCGCTCCAACCAGGAGTTCCATTTCCACCTCTACGCCTGTGCACAGCGGCCGATCACCATCGAGATCATCGAATCCCTCTGGCTTCAGGTTGGCCCCTTGCTCAACTACTACAGACAGCGGCATGGCGGCGACGTCGCGATCCAGCATCACCGAAACATCATTCTGGCGCTGCAGGAGCGTAACCCCATTGCCGTGCGCACCGCAGTACAGGCGGACCTGCGCGACGCTGCTGCGGTGATACTCGAGGAAATGCGGGCGTAGAGCCGACCGGCTCTATCTCTTTAATGTAGAACGGATTCGCGCATTCAATCTGAACCCTGGGTGATTCAGATTAACGCGATCCGGTCTACGGCACTCCGCTCAGGCCTCCTGCGCGTCGATGAACCAGGTGTCTTCGGGGTTCCATTGCAGTGTCACCTTGTCCCCGATGCTGAAGCGGGGCTCTGGCGGCAGCACCGCCACCATCTCCTGGCCGATTGCGGTGTCGAGCACGTACTTGACCGTCTGTCCGAGGTAGATGGTGTCGCGCACGGTCGCCCGGGGACCCTCGACGTCCTGAGCATTCAACTGCAGCTTTTCGGGGCGGATGATCATGCAGTGCTCGCGCGCCGAGGAAGGCGGCTGGCCGCAGGCAACGGAGCCCCCTTCGCGCAGGTGCATCGACCAGGCGCCGTTCGCGCCCTGCACGCTGCCGGACAGGAAATTTGCGGTGCCCAGGAAGTCCGCCACGAAGCGGTTGGTCGGGCGCATATAGACCTCTTCCGGGGTGCCGAGCTGCTGCACCCGCCCCTCGTTCAGCACCATGATGCGGTCGGAAAGGGAAAGCGCCTCCTCCTGGTCATGGGTGACCAGCACCGTCGTGATGCCCAGCTTGCGCTGCAGGGCGCGCAGCTCAACCTGAACCTCCTCGCGCAGCTTGCGATCGAGCGCGCCGAGTGGTTCGTCCAGAAGCAAAATCTCGGGTTCGAACACGAAGGCACGCGCCAGGGCCACCCGCTGCTGTTGGCCGCCGGAAAGCTGCGAGGGCTTGCGCTCTGCGAGGTGGTCCAGCCTGACCGTTTGCAGCGCGGCGCTCACCGCGGCTTCGATATCTTTGCTGGCATAGCGCCTCACCCTCAAGGGGAAGGCGATGTTGTTGAAGACGGTCATGTGGGGGAAGAGCGCGTAACTCTGGAAGACCAGGCCCACATTTCTCTGGCCGGTGGGAAGCTGTGTGACATCCCTGCCGCCAATGTGTATCCGCCCGGCGCTCGGCTGGGTCAGCCCGGCAACCAGATTGAGCAGTGTCGTCTTTCCGGAGCCGCTGGGCCCCAGAATGGTAACGAGCTCCCCTTGCTTTACATGCAGGCTGGCCTTGTCCACGGCATAGAAACTGCCATAGGCTTTCGAAATCTCAGCAAGGGAAATATCGCTCAAATTAACCTCCTCCCAAGGTCAGATGCACCATCGTCCCGAGCATTTCTGGCCGCAATCCGAGAATATCAAGACAAAGGTGCAGGACTTCCTGGAAATGCAACCCTATTGCCAGATTGTCAGCCTGAAATACCTCCGGGTGCCGAGGCTTTGCGATACCTCTGTATTTGCCACTCGGCGGGACTCCTTGCAACGACAGCTTCTTGTCTTCTGTGATCACATATGCCAGACTCCTCTGTCAAGGCTGCAAGGCTGTCATGCAGCCGGTAACAAGCAATCAGGAGCAGGAGGTTGGAAATGAAAAGGCGTGTCGCGGGGACTCTCGGCAGTCTCCTTGGTGTTCTCGCGCTGAGCGCGACCACGGCTTTGGCGCAGCCGAGCGAATTTCGCATGATCGAAGCTGGCGGGCCGTCGGGTGAATCGATCGAGGTTGGCTACATCCAGCCGTTTACCGAGCAGACCGGCATTACCGTCGTCCGGGAGAACCCCGCCGGCCTGGGCAAAGTCCGCGCCATGGTCGAGTCCGGGAACATCATGGCGCCCATCACCGAACTGAGCAGCGGTGAGCTCGAGCAGGCCAAGGCCCTCGATCTGTTGGAACCCCTGGACTGGGACAAGATCGATCCCGAGCCGATTTTCGAGGAAGCGAAGGACGAGTACGGTCTGGGCTGGCAGTTCTATTCCACAATCATGGCATGGCGCGAAGGCGAGAAGCCGCTGACCAGCTGGGCAGACCTTTGGGACGTCGAGAACTTCCCAGGCGCCCGGACCTTCCCGGACTATCCGAACTACATTCTGCCGATGGCATTGATCGCCGATGGCGTGTCCGTCGACGAACTCTACCCGCTGGACCTGGACCGTGCTTTCGCAAAGCTGGACGAGATCAAGGATCACGTGGCGGTCTGGTGGGATGCCGGCGCACAGCCGCCGCAGCTCCTTCAGGACAACGAGGTTCAGTACGCCGTTGCCTGGTCCGGGCGTGTCACCGACGTCGAAGGGGTCGAGTACACCTTCGAGGAAGGGCAGCTCGACCTGACCTACTTCGCGATCCCCAAGGGCACGTCTGACGAGGTCAAGGACGCGGTCTATAAGCTGATGCACGTCATGACGGTCGCCGAGAATCAGGCCGCGGCCGCCGAGGTCGTCTCCTACACCGGGCCCAGCGAAGGCCTGGATCCTCTGCTGCCGCAGGATCGTCTGGACAAGTTCCCGACCGTTCAGCAGAACCGCGACGTGCAGTTCCTGATCGATGCGCAGTGGTGGTACGACAACGCGGAAGAAGTCGAGCTGCGTTGGCAGGAATTCAAACTCGGCCTGTAAGGGCTGGTGCTGCGACCGAGCAAGAATGACGGAGGCGGCTGCCAGGGCCGCCTCCGTCTCTTGTCCACGAGGGGCGTGCCGGGATGAAGTGGGGCGGTGATGAGCGTTGAGTCCGAGACCAGAGGAGTGTCACAGCCAGAGCGTGCCTCCTGGCTAGCGCGCCTCCGGCCCGGCCAGGGTGTGGCTCAGGCGCTGCCTGCCCTGATCGTGATCATCCTGCTGTTCAACATCCCGATTGCGATCATGCTGGGGTGGTCCTTCTATCCGCTGGACACACCTCTGGCGAACTACGAACAGGTTTTCTCCCGAAGCGTCTATATCAAGGTGATCGGCAACACCTTCTATATTGCCGCCTTGACGACACTGTTCTGCTGCCTGCTTGGCTATCCCTTGTGCTACTGGATGTGGAAGCTCTCCCCGCGCTGGCGCTTGATCATTGCCGCGACGGTGGTGTTGACCTTCTGGGTGTCCATCCTTGTGCGCACCTATGCCTGGATCGTCATTCTCGGCAACGACGGCATCGTCAACCGCCTGTTGATCTCTTGGGGACTGGTGGAGTCCTCGGTGTCGTTTCTCTACAATCAGACCGGCGTCATCATCGGCACCACCAACGTTCTCCTGCCTTTTCTGGTGCTGCCGCTCTTTGCATCGATGATGCGGCTCGACAGGCGTCTTCTGCTGGCGGCCGAATCGATGGGCGCGTCGAAGCGGATGATATTTTGGCGCATCTTCTTCCCGCTGACCGTTCCCTCCCTCGCATCCGGTGCGATTCTGATCTTCATTCTCACGCTGGGTTTCTTCATCACGCCGGCGATTCTGGGCGGCGGCCGTGTGCCGATGATCGCCAACATGATGGACGTGCTGATCAACCGTCTGCCGCGCTGGGAAATGGCGGCTGCGATCTCCGCCGTGCTGCTGGCCATAACGATGGTCTTCTTTGCGGTGTACCAGTGGCTGAACAGTCGGCAACAGACATGAAGAAGGGGACAGGGGCTTGAGCATGGCAGGCATCACGGGATCTCGAGAGAAGGGCAGCGGCTCGGAAGCCTTGCCGGATCGATTGGGCCGCTGGACGGTCACGGTCGTGGCCGCAGCAGTGCTGCTGTTTCTGACGCTGCCGATCCTGATCGTGGTGCCCATGTCCTTCTCCAGCGCCGAAGCGCTGACCTTCCCGCCGCCCGGATTGTCGTTGCGCTGGTACGAGTCCTTCTTCGGTGACGCGCGCTGGCTGCAGGCCGCGCGCACCTCGATCATCGTGGCACTGGCATCCAGTACGCTGGCCGCCGTGCTTGGCAGTGCGGCTGCCTATGGTCTGGTGAGGGGCAACTGGTTGGGGCGCAAGGCGGTCGAGGCGAACTTCCTCCTGCCCCTCATCGTGCCGCAGGTGATCACCGCCCTGGCGCTCTACATCTACTTTGCCCGCCTGGGAATTCTGGGCACGCTGCCAGGGCTGATCATGGGGCACACGGTGCTCGGCCTGCCTTACGTCGTGCTGATCATGTCGGTCGCCATACGCTCCTTCGACGTGCGCATCGAGCAGGTGGCCCTGTCACTGGGCTCCTCCTGGCAGCGCATGTTCGTCACCGTGGTGCTGCCCAATCTGGCGCCCAGCTTGGCCGCGGCCTGGCTGTTTGCCTTCGTGATCAGCTTCGATGAGGTGATCATTACCTTCTTTCTGGCCGGCGCGAACGAGACCATTCCCAAGCGCATGTTCAATGAGCTGATGCTGCAGGTGAATCCCACCATCACGGCAATCGCGACGCTGCTGATCGCGGTCAGCATCATCACAATCTCGTCGCTGGCGATCCTGGCGAGGCGGAGCGGTCTGCTCAAATAGCGCCGCCGCTGGCGGTCGTTCCGCTGGCCGGGCGGGCATCGGGGCGCGGAGGGTCAGCCCGTCACCTTTGGAGGGGTGCGGACTGACCTGTGGGACGCGATGACGTTTATTCGCGGCCTTCGATCGCCACGCTGTGCAGGGTCCATTCGCCACCTGCATTGATCAGCGAGAAGCCGTCGAATCCCCCGGAGAAGGCCGTGTCCTGGGCCTGCAGCACCACGTTGCCGTTCACCGCGACCGTCATAGCGCCGTCCTCCTGGCGTTCCCAATCCAGCGATACCGTCTGATCGTTGGCCAGCGACAGAGATGTGCTGTCCAGCACCACCTGGTCGTCGCTTGTCATGCGCAAGAGCGCCAAGGATTCGGCATTGTCGTCGAGATAGGCCAGGCGGTAGCCATGGCCGAGGTGGCTGTCGCGATAGGGGCCGATGTTGACCTGGCTGCCGGCGAGGTCGCGTCCCGATAGTTCCGTGGTGATCCGGAAGCTTTCGGGAATAGCCACGGCGGTGTGGGCGGTCGCCACCCCGCCCTGGGACGGCAGGCGGATGCCCAGTTCCCGTTCCAGAACCGAGCCCAGCAACTCCAGGCCGACGCCTTCCACAGTATCCCTACGCGGCGGGTCCATGCGGCTGGTCAATCCGCCGTTGCGTACGGAGAATTCGCCCGTCGCGATACGCCACCTGGGGTTCGAAGTGTAATCGCCGTCTTCGAAATTGTCGGACAGCAGGGTGACGAACTCACTGTCGTCGCGCTCGTCGAGCTCGGCGGCATCTTCATCCTCGGCGGCATCGCCTTGCAGACGGCTGAGAAGCTCGGCCGAAACACGGCCTGTCGGGTCCATCCCGGCGTCGGACTGATAGGTCCGGATCGCCGTTCGGGTTGCCGGACCAATGACACCATCGGCCGGGCCGGCATCGTATCCACGGTCATTCAGACCCTGCTGGATGGCGGCAATGTCGTTGCTCGTCAGATTGTCGCGGTCGCTGCGGTTGCTGTTCGCGCGCAGATCCTCAAGCAGTTCCGCTGTGGCTCGGCCCGTCACGAGGTAGCCTCGATCGCGCTCATAGGCCCGGATCGCCTCACGCGTCGCATCGTTCATTTCGCCGGAAACGGTCGGAATGCGATAATCGCGCTGGCGCAATTCGGATTGAATTGCCGCGATCATGTCGGCCTGGTCGTCGGTGGCCTCGTCGGTTTCCTGGGCGCGGGTGTCCGCTTCGGGCTCCTCGGCGCGGCCGAAACGCTGCTCGACGCTTTCGTCTATGTGATTCAGCAGGGACTGCGAGGGCTCGCCCGTCACGAGCAGGCCTTCATCATTCTGATAGGCCTCGATTGCCCTGCGCGTCTGTGATCCCATCATGCCGTCTTCCGGGCCGGCCTGGTACCCGAGGCGGTTGAGCCGGGCCTGGATCTCCAAGACACTGCGCGATTGCGCGAGCTGTATGAGGTCTGCCCGACCTGAAGTGGATTGGGCGCCTACGGAGCTGCGATCCGGAGCTGCCCAGGCGTGTGTGTCGGCTCCCTCGACAGTTGCAAAAGCCACACCCGGCATTGCCGTGGTAGCCAAAAGAACGGCGACGAGTGCTGTTGAATGTCGCTTGGGGATCATGGTCAGATACCTCCTGATTATCGCAACTCTATCGATTAGAGATGACCATTATCTGATCATGTTCAATGAGAAGCGCGAAACTGAGCCGCGAAGCGATTACAATTAAATGCGTAAATGCGGTCTGTGCCAGTTGCCTTACAAGGGGTATTGCATGGCCTCACTGTGACTTTGTGGGTTCTATTTCAATCTGACCATCGTCAAGCGCCGCTGAGGGAGTGCAGCCTGTTCCGGCGCCTGCCTTTCGGGGGCGATGGTGGCGCCGGCTGAGTGAACTGGCGAACGCTTGTCGCCAGTCAAAGTGGTCTCTAAGCTGCGCGAAGGTGTTGGCTCAACGTCCGGAAAGAAGAATGACCAGTCTCAAAGCCCTGGCTTCAGTCGGTATGATTGGCCTGCTTGTCGGCGGCCTGCCGAAAACCTCCTCAGCCCAAGATGATCTTGCCGAGCTGCTCACACCCTTGCGCGAAGCGCAGGGTTTGCCGGCGCTTGCTGCGGCGGTCAGCCGGGAAGGGGATATTGTCGCCGTGGGAGCGGTCGGCACTCGGGTGCAGGGGATGGACCTGCCCGTTACCGTTGATGACCGCTTCCACATCGGCTCCGATACCAAGGCCATGACCGCCACCATTGTGGGCAGCCTGGTGGAGCAGGGTGCTCTGCGGTGGGACAGCCAGGTGGGCGAGGTGCTCGGCAATCGTATTGAGGGCATGAACCCGGCGCTGGCCGAGGTGACGCTCACGCAGTTGCTGTCGCATTCGAGCGGCATTCCAAGCGACACAGAGGAATTCCTTGAACACTACTTCTCTCCGGAAGCGGCGGAGCTGAACCTCGTCGAGGCGCGACTGTGGGCGATCGACCAGATCAAGGGGGAGGCCCCGGTTGTGCCGGATGGTCCTTCGCCCTTCCAGTATGCCAATTTTGGCTACCTGATCACCGGTGCGATGGCCGAAGCGGCGGCCGGGCGCCCCTGGGAAGCGCTGATCCACGAAATGATCTTCGACCCGCTGGGCATGGAGAGCGCCGGGCTGGGGCCGCAGGCCACACGCGGACTCTACGACGCGCCAGTCGGTCATTTGGCACAAGATGACGGTGGGCTGACTCCCATGCTCTGGGGGCCTGCGGCCGATGTGCCGGCTCTGCTTGCGCCGGCGGGGGCGGCGCACATGTCCGTGCTGGACTTCGTGCGCTGGGGCGCCTGGAACGCCGCGGCGGGAGACCCCGACCCTGCCATCGTCACGCGCGAGACCCTGGCCCACCTGCATCGCGCCGAGGTGCGCACACCTGTTCGTGAGAACCCACCGCCGGGCACGCCCGATCAGGGCGAGTATGCAATGGGGTGGGGTGTTGTTACGCCCCCCTGGGCGGATGGACCGAAACTTATGCACAACGGCTCAAACG
Source organism: Aquibaculum sediminis (assembly GCF_040712085.1). Lineage (NCBI taxonomy): Bacteria > Pseudomonadati > Pseudomonadota > Alphaproteobacteria > Rhodospirillales > Rhodovibrionaceae > Aquibaculum > Aquibaculum sediminis. The sequence continues at coordinate 51,329 of NZ_JBFCVK010000011.1, forward strand.
GCATGAATCTGGCCAAGATCCTGGTCGACCGTGAACACGAACTGGCCATCGCCGTCGTCACCAATGCGCCGGGGCACGCCGCGGACGAGGCTGCCGCGCAGGCCATGGAGCAACTCTTTGCGCGCTATGGCCAGTGAGCGTGGTGCGCTGGACGCGAGCAGCGTCTTGGCTGTGCCGGAAGGTGGGTCACGGTGCAAGTCGAGGCGCTTATGATCAGGAGGATGGGTGCGTGAGCCTAAAAGTAGCTGCCGGGGCAGCGCTGTTGCTGCTGGCATCTTTGAACATCCCGGGCGCTGCGGCGCAGGAGGAGACCGGACCGCAGCCGGTCGCTCAGGCGGTCGATGTTGCAGCGCTGATTGAAACGGTGATCGATGTCGAGCGACCACCCACCGTGCAACTGGCAATCTCCGATGAGCTCGGCACCTCGGTCATCAGCCTCGTGCGGCCGGAGCAACCCAACGCCGAGGATGAGGGCGCGCGGGAACTGCGCTTCGCCTACCGCAGCATCACCAAGTCCTTTGTCGGCACTGTGGTGCTGCAGTTGGTGCAGGAAGGCGTTCTGGATCTCGATGCGCCGCTGGGCAGCTACCTGGACGGCATTACGGGAGGCGATGAGGTCACTCTGCGTCAGCTCGGGGCGATGCGCTCGGGTCTGCCGGATTATTCCGACAACCCTGCGCTGGTCGATGCATTGCTCGCGGCGCCAGAACGTGAGCCCGAGCGAAGCGAGCTGCTGGACCTGGCGTTCGCGCAGGAGACCAGCTTTGAGCCTGGCAGTGCTTTCCAGTACTCGAACACCAACACGCTGCTGCTGGGGGCGGTCATCGAGCAAGTGACGGGCGAGCCCTGGTCGGCTGTCGTGCGGCAGCGGATTCTCGAACCCCTGGGCCTGACGTCAGTGCACTATGGCTTCAGCGAGGAAGAGCCTGTGGCCGGCGCGTTCCAACTGGAAGAGGGCGGCGTGGTGGAGCCGCTCCCGGCCGTGGCGCCCGGCTGGTTCGGTGCGTCGGGCGCCTTCACCGGCACGCTCAGCGACCTCGTTGCCTGGGGGCAGGCGCTGGGGTCGGGCAGTCTGCTGGACGATGACATTCAGGCGCAGCGGCTCGCCGCTTTCGGGCCGACCGACGACGACCGGAGCAGCCCGTACTATGACCGCTACGGCTTCGCCATGGGTGAGATTGGCGGCTGGATCGGCCACACCGGGGCCGGGCTGGGTTATCAGTCCCTGGTGATGTACGACCCCGGGACCGAGCGGGTGGTGGCAATCCTCATGAACGGCACCGGTGAGAACCAGAACCTGCCGGCCGACATCTTCCAGGCGCTGCTGCCGAGCCTGAACGCGCAGTGAGCGCGGCGGCCCCACTGATCCAGCGGGGCCGCGCTTGTCGTCAGGCTAGCGGCTTATAGGCGATGGCCTCGATCTCGACCCGGATGTCGATCATCAGTCGGGACTCGGCCGTGGTGCGTGCGGGGGGATCCTGCGGGAAGAAGGGAGCATAGGCCGCATTGAAGTCGGCGAAATCCTCGGCGTGCTTCAGCCAGACGGTGGTCTTGACCACGTCCGACAGGCTGCAGCCAGCCAAGGCCAGGGCGGCCTCGATGTTCTTCATCACCTGTTCGGTTTCGGCCTTGATCCCGCCCGGAACGATGGAACCGCTCTGATCCACCGGCACCTGGCCGGAGATGAAGACGAAATCGCCGGCCCGCACGGCGGGGGAAAGTGGCACCTTGGCGTTGCCGAAGCATTGCTTGGTCATGGCGGAACTCCTTGTCTGTGCTTGATCAGTTGGACCGGCCGCGGGCGTCCACCGGCAGGGCTCCCAGCAGTCTGTCGCCTGCGGTCAGAAAGACGCGGTCGAAGAGGTTGGACACGACGCAGGCGTGATTGGGCAGGATGCGCAGCCGTTCGCCGACCTGCGGTGCCGTGGTGCAGTTCGACACATCCAGGTGGCCATGCTCCTCGCTCAGCCCATAGAGCCGGGCCTCCGGATAGGCTAGGACCAGGCCGTGGCCATCCAACCCCAGCAGGTCGGAGGTCAGGGACTTGGAGCCGGCGTCGAGGATGGCCCTGTCCGCCGTCGGTCGGCTGACGACGGTGGCCAGGACAGTCAGCGCGCACTGCTCGATGGTCGCGACACCACCGGCGACCAGGGAGCGGTCATTGTAGATGTAGGTGCCTGCCCGATACTCCGTGATCGGCGCCAATCCCTCGTCCGACCACATGTCCGGGCTGCCGCCGGAGGTGATGACCGGGACCTGGAGGCCGTGTGCGAGACAGGCTGCGCGGGCTGCCTCGAGGCGTTCGGCGGATTGGACACGCTGGCCGGCGGCGGGGTAGGTCATGAGGCCGCCGAAGACCAGAGCGTCCCTGTCAGCAATGGCCGCGGCCAGAGTTGCAATGTCCTCCGGCTCGGCCAGCCCGCAGCGGCCGGCGCCGGTGTCGCATTCCACGAAGACGCCTATGGTTTCGCCTGCGATGCGCGCTGCTGAGGCGATGCCGTCCACGACCGCGACACTGTCCGCCACGACTGCGAGGCTGCTGCGCCGGGCGACGGTCGCCAGTCGCTCCAGCTTGGCCGGACCGAGTACGTTGGTGGTGAGGAAGATGTCGGTGATGCCGGCGGCGACCATGACCTCGGCCTCGCCCACCGTCTGCACCGTGATGCCGCGCGCGCCCAGTTCGATCTGCCGCCCGGCCCAGGCAACGCTGCGATGGGTCTTGATGTGCGGGCGGTTGATCAGCCCGGCCGCGTCGCAGCGTGCCTGCCAGCGCCGCAGATTGGCGTCCGCCACCTCGGCATCCACCAGAACGGCAGGGGTTTCCAGCGTCTCCAGCGTCCGCTCCAGGGGCTGCAGCGCGGCAGCCAGCGGTGCGGGAAGGTCGTCATCCTTGCTTCGGATGGTCATTCGTCGAACCAGCCCTCCTTGAGGTAGTGCATGTACTCGAAGATCATGCCGTGCTTGCGCACGAAGGTGACCTCCAGGAAATCCCCGACGACGAAGGGCGGGATCAGCACCTCGGCGTCTTCCAGGTAGGGCTCCAGCGCCTCGACCCGGTAGGCCACATGGGGGTTGTCTCGCACCGCAGCGGGAACGGTGCTGTCCTCCCGGTAGCGCAGGAACTCGATGTGTTCCGGATGCTTGCGCGGGTTGGTGACCCAGACCTTGCTGTCCTCCACCCAGTTCTCCTCGGGTTGAGGCTCAGTGGTGGTGATTCCCACATGATCGAATTCGTACTTGCGCATCATCCTATCCTCACCAGTTCACCGCTTCTCGCTGACTCCTCGGCGGCCAGGGTCGCCTCAAGAGCCGCCGTTGCATCTTCGGCCGTGCCGATGGTGACGGCCTCCCCTTTCAGGGCGCAGGAGGCGAAGTAGTTGAACTCCTCGCGCAGGGCACCGCCACGCACGCCGTTGAACATCGGCCAGTATGTTGTATCCGGCGAGTGCAGCTTGTTGTCGTCGACGATCGCCAGGTTCGGGAAGGTGTCCTGAATGTGGATGATGCCCTCGCTGCCGATGATCGACATGCGCTCATCGATGTCGAAGGGTGTTTTCTCCGGCATGCACCAGACGGTCTCCAGCGTGGCACTGGCCCCGCCGGCGAAGCGGTACATGGTCTGGCCAATGTCCGGATACTTCAGCCCACGCACATCCACGGTCTGGGCATAGGCCGAAACGATCCGGTCCCCCGTCATCCAGAGCATAATGTCGGTGTCGTGAATGGCATCGCCGACGATGGGGCCGATCTTCTCCAGGATGGTTGGCGTCCAGGCGGCCGGGATGTTGCGGCGCGACGACAGGGCGACGATCTTGCCGATGCGTCCCTCATCGATTGCCTGCTTGGCCATGCGAAAGCGCGGGTTGAAGCGCACCACATGACCGATGAAGAGGATGCCTTTCGCGTCCTTGGCGGCCGCGGTGATGGTCCGGGCATCGGCCACGGTGGAGGCGATGGGTTTCTCCAGGAAGACGTGCTTGCCGGCCTTCAGGGCATCAACGGCGGGTGCCGTGTGCTGATCCCACATGGTGCAGATCGACACCGCATCGATATCGGGATCATCCAGCATCTCGCGGTAGTCGCGATAGAGCTTGGAGACACCGAACTTCTTGCCCATCTCGGCAAGCCGCTCCGGGGTGCGGGTGCACAGGGCGGCCAGCTCCAGGTTCGGCACCCCCGCGATGGTTTCGGCGTGAATCTCCCCGAACCAGCCGAGGCCGATCACCCCCATTCGCAAACTGTCCATGGGAACCTCCTTCAGAAATCTTCCAGCGTGAGTTCGCGCGACATGACGATGTTTCCGGCGGTCAGGCCGCAGTCCACCGGCAGCGCAACGCCGGTTACGGCGCTGGCGGCATCGGAGGCGAGGAAGGCGATCACCCGAGCAACCTCTTCGGGTTCGACGATGCGCCCCAAGGGATACCAGCGCTCCAGGCGCTTCAGGACCTCCGGATCCTTGGCCTTGCGTGCGTCCCAGATCGGAGTGCGCACGGTTGCCGGTAGCACGCAGTTGGCGCGGATGCCGAAGCGGCCGTACTCCATGGCGATGGCCTTGGTCATGGCGATGATGCCTGCCTTGGCGGCGCTGTAGGCCGGGTCGCCCAGCGCGTAGAGGCCGTTGATGGAGCCGACGCTGACGATAGACCCTGCCCGCCGCTCCACCATCTGCGGCAGGACGGCGTGGGCACAGCGGTAGGCCCCGTTGAGATTTGCGTCGATGTCCTCACCCCAGCCGGCCGGATCGGTCTGCCGCAGGGTGTTGTGGCGGGAAACGCCGGCGTTGTTGATCAGCAGGTGTATCTCGCCGAACTCGGCAAAGGCCGCCTCCACCGCTGGCGCATCCGACAGCTCGGCAACCGCTGCCCGGCAGGCGATGCCCTCTTGCGCCAACTCCTCGACCAGGGTTTCCACGCCCGGATTGCGATCCAGTGCTGCTATGGCCGCACCCTCGGCACCGAAGAAGCGGCAGAGCTGTCGCCCGATCCCGCCGGCCGCGCCGGTGATGGCGACGGTCTTACCTGCGAACTGTCCGCTCATTCTGTGCCTCCCAGGGCCGAACCTCCCAGGGCCTTGCCGATCCAGGCCAGGTTGCGCGGGCGAAGGTGGCCCCAGTTGTAGAAGGCGATCTCCTCCACCCCGCCGGCCTGCAGCGCCTCGACCGCGGCCTGCAGCGCGGCAGGGGAGTCGAAGTCCGGATGCGCCGGGCGCAGGATGCCGCGCAGCTTGCCTTCGCCTTTGAGGCGGCGCTGGATGTCGAAGAGGTCGGCTTTCACCCGCTCCGGTCCGGCTTCGTAGAAGCAGGCCTCGATCAGGCCCGTCGTGCGCGCCAGGGCCTGGAGATCGCTGCCCTCGTACCAGCAGCCGGCGGTGGGGCGGGCCACCGAGGGAATGACGGCCACCGTCGCGTCCGAACGCACGGCAGCGCGTATGTCCGCCACCAGCGAGGTGACGACGGAGGAACGGAAGTCCAGGTAGCGGCGCAGGTCCGCGTTCTCGACGAGGTCCGCCCGCCAGAAGGCCTCGGCCATGTCTTCGGGGTAGTCCAGGTCGCTCGCGAGATAGGCCGTAATGTCGTCTGCGACGCTGGCTTTCAGTCGGCGGGCGTCGATGCCTTTCGCCTCCGCGCCGCTCACGCAGTGGTCGCAGAAGCACAGACCCAACAGGTTATCCAGCCAGGCGTTCGACTTCATTAGCGCGAACTCGTGATGATAGCCGTGGGCGTAGGGCGTGAAGCCGGGCGATTCCATCGATACGCCGCTGACGGGATAGTTCTCGGTGACGTCGCGTGCCAGGCCGACAGCGTAGCGTCGCACTTCAGGCGCCGAGGGGCAGAGGTTGTAGAAGTAGGGGTCACCGAAGGCATTGCGGACCACGGCCTCGGGATGCGCCATTCCCAGCCGGCTGTTGTGCAGCAGCACCATCCAGGCATTGACCGCCATCTCCCCCTGATCGGTCAGTTCGCGGAAGAGGTCGCGTTCCGCCACCAGGCTGTTGGCGACCGGCTTGATGGCGCCGTAGAGGGCCGCATCGGTGTTGAAGTAGACGGTGCCGTCCTCGGGGAAGTAGACCTTTCCCGTCTTGCCGTGGGGGCGCAGGAACTTGCCGGCATGATAGCTGCCGGCGAGGGTCACGGTGTCGAGCCCGAGCCCGCGGAAGGTCCGGGTGGCCTCGGCCACGCCGGTCTCCGCCAGGTCCCAGGCGTAGCTGTATATCGCCTTGTAGCTCATGGTTTCCTTCCCTCAGTGCCTGGCATTCCGAAGCAGGTGCGGCTCCTCGAAGGGCCGGCGGCCGAGCTCCATCGGCTTTCCAGCGAGATAGACCGCAAGCGGTTGCAGCAGGTGCGTCCCCTGGCGGGTCTCGCCGGCCACGTCCCGGAAGGGGAAGTCGCTGGCTTCAAGCTTGAGCACGGTGATGTCCGCCGGCGCGCCCACGCCAAGCTGCCCGAACTCGGGTCGGTTGATCGCCAGTGCTGGCCGGTTGCTGGACATGCCGATCACATCCGGGAGCGGCAGGCCGCAGTTGAGCAGCTTGCTCATGGTGTGGAGCAGGTCGTAGCCGGGGCCCTCGATGGCGATGACGTGAACGTCCGAGGAGATCAGGTCGGGAGGGAAGCCCCGTTCAAGTGCCTGTTCCGTCGAGCGATAGCCGAAGGCGCCCATGCCGTGCGCGATGTCGAAGAGCACGCCGCGCTCGCGCGCCGCCCGCACCTCCGGCAGCAGGTCTCCGTTCGGCGCAAGTGCGGAGTTCGGTTCCGGCCTGAAGCAGTGGGTCAGGATGTCGCCGGGGCGCAGCATGGATACGACCTCGGCGTAGCTTGGCGGCGCCGTGCCGATGTGGGCCATGAGCGGGAGTTGCACGGCCTCGGCCGCCTCCAATGCCAGCTCGAGCGCACCCAGGCCCAGGTCTCCGGTGACAGGACCGCCGATGCGCACCTTCACGCCGACGATGCGGTCCCGGTTCTCCTCGATCTTCGCCACACAGCGGTCGACCGGCAGCATTTCGCGCAGGGTTGCCTCGCCGATGGAGACGCCCTTTTCGAAGCCGAAGATGCCGGGGAAGGAGACGTTCAGGAAAGCGAAGATGCGGTAGGGCGAATGGGCCATGACGTAGTCGCGAAAGCCGTCATAGTTTCCGGCACCCGCGCTGCCGGCATCGACCAGGGTGGTCGTGGCCGAACGGCGGGCGATCAGGCCGGGGTCGACGCTCAGCGACGTGGCCTTGTGATAGACATGGGTGTGGATGTCGATCAGTCCCGGAACGACCAGCGCCCCGGCGACATTCTCGACCTGAGCGCCCTCCGTGGGGAGGGCGGGGGACAAGGCTGCGATGCGTCCGGCCTTGATTCCCACATCCAGTATTTCGTCCAGGCCGTGGCGTTCATCGAGGATGCGACCACCCTTCAGCACGCGGTCGAATGGCGCCGCGCCTGCCGCTTGGCTCATGGCATTGTCTCCGCTTGGTGTCAGGAAGGGCAGGGCCGGAAAACCGCGCACCCACCCTCCTGCGCGAGTACGCTGGCGGTCACGTCAGGTCGATCGCGCGCTTCTCCTCAATGCTCTGCTCTGCCGCCAACACGATCCGCAGGCTGTTGACCGCAGCGTCCATGAACTCGCTCAGATCCAGGTCCTCCTGGATTGCGCGCAGGAACAGCGCCTGTTCGCGATCGCAGAGTTCCTGGTGGCCGGGCTCGTCGGCCATCTGGAAGACCTCGTCCTGGCGGGCGAAGTTCTTGTCCGCGTCCAACTCGGCGTGATGGTATTGGATGGCATCCGTCGTGGTGTGGCGGTCGATATCGGCGGAATCCGACACGCCATCCTCCTCGGCCTTGGCCTTGGATGGATCCGGCACGATCGAGACCGCGCCCTTTGGACCGACCACGTCCTTCACGAAGAAGGCGACCTCACTCATCATCGGGCCCCATCCGGCCTCGTACCAGCCGACCGATCCGTCATCGAAGGTGACGTGCAGGTGGCCGTAGTTCGGTTGGGCCGCGTCGTCCCAGAGCTTGGCGCCGATGCCATGCACCCGCACCGGCTTTGCGCCGGTGAGCTGGCACATCACATCCACATAGTGGACGCCGCAGTCGACGATCGGGATCAGGCTGTCGATGAGGTTCTTGTGCCAAGCCCAGGCAGGGCCACTGCTTTGCTGATTGAGGTTGAGGCGCATCACCAGCGGCTTGCCCAGGGTCTTGCCCAGTTCGATAAACTTCGTCCAGCTGGGATGAACCCTGAGAATGTAGCCGAGCACGAGCTTGCGGTTCTTCTCCCGGGCCAGCCGAACCACCGCCTCGGCATCCTCGATGTTCGTGGCCAGCGGCTTCTCCATGAAGACATGGGCGCCGGCATTCATCGCCTTCATGGCGTACTCGGCGTGGGTGTTGGGCCAGGAATTGATCGATACGGCGTCGGGCTTGAGTTCCGCCAGTGCCTGCTCGAAATCCTCGAAGAGAGGGTAGCCCTGGAGTTCTTCCGGGATCTGCTTCGACTTGATCGTGCGGCTCATCAGCCCGACGATCTCGAAGCCGGGATTGCGGTGATAGGCGCTGGCGTGGGACGCCCCCATGTTGCCGAGCCCGACAACCAGGACTCTCACCTTTTCGGCCATGCATTCCTCCCTGGAAACTCTTTGGGTTCTGTGACGGCGAGCGACCGGGGCCGCCCGCCGTCCTCATTTGTCGCAGTGATTAATCGGCCACGGCCTGGTCAAAGAGGTGAGCCTGGATCTCTTCGACATCCACGGCCTCCAACTCTTCCGACAGAGTGTAGGCCTCGGCATCGGCCTTCACCTGGTCTCTGTTGAAGTCGTTGGCTTCGGCAATCAGCTCGTTGGTCACGTAGTCCTCCGCGCTCACGGCGCTGGAGATCTGACCAAGCTCGTGGATTGTGTCGAAGAAGACCTGCCAGGCTTCCACGTCGTGATCGCCCCAGCCGGCGCGCTGGTCCATGTCGCCGCGATAGACGTTGATCTGCTGCACGATCGAGGTGGTGCCGAGCTCCGGGCCGAGGTTGCTGGCAAGCGACGGGAACTCTTCGAAGACACTTTCCACGGCGGCCCGCGGATTGTGGTAGGCGAACTCCAGGCCCATGGCCCAGCCACGCAGGTACTGCACAAGGAAGGCGCGGCGGTCCGGGTCTTCGAGGTCGGACGCCCGCACAACGAAGGAGTTGGCGAAGAGGGGTGAGTGCTGCACACCCAGCCAATACTCGAAGTCCAGACCCGTCGCGATCCACTCGGCGCGCAGGCCTTCCCAGCTGAGGGCCGCGTCGCCCTGGCCCGCCTGCAGGGCCGTGGCCCAGGTCGGCCAGCCCGCCTCGACGTACTCCACCTTCGAGATGTCGACACCCTGCACCGCCAGCATGGGATCGACGATCGACTGCCAGGCCGCGGAGCCCAGAAGAATGGTCTTGCCTTCCAGGTCCTTGAGGTCGTTCGAGCCCTCGCCCTTGCGGAAGGCGAGGCTGAAGGTGTCCCGCGCGCCCATGTGGAACACCGACTTCAACGCCATGCCATTCTCGATGGCGAAGGAGAAGATGCCGGGGGAGGGGTAGCCCATGTCGGCCTGGCCCACGTCCACGAACTTCACCGTGGCCGTGCCGTCCGACGGACCGGGTTGGGTATCGAATTCCAGGTCACCAAAGTAGCCCATCTTCTTGCCGGCCCAGAGACCGTAGTCGTCGAGCACCTCAAGTGAGCCGCGGGGCGAGATCCAGGTGAAGCCGTCGTAGTTTTCCGCCGAGGCCGGATTTAAGCGGCCCAGTGCAGAGGCGGTGACAAGACCACCGGCAGAAACTTGCAGGAAGGTGCGGCGGCCCATGCCGCCGGGCATCAGAAGCTTTTTCATATCGGTTATCCCCCTGTCAGGTGGTTGTTTGCGGAGGGCCCGCGCACCGGGCCGCCTGTTCTTCCGTCAGGTTGTCGTTACGCCTCCCAGCTCGCGTAGCGCTTGGCCAGAAGGAAAAAGATCATGTAGATCAGGATTCCCAGGAACGAGAGGATCAACACGACCGCAAAGAACTGCGGCATCTGGATCATCGACGAATAGGAGGTCAGGCGGTTGCCGAGGCCGAACCCGCCGCCGACCATTTCCGCGCCCACTGCGGTCAGCAGCCCGAAGATTGAGCCGACCATCAGGCCGACAAAGATCATCGGCAGCGCCATGGGCGCGCGGATCTTCCAGAAGATCTGCAGCGTGGAGGCGCCATAGGAGCGCGCGAGCGCGATCTTCGCGCTGTCGACCCGCCGGAAGCCCGTTGTGGCATTGATCATCACCATGGGGCCCGATGCCAGCGCCACCGCGATGATGCGAGGCTCGTAGCCGAAGCCGAAACGCAGGATCAGCAGCGGCACCAGGGCCAGCATCGGCGTGGTGACGAGCAGCAGAATGTAGGGCGTGATGATCTTCTCGGCGAAGGGAAACTGGGTGATAACGGCGGCCAGAATGAGCCCGACCGTTGCGCCGATGGTGAAGCCCGAGATCAGCTCGACCAAGGTGTGGCCCAGGTGTGGGGCGATCAGGTGAAAGTCGGTCACCAAGGCCCAGGCAATCTCGCTGGGACGCGGCAGCACGTACTGCGGCACGCCAAAGGCCAGCAAGAGCAGTTCCGCACCACCGATGACGAGGACAGCGACCAGCGCAATGATCGCGACCTCGCGCGCGGACTTGATGCCCGGGCCCGCAGCCAGTCCCGACATGTTGGCAACGCCGACCTCTCCGCCGCCATCCGGGGACTGCTTGAAATCGGGTATTGCGTCGCTGCTTGCCATCAATCGCTTCCTCAAGAGGCCTTGGACAGGTTCGCCGCTTTCTTGCGGTTTCGCGCCTTGCTGATCTGGTCGCCGACGATCTCGCTCTTGATCGTGTGGGTCAGGTCGAAGACCTCCTTGGTGCCCATGATCTCAAGCGAGCGTGGTCTCTCGAAGGGAACCCGATGAATGTTCGCGATCCGCCCCGGACGCGCGCTCATCACCACGATCCGATCGGACAGGAAGATCGCCTCGTCGATGGAGTGGGTCACCAGCACGATGGTGGTGCGGGTGTCGAGGTAGATCTCCTCGATCAGATGGTTCATCTCTTCCCGGGTGAAGGCATCGAGTGCACCGAAAGGCTCGTCCATCAGAAGCACGGAAGGCTTGAAAGAAAGGGCCCGCACCAGCGCCACGCGTTGCTGCATGCCGCCGGACAGCTCACGCGGCATGCGTTGGCCGAAGCCCTCCAGCCCCACGCGATGCATCAACTGGTCGATCCAGGCGGTGTCCGGCTTCGCGCCTTTGATCTCGAAAGGAAAGCGAATGTTCGCGTCGATGGTGCGCCAGGGCAGGAGGTTGGCATCCTGGAACACCATGCTGATGTCCGGATGCGGGCCGTCGACCCGCTGACCGTCCAGCGCGATCTCCCCGCTGGTCAGGTGGTGCAGGCCGGACATCGACCAGAGCAGGGTAGTCTTGCCGCTGCCCGAGGGGCCGACGATCGAGACGATCTCGCCTTCCTCGACGGCCAGGGAGCAGCGGTCGATCGCCAGGAGGTCACCCGAGCGCGTTTGGTAAACCTTGGTGGCTTCCGTCACGTTCAGTTTGGGGAGTTGGGAATCCCTCGCGGCCATGGTCCCTCGCGCTGCCCTGCTCAGCCGTGCGCGGCTTGCCCTTTTCCAGGGCGATCTCGCGCCGGTCATCGTTCGGAAATCAGTCTGTAACTATCCGACTTTCCGAGTCAAGCGATCTTGGGACTATGGGGCTATTTCCGCAATTTTCTGAGGTTTGCGGTCTTGCCTAGTTTGTAGGTTTCCTACATTCTGCATAAATCGGCGCACCTGTGGCGCCGTGTGTTCACAGCGGTCAAGCGGGTTTGAGCGGCTGAGAAGGGAGCCACTTTGAGTACCACCGAGGAGCAGCTCAACGGGCCATTGCCGGAGAACGGTCAAGGGGAGGCCTATGGGAAACCGATCCCGGATATTCTCTCCCTGATCAAGGACTCCTACGCCGAGTTGCGACCTGCCGAACGACGGGTTGCCGATGCGGTGCTGGCGGATGTCACCTTCAGTGTCGGCGCATCAAATGCCGAGATTGCACGGCGCGCCGATGTCAGCGAGCCGACGGTCACCCGTTTCTGCCGCGCGATCGGTTGTGACGGGGTGCGCGATTTCAAATTGAAGCTGGCGCAAAGCGTCGTGGTGGGGCGCCTCTACCTGACACCGGTGGCGCCGGGCGAACCCGGAGAAGACGGCTCTCCCTTGTGGAACGTGGTGTTCCAGGAAGTGCGCAATGCGTTGAGCGCCGTGGAGCACAGCATTGACCCTCGTGCCGTGCTCGAGGCGGCCGACATGATCGCCAGGGCTGGCAAGGTCCTGGTGTTCGGCCTTGGCGGCAGTTCGAGCTTTCTTGCCCTGGAAACGGAAAACCGCCTCTTCCGCTACGGCGTCACCGTTGCGGCCCATTCCGATCCCTATGTGATGAAGATGACCGCGTCCACGCTCAAGCGGAACGACCTGGTCATTGCGATCTCCGGCACCGGTCGCACCCGGGAGGTCGTGGAGGCGGTGGCGCTCGCCAAGCACTATCGCGCAGGTGCCTTGGCGATCACCGCGCCCAACACGGATCTCGCCTCGACGGCCGATGTCGCCCTGACGGTGGATATTCCGGAGTATCCCGATCCCTTGAAGCCGACCGCGTCGCGCTATGCCTTCCTTGCCATCATCGATCTGGTTTCGACGGCCGTAGGCTACCGGCTCGATCCGCATGCGCGCGAGACGCTGCGCCGGATCAAGTACACCGTTCTCAATCACCGCCAGGGCAAGGTGCTGGAGCCGCTGGGCGACTGACCCGGTGGTCCCCCACAAACTGCCCAGTTCAAAAAGCTCGGAGGGGAAGCAATGCATGACAGGGTGGATGGCAGCGAGGCCGCGCGCTGGCTCAATGGTGTGGGCGATGCCCTTGCGCGGGGGGATGTCGACGCCACACTCGCACTGTTCCACGACGACTGCTATTGGCGCGATTTCGTGGCCTTCACCTGGAACGTAAAGACAGTAGAGGGCAAAGCAGCTCTTGCCGATATGCTGCGACACAGCCTGGCGCACACCACCCCCTCGGCCTGGCAGATCACCGATGCGGAGACGGTTTCTCCAACGGACACCCGGCTCTGGTTCACCTTCACCACGGCTGTCGGCAAGGGGCTGGGCATTGCAACACTACACGACGGCCTGTGCCGCAGCATCCTGACCACGCTTCAATCGCTCGACGGTCATGAGGAGGCCACGGGCTCGACCCGCCCGCTGGGCGTTCGGCACGGCGCGGACCGCAACCGCACCACCTGGGCCGAAGCGCGCGCCGCTGAACTTTCCGGCTTTGAAACGGGCCAGGATCCCTACTGCCTGATCATCGGGGGCGGGCAGGGTGGCATCATGCTGGGGGCCCGGCTGCGCCAGCTCAACGTGCCGACGGTGATCGTCGAGAAGAACCCGCGGCCCGGCGATTCTTGGCGCAATCGCTACCGCTCGCTCGTGCTGCACGATCCTGTCTGGTACGACCATCTTCCCTACATCCCCTTTCCGGACCATTGGCCTGTCTTCACCCCGAAGGACAAGATGGGCGATTGGCTGGAGATGTACGCCAAGGTGATGGAACTGGTGTACTGGGGCGGAACGGAGTGCGTCTCCGCGCGCTTCGACGAGACCGAGCAGCGCTGGACCGTAGAGTTGTTGCGCGATGGTCGCCCGGTCACGCTTCGGCCGACGCAGCTGGTCTTCGCAACCGGCGCCTACGGTCCGCCGAAACGGCTGCAACTGCCAGGACAGGAAGAGTTCCAGGGCGAGGTCCTGCATTCAAGCCAGTACAGCGACGGTTCCGGCTATGCGGGCAAGAAGGTCGTCGTCATTGGGGCGGCCAGCTCCGGCCACGATGTCTCGGTCGACCTCTGGGAAGCCGGCGCCGAGGTGACCATGGTCCAGCGTTCGCCGACCACGGTGGTGCGCTCGGAAACGCTGATGAAGTTCGCCTTCGACATCTATTCCGAGGAGGCCGTCGCGCAGGGCATCGATGTCGATATCGCTGACCTGATCGCTGCGGCAACGCCCTTCGCCCTGCTGCCGCCCTCGCAGAAGGCCTTGTACGATCGCATCCGGGAGTATGACGCGGATTTCTACCGTCAGCTTGAAGAGGCCGGTTTCCTGCTGGATTTCGGCCCCGACGAGACGGGTCTGATGATGAAGGCCTATCGAACCGGCTCCGGCTACTACATCGACGTCGGGGCCTCACAGCTCATCATCGATGGGCACATCCGGATCAAGGCGGGCGTCAAGATCGAGCGCCTGACGCCAACCGCTGTTGCCTTCAGCGACGGCAGCAAGATCGAGGCCGACGTGGTCATCCAGTCGACCGGCTTTCATTCGATGCACGAAGTGGTCGCACAGATCGTGGACCGGGAAACTGCGGACCGCATCGGCCCCTGCTGGGGCCTCGGCTCCGGCACGCGCAACGACCCCGGCCCCTGGCATGGCGAACTGCGCAACATGTACAAACCGGTTGCGCAGGAGAACCTCTGGTTCCACGGCGGCAATCTGGCGCTCAGCCGCTTCTTCTCCAAGTTTCTCGCGCTGCAGATCAAGGCACGCCAAGAGGGGCTGGCGGGTCCGGTCTATGGCGCACCTCTTTAGGCTCGAGCGCGCGCCTGCCGCCGACATGAACATTTTGTAATCTGGCCGCCACGGGCCGGTAATCGCCGTTGCCTTAGAAACGGGGATCAGCGGCGTGGTTTTCCCCCAAGCGAGATGCCTCATCGCTAGCTCTCCAAACTCCTTGGAGGAGGCCAGTCTTACCCCCGGGCTGGCCTCCTTTTTTTCTGTCGAGAGCATGGGGCCGACTGGGCGGGTGGCTGTGCTATGCTGGTCTTGGAGGTGATGCAATGCGTGTGCTGGTGGTGGAGGATGACGAGAAGACGGCAGACTACATGGTCAAGGGCCTGAGTGAGGCCGGGCATGTGGTGGACCGGGCCGGCGACGGGCATGAAGGCCTCTTCCTGGCCTCCGAGGGCGCCTACGATGCCATCGTTCTCGATCGGATGCTGCCGAAGCTCGATGGCCTCGGCGTCCTGCAGGCGCTGCGCGCGGCCAAGGCGGAAACCCCGGTGCTGATCCTCAGCGCCCTGGCCCAGGTCGACGACCGTGTGGCCGGACTGCGCGCAGGCGGCGACGACTACCTCACCAAGCCCTTTGCCTTCTCCGAGTTGATGGCTCGGCTCGAAGTGCTGGTGCGCCGCAGCAACGCCCCGGCGGTGGAGACGCGCCTAACGGTGGGCGATCTGGAAATGGATCTCCTGGCGCGGCGGGTGACGCGCGCCGGGCAGGGCATCGACCTTCAGCCGCGTGAGTTCCGGCTCCTGGAGTACCTCATGCGCCATGCCGGGCAGACCGTGACCCGCACCATGCTGCTGGAGGCGGTCTGGGACTACCACTTCGACCCGCAAACCAACGTGATCGACGTCCACATCAGCCGCCTGCGGCAGAAGATCGACAAGGGCTTCGAGCGGCCTCTGCTTCACACGGTCCGCGGCGCCGGATATGCACTTCGTGCAGACGCATAGACTCTCCAGCAGCGGTACCTTCCGCTTTGCGCTGCTCTATGCGCTGCTCTTCGGGCTTGCGGCGCTGCTGCTCTTCGGCGGTCTCTACTGGTCCACCGCGGCGCTGATCGAGCGCCAGGTGGCGGACACGGTGGCCGCCGAGCTGCGCGCACTTTCCGACCGCTACCGCAGCGAGGGCATGTCGGGCTTGCAGCTTGCGATCGAACAGCGCAGCGCCGCCGGCGCCGACCCGGAAAGCGTCTACCTGCTGGCCGATGCGGGGCTGCAGCCGCTGGCCGGCAATCTGCGCAACTGGCCGGAAGAGGCCGTGCCGGACGGCTCCTGGGTGCAACTTCAGCTCTACCGCCGCGACCAGGAGGGCGGGCCGGTGCTCGTCGGTGCCCGGGCCTTCCATCTGCCCAACGGCTCGCGTCTTCTGGTCGGGCGGGACATGGAGGCGCGGCGGCACTTTCAGACGACGCTGCTTCGCAACCTGGCGATCACGCTGGGCCTCACCTTGGTCATCGGTCTGGCGGGCGGCTTTCTCGTCAGCCGGCGCCTCCTCCGGAGGGTGGATGCAGTGACCGAGACCAGCCGTCGGATCATGGATGGCGACCTCACGCAGCGGGTGCCGCTGGATCGCAGCGGCGACGAACTCGACCGATTGGCCGAGAGCCTGAACCGCATGCTGGAGCGCATCGAGGCGCTGATGAACGGGATGCGGCTGGTCACCGACAGCCTCGCGCATGATCTGCGCAGCCCGCTGACCCGACTCAAGGGACGGATCGAGCTCACCCTTCTGGGGCCGGACGATCCCGAGGCCTATCGTCAGGCTCTGGAGCAGGCGCTGGCCGAGATCGACATCATCCAGTCCACCTTCAACGCGCTTCTCGCCATCGCCGAGGCGGAGTCCGGAGCTTCGCGCACCCGTCTCGAGTCCCTGGCGCTGGACGAGATGGTCACGGATGTGGCCGAGCTCTACAGCCCGGTGGTCGAGGAGGCAGGGCTGACCTTGGAGGTGGGCACGCTGGAGCCGGTGCATGTGATGGGTCACCGCCAGCTCCTGGCGCAAGCGCTGGCCAACCTGATCGACAACGCCGTGAAGTATGCCGGCGATGGCGGCCGGATCGAGTTGGCATTGGCGTGCACGGACGGGCGGGCGGAACTGACCGTGCGGGACCATGGCCCCGGCATTCCCGAGGAGGCGCGCCAGCGCGTTTTGGAGCGCTTCGTGCGCCTGGATGCGGCGCGCTCGCTCCCGGGCAGTGGGCTGGGTCTCAGCCTGGTGGCGGCGGTGGCGCGGCTGCATGGATCCGACCTGCGCCTCGAGGCAGCGGAGCCCGGTTTGCGGGTGTGCTGGACCTTTCCATTGGCGCCCTCACAGGCCCGGGCAGCCTCTTGACAGGCCGGTTCGCAAAAACCACCTCATTGACGTCCCCGGCGGAGGCCGGTTCCGGGTCCGCACGACAGGGGACGGGGCGCGATCCCATAGATGCGCCCGCACATTTCTGTATCGCTCAAGGAGGATATGGACTCATGCGTACTTTTGATCTTTCCCCCCTTCTGCGTGCCACCGTCGGCTTCGAGCGGATGATGGATATGCTCGACAATCCGGCTCGCTTCGACGAGGCGCCAAGCTATCCGCCCTATAACATCGAGAAGCATGGTGAGGATGACTATCGCATCACCATGGCTGTGGCCGGCTTTTCCGAAGAGGATCTCTCCATCACCGTGCAGGACAATGCCCTGACGGTGGAGGGCAAGAAGGAGCGCGACCAGGCCAAAGAGTGCAACTATCTGCACCGAGGCATCGCCGAGCGGGCCTTTCAGCGCAGCTTCCGCCTGGCCGATCACATTAAGGTGACCGGCGCGAAGCTGGAGAACGGCCTGCTGCACGTTGATCTCGTGCGCGAGGTGCCCGAGGCCATGAAGCCGCGCACCATCTCCATCGAATCGGCCGGGCCTGCCGGACGCACGCAGGTGCTGGAGAACAAGGCGGCCTAATCTTCCCTATCGTTCTGGGCCGGCGCAGCGCGTCGGCCCACCCCGAGCAACCCTCCCCAAGCCTTGCCGGCCGGGCATCCCAGTGATGCCCGGCCTTTTCTTTTGTGCGGTTCGTTGCAAGCGCAGGGCGTTTGGTCACTGCAGCGATCCTTGAAACAAAAACCGCGAGGCGTCGCAGGCAGGCAAGCAGCCTGTGGGCAGGCTGCGAAATTACTGATAGAGCGATTGTGAAGAAGACAGACCGGCCAGCAGAGACCGGCATCAAGGGGAGGGCGTGCATGACGCAGGCAAGAGGCAGACGGCGCGAGGGAGCGCGCGTACGCAGAACTGTTGGCGGGATCAATCAGCTTCCCTGGCGCGCGCTGGAGAATCGTCTGGCGCCGATGGATCTGCTGGACCAGGAAGCGCTGGAGGCCATCCACACCGCGTCGCTGGAGATTCTGGCCGAGGTCGGCTTGGACTTTCTGCACCCGGAGGCACTCACCATCCTCAAGGAGGCCGGGGCCGACTGCGAGGCCGGCAGCCAGCGGGTGCGTTTCGATCCGGCACTGGTGGAGGAACTGGTCGCCAAGGCGCCCGCGCGCTTTCGTCTGCACGCGCGCAACCCGGCACACAATCTCCAGATAGGCGGTTCGGCCATGGTGTTTTGCTCCGTGGCCAGTGCACCCAATGTGAGCGACCTGGTGGGCGGGCGCCGGCCGGGCAACTATCAAGACTTCTGCGATCTGGTGCGCCTGATGCAGGCACTCAACATCGTGCACCTGTTCGGCGGCTACCCGGTGGAGCCGCAGGATCTGCCGCCGGAAACCCGGCACCTCGACGCCCTGCAGGCCCTTGGCACGCTTTCCGATAAGGTCTTCCACGCCTATTCCCTAGGGCGCACCCGCATTCTCGATGCGCTGGAGATGACCCGGATTCTGCGCGGCGTCGATGAGACGCAGCTTGCGCGCGAACCCAGCCTTTTCACTGTGGTCAACTCCTCCTCGCCCTTGCGACTCGACGGGCCGATGATCGAGGGCATGCTCGAGATGGGGCGTCTCGGCCAGCCCGTGGTGCTCACCCCCTTCACGCTGTCGGGCGCCATGGCACCGGCCAGCCTCGCCGGCGCGCTGGCGCTGCAGAATGCCGAGGCATTGGGGTGCATTGCCTTTGCCCAGGCGGCCAATCCAGGCGCGCCCATGGTCTACGGCGGTTTCACCTCGAACGTGGATATGAAGTCCGGCGCACCGGCCTTCGGCACCCCGGAATATGGCAAAGCCGTGCTGGTGGGCGGTCAGCTTGCACGGCGCTATGGCCTGCCGTACCGCAGTTCGAACGTGAATGCCTCGAACTGCGTCGACGGCCAGGCAGCTTACGAGTCGATGATGTCGCTCTGGCCGGTGACGCTCGCGCACAGCAACATGGTGATGCACGCCGCCGGCTGGCTGGAAGGGGGACTGGTGGCCTCCTTCGAGAAGGTGGTGCTCGATGCCGAGATGCTGCAGCACATGGCCGAATTCCTGCAGCCGCTTGCGGTCAATGAAGAGGAGTTGGGGCTCGATGCTGTGCGCGATGTCGGGCCGGGTGGCCACTTCTTTGGAACGGCGCACACCCTGGCTCGCTATGAGCAGGCCTTCTATGCGCCCATGGTGAGCGACTGGCGCAACTTCGAGACCTGGCGTGAGGCCGGGGCGCAGGATGCCACCCAGCGAGCGCACCGCCTCTACAAGCAGCTTCTGGCTGACTTCGAGCCGCCGCCGCTGGATCCTGCGATCGCAGAGGAACTGGAGGCCTTCGTGCAGCGTCGCAAGCGCGAGGGCGGTGCCCCGCCGCTGTGATGGCGGCGCGGATGCGCTATCGGGGGTGTGACTGCAACGGTGGCCGCGGCAGGGCAGAGGCCGCACCGACGGTCTCGCTCGAACTCGGCAGCGGTGCCAAGTCAAATTGTCCGGGGTGCACGACCCGCTCTTTCGGCCAGAGCAAGTAGCGGGCCGCAATCTCGGCATAGCCGGAGAAGCGATAGCCACCATTGGCTGCCAGCAGCCGCGCCTTCTCCTGGCGCCAAAGCGCGGGCAGGCGGAACCAGGGTTCGTTGGGCTGGGCGTGGTGCAGAACGTGTAGGTTGTTGTTCAGATAGAGCAGCGCCATGGGCGCGGAGGCCTCCACGACCACGCTGCGTTCGGACACCGTGGGACTTGCCTGGTGCTCGGCAAAGGAACGCAGCAGCATGAGCGCTGTGCCGGGATAGACGAAGAGCAGCAGGTAGCCGAGTGGCGACAAGCCGCAGACACCAACGACCCAGCCCAGAACCAGCCCGCTGCCAAGCAGATTGAACAGCCAGCCGCGCCACCGCAGCGAACCGCCGACCAGGTCAAGGAGCTCGCCCCACAGGAAACGCCCAATCACCAGTGGCGGCCCGAGAACCAGACGGCCCAGCAGGCAGTTGTTGATCCAGAGCAGCGCCTGCCGCGCCTTGCCGGCACTGGCCCAGCGCTCTGGCGTCAGATACCAGGATTCCGGATCGTCTAGCGGGTCGGTTAGGTGCTCATCATGGTGGTGGCGGATATGGCTGCTGCGATAGATATCGAAGGGCAGCCAGAGGCCAAGGTTGGGCAGCACCAGCAGCCGGTTGAACGTGTCATGTCGGCTGGGATGGCCGTGCACGACCTCATGCTGCAGCGAGCTCTGCCAGGCAACCAGGTATCCGCCCAGCAGCGCCAAGGTCCACCGGGGAAGCGAGTCATGAAACCAGGTCACAAGCCCAAAGCCGCCGTAGATCACCAGCGCAACCAGCAGCGTCGGCCAGCCGAAGGGGCGGTGCGTGCTGGAGGGGCTGTCAGACTGCCGCCTGACTGATGGCAAGGAATGTGCCGCGATGTTCATGATTGGCTACGCAAGGAGACAAATTGCCGGTTTGTTGAATAAGTACAGCGTATGTTGATTATATACCGCATAAGGTGGTGGCGTGCAAGAGCGCGCTGCTGTTCGCCGGCTTGGAGCAGGGGATGTTCTGTGCTGCGGTATGGGTTGGTGTTCGGAGTCATCTGGTCCGGTGTGAGGACGAGCCTTCAAGGGCGGAGCTGATGGAAAGAGAAGAAACGGTCGAGCAGTTTCGCCTGCGACTGCTCGAAGTTCTGGAGCAATCGGGGCTGAACCGGGCCGCCTTCGCGCAGCGCATCGGCCTCGACCGGTCGACGCTGACCCAACTGCTCTCGCCCGAGAACCAGCGTCTGCCGAGAGCGGACACCGTGGTGGCCATCGCCCGGCAGTCCCAGGTCAGCTGTGACTGGCTGCTGGGAGTGACCCAGGACGCGCGGCCCGGCGCCGAACTGGTCCAGGCCGCGATGGAGATCGAGGCCGGCGCCGGGAGCCCGCTGGATGCGCGGCTGCAGCGCTGGCACGCGGAGGCCGCCGGCTACAAGATCCGCTATGTGCCGACCACGCTGCCCGACCTGCTGAAGACCCAAGCGGTCATTCGCTATGAGGTGGGGGAGGAAAGCGGCCTGGTGCACGACCGCCAGCGTGAGCATGCCGAGGCGCGGCTCGCCTACAGCCGCCGCCCGGAAACCGAGATGGAGGCCTGCTGCGCCCTGCAGACCCTGGAGGCCTTCGCCCGCGGCGAGATGATCTGGCGCGAGTTGCCGGTGGAAGAGCGGCGCGAACAGCTGGTGCAGATGATCGGACTGGTGGACGAGCTCTACCCGACCTTCCGCTGGTTCCTCTACGATGGGCGCCGGCGCTATGCCGCACCGATGAATGTCTTCGGGCCGAAGCGGGCGACGCTCTACATCGGGGACATGTTCTTCGTCTTCAACGCGACCGAGCAGATCCGTGTGCTGACGCGCCACTTCGATGACCTGATCCGTGCCGCCGTGGTGCAGCCCACGGAAGTGAAGGGATTCCTCGGCGATCTGCTGCAGGATCTGGACAAGAGCAGCAAGCGCAAGGAGGCGAAGCGATGACGCTTGAAGCGCATTGTCATCGCGGCGGCTGCCACTGCGGTGCCGTTCGTTATGAAACGGAAGGGCCCTTGCGCCCGGTGGTCTACTGCCACTGCCGCCAGTGCCGCCGGATCCATGGACACTTTGCCGCCTACAGTGCCACGCCGCGCGCCGCTTTTCGCCTGGTGGAGAGTCGGGGATTGCGCTGGTATGCTGCCACCAGGCACGCACGCCGCGGCTTCTGTGGCGAATGCGGCGCGAGCCTTTTCTGGGAGCCGGCGGGCGCGAACTACATTTCCCTCGCGGCCGGCACCCTGGAGGAACCTACGGACTTGAGGGCGGAAGCGCATATCTTCGTCGCCGCCAAGGGCGACTACTATGAGATCACCGATACCTTGCCACATCACGCAGGGGCGCCCGACGAAAGCCTGCCCGGGCTGTGTGTCGCCAGCACGTGAGCCGCTTGCCGATGCCTGAACGCCGCAGCGGCGGGTTGCCCATGTACGATCTGCCGGAACTGGTCGCGCAGACCGATGCCTGGTGGCTCGGGCTGGTGCGCCACCTGGAAGCCGCGGGGCTGAGGGGGCTGCCTGAGCGACCCTGCCGGCCGGATGCGCCGGAGGAACTGTGGCTGGCGCAGGATCTGGCGGTCACCCAGACCTGCGGCTATCCCCTGACCAATGCCCTGGCGGGCCGCGTGCGCTATGTGGCGACACCCTGTTACGACGCGCCGGGCTGCGAAGGTGCCTGGTATCGCAGCGCCATCCTGGTGTGTGCGGATGCGAGGATCACGGGACTGGCCGACCTGAAAGGGCACCGGGCCGCGCTCAACGACTGGCACTCTCAGTCGGGCATGAATGCCCTGCGCCACAGTCTCCTGCCCCATGCGGGAACCGGTCCGTTCTTTCGCGACGTGCGGGTCACCGGCAGTCACCGCGCCTCCCTCGCCGCGCTGCGGGCGGGGGAAGCGGATGTGGCTGCGGTGGATTGCGTCACGCTTGCGCTGCTGAAACGCTGCGCGCCCGCCGAGACCGAAGGGCTGTGCCAGCTGGCCTGGTCGGCACCGGCACCGGGCCTGCCGCTCATCACCCGCGCCACGGCCGATGCCGCAGAATGCGCAGCTTTGCGTCGGGGCCTGGCGACCGCCTTTGCTGACCCGGCTCTTGCGCCGCTCCGGGGCGACCTGGGGTTGGCGGGAATGGATGTCCTGCCCTTGGCGGCCTACGACGTCATTCCGGCCATGGCCCAGGCGGCGCCTCAGGACTTCTGGGGATAGCCCAGCGTCTGCAGCGCCACTTCGATCTCACCCAGAATTGCCGGGTCGTCGATGGTGGCCGGCGGCGTATAGGTTTCGGCGTCGGCGATCTTGCGCATGGTGGCTCGCAGGATTTTACCTGATCGCGTCTTGGGCAGCCGCTGGACCACGGTGGCCGACTTGAAGGCCGCCACGGGGCCGATCTGCTCGCGCACCAGTTTGATGGCTTCGGTGACGATCTCCTCTTCCGGACGATCACAGCCGGCATTGAGTACCAGGAAGCCTACGGGCAGCTGCCCCTTGAGGCTGTCGTGCACACCGATCACCGCGCATTCGGCGACGTCGGGATGGGTCGCAAGCGCTTCCTCGATCGCACCGGTAGAGAGGCGATGGCCGGCGACGTTGATGATGTCATCGGTGCGGGCCATGACGAAGACATAGCCGTCCTCGTCGAGGTAGCCCGCATCGCCGGTCTGGTAGAAGCCGGGATAGGTCGAGAGATAGGTCTGTTCAAAGCGCTCGCGCGCGTTCCAGAGCGTCGGGAAGGTGCCCGGCGGCAGCGGCAGCTTGCCGACGATGGCACCGATGGTGTCGGCCGCGACCTCCTTGCCCTCGGGGTCGAGCACGCGCAGGTCCCATCCGGGCACCGCGCGGGTGGGGGAGCCCGGCTTTACCGGCAGCGCTTCGATGCCCATGCAGTTGGCAGCGATGGGCCAGCCGGTTTCCGTCTGCCACCAGTGGTCGATCACTGGCACCTGCAGCTTGTCCTGGGCCCAGAGCAGGGTGTCGGGGTCGCAGCGCTCGCCGGCCAGGAAGAGGGCGCGGAAGCGCGAGAGATCGTGCTTGCCGATGAGTTCGCCCCGCGGGTCCTGCTGGCGGATGGCGCGGAACGCCGTGGGCGCTGTGAAGAGGGTGACCACGCCGTGCTGGGCAATGACCCGCCAGAAGGCGCCGGCATCCGGCGTGCCCACGGGCTTGCCTTCATAGAGAACGGTTGTGGCGCCGTGCAGGAGCGGGGCGTAGACGATGTAGCTGTGGCCGACCACCCAGCCGACATCGGACGCAGACCAGTAAACCTCTCCCGGCTCGATGTTGTAGATGTTCTTCATGGACCAGGGCAGGGCGACGGCATGGCCGCCGGCGTCGCGCACGATCCCCTTGGGCTGGCCCGTGGTGCCTGAGGTGTAGAGGATATAGAGAGGGTCGGTGGCCTCGATGGCCACGCAGTCGGCAGGGGTGGCGCCGCTGACCGCCTCCATCCAGTCCTCGTCGCGCCCTGGCTGCAGGCTACAGTCCTGCTGCGGGCGGCGGAAGATCAGGCAGCTCTCCGGCTTGTGCCGTGCTTCCTCGATCGCCCGGTCGAGCAGCGGCTTGTAGGCCACGACCCGCTCCCCTTCGATGCCGCAGGAGGCGGAGAGCACCAGCTTGGGCGCGCAGTCGTCGATGCGCTTGGCCAACTCATGCGCGGCGAAACCGCCGAAGACGACCGAGTGAACCGCCCCCAGCCTGGCGCAGGCCAGCATTGCCATGGCCGTTTCCGGGATCATCGGCATGTAGATGATTACGCGATCGCCCGTACCCACGCCGCGCGCCTTGAGCGCACCTGCCAGCTCCGCCACGCGGTCACGCAGTTCGCGATAGGTGAAGTGCGCCACGGTGTTGGTGACCGGGGAGTCGTAGATCAGGGCGCACTGCTCACCGCGGCCGGCTGACACATGACGGTCCAGGGCATTGTGGCAGGTGTTGATGCGGCCGCCAGTGAACCAGCGATAGTGCGGTGCGTCGCTGTCATCGAGCACCCGGTCCCAGCGCTTCTCCCATTCCAGCGCCTCCGCGGCCTCGCCCCAGAAGCCCTCCGGGTCGCGCAGGGAACGGGCATGCACGTCGTCGAACTCACCCATGGCCAAGGGTCCTCCCAGGGTTGTTTTGCTCTTGTGTGCGAGTGTCGCGCAAAAGCCCAGCCGGGTAAATCGGCATGACTGGATCGGTGCCTGAGCGAGAATGCTGCTGCCTGCTCACACCTCGATGCCGGCCTGCAGCGCCAGGCGCACCAGGTGGGACAGGCTTTTCGCGCCCATCTTGTCCATAACCCGGCTGCGGTGCACCTCCACGGTACGTGCCGAGATGCCCAGTTCGAAGGCGATCACCTTGTTGGGCTGCCCGAGAACAAGCTGCTCCAGCACATCGCGTTCGCGCGGCGTGAGGCTGTCCAGTCTCTCCGCGACCTGCGCCCGCTCTTGGGCGCGTCCCTGGCGCTCCTCCTCATGGGCCATCATGGTCCGTACGGCCTGCAGCAGGAGTGACTCCGTCAGCGGTTTCTCAATGAAATCAAGCGCACCTGCCTTCATGGCACGTACCGCGATGGGCACATCGCCGTGGCCGGTCATCACCACGACTGGGAGCTCCGACCCCTGCTGACGCAGGCGGTCGAGCAGTTCCAGCCCGTCCATGCCCGGCATGCGCACGTCGAGCAGCAGGCCGCCGCGCAGGGCGGGGCTCCAGGCGTCGAGAAAAAGCTCGGCCGATTCAAAGCCGATGGTGGTGTAGCCCTCGACCTCGAGCAGCACGGCAAGCGAATCCCGCACCGCCGGGTCGTCATCGACAATGTAGATGGGATGGTCAGTCATACGCCGCAGCCCGCTTGTCCATTACCGGAAGGGAGACGCGGAAGCGTGTGCCGCCTCCCTCGACCGGTTCCGCCCGAATCTGCCCCTGGTGTGCGTCCAGTATGGAGCGGCAGATCGACAGGCCAATCCCCATACCGTTCGCCTTGGTCGAAACAAAGGGCATGAAGAGCTGTTCGGCCACCTCGGGATCAAGCCCGGGCCCGTTGTCGCTCACGCTGAGCTCCACCGTATCCGCTGAGGTGCCGGTCGAGACCAGGAGACGGCGATGGTCCACCGCCTGTAGGGCTTCGACGGCATTGCGCACCAGATTGAGGACAATCTGCTGCAACTGGGTTGCGTCGGCCAGGACCGGCGGGAGGTCTTCTTGCAGGTCGAAGCTGACCTCGATCTCCTCCTCGCGCGCACCGATCAGGGCGAGGCCGGAGGCTTCGCGCACCACGGCGTTGAGATCGGTCGGTTGCAGCTCGCTCTGCCCCCGTCCGATGAGTTGGCGCAGGCGCCGCACGATCTGCCCGGCGCGGTCGGTCTGTTCCACGGCCCGGTTCATCAGGCCAATGATCCGCTCGGCCTTCTCGTCCTCCACGCCGTCCAGCATGCGCCGGCTGGCATTCACGTAGTTGGCCACGGCGGTCATGGGCTGGTTGAGTTCGTGTGCAATGGCGGAGGCCATTTCGCCCAGTTCGCTGATGCGGCCAATGCGGTAGAGGTGGTGCTGCAACTCCTGCGCCCGGGCTTCGCTGCGGCGGTTCTCCGTTATATCGATGCCGGTGGTCACGAGATAGTGAGAAACGCCCATGTCGTCCTGAATGGCGGCGGTGGACCAGGAGACAAGCCGGACTTCGCCGCCCTTGCGGAGCAGGCTGCCCTCCCAACGGTTGGGCACCTGTGCGTCGAAGGGGCCGCTCTGCAACAGGCCGTGCAAACTGGTGTTCGCGTCGGGGATCAATTCGAGAATGCTGCGGCCCACAAGCTCGCCGGCGCTGTAGCCGGACAGGCGCTGGCAGGCGGCATTGCTGCGCACCACGCGGCCCTGTTGGTCGAGGACGACAACCAGGGCCTGGGTGGTGTCCAGCATCGCGGCGATGAAGTTGCGTTCGCTCGCCACGGCCCGTTCGGCGGCCACGCGTTCGCTCATGTCATGAATGAAGCCGGTGAAGAGCCGTTGCCCGGCCTGGGTCACCTCGCCCACCATGAGGTGGACTGGGAAAACGCTGCCATCCTTCCGCCGGGCGTCCACCTGGCGTCCCAAACCGATGATGCGCTTCTCTCCGGTGCGCAGGTAGCGTTCGAGATAGTCATCGTGCTTCTCGCGGTCTGGCGAGGGCATCAGCATGCTGACGTTGTGGCCGATCACTTCGCTGGCGCGGTAGCCGAACAGCTTCTCGCCCACGCGGCTGAAGGACTGGACGATGCCTTTCTGATCGATGGTGATGACGGCATCGGCCGAGGTGCCGATCACGGCCTCCAGGCGCGCCCGCTCTTCGCGCAGTCGCTCGTCCTTGCGCGTCCAGAGCAGGCCGAGTGTGGCCGTTGACCAGATGGCAACCAGCGTCAGCAGGCGATTGCTGAGGCCGAGAAAGGTTGCCGACGTGGATTCCGGCGCTGCCGCCATGACGAAGTAGCCGACCATAGTCAGCACGGAGGCGGTGGCAGCGAAGGCAAAGGTGGCCTGCCGCCAGGGCAAGAGGCTCGCCAGCATCACCGGCAGCACATAGAGCACGCCGACAGCCACACCCATCTCCGACAAAAGGTCGAAAACGAAAGTGACCAGCAGCGCCAAGCCTGCCAGTCCGGCAACCACGGCGGGTTTGGACTGCCAGCCGTGTGTGCGCTCATATGACAGGCCCATGCAGGCGTTCCCTCGTTTGGGGCTTGCTATGCCACGATAGGCGGCTTGCCCGGAAGCGACAATGCTCCGCAGGCTGTTCACGGGCCTCGCGGGGGCGCCTGCTGGGCAGGGTGGCGAACTCATCTAAGGGAAAACCCTTAGTGGGCATTCCCAACTATCGGCATGGTCTGCTCCCTGGTTATCCCTGACGATGCTCATGCAGCCAGACGCCCAACGGGAAGAGGACCAGCACCATGGCTATACAGCTTGCCAGCGTCAGTGCCAGTGAGATTGACCCTCTTCCCGCCGCATCACTGCCCCAGGTAAGCGTGTCCCAGCGCACCGAT
This sequence comes from Aquibaculum sediminis, assembly GCF_040712085.1. Taxonomy (NCBI): domain Bacteria; kingdom Pseudomonadati; phylum Pseudomonadota; class Alphaproteobacteria; order Rhodospirillales; family Rhodovibrionaceae; genus Aquibaculum; species Aquibaculum sediminis. The sequence goes on from NZ_JBFCVK010000011.1 coordinate 78,863, forward strand.
GCCGAAGCGGGCTGTGCGCTCTATGGTGGATTGGGTCTGGAGGATCGTCGTCGGTTGCAGTCGCACGGCGCACCGGTCGAGCGACGGGCGGGCACTCTTGTCTTCGAGGAGGGCGAGGATGCCGCAAACATCTATATCGTCGCGGCCGGCGTGGTGCAGGAATACAAGATGATGCCGGATGGCCGACGCATCATCACCGCCTTTCACTATCCGGGCGAACTCGTCGGCCTGACCTTCGGAGCACGGCATAGCTGTTCCGCCGAGGCAGCCACGCACGCTGTCCTGCGCCGCTTCTCCCGGCGAACCCTGTCCGACTTCAACGATCGCCTGCCGGGCTTCGGCCAGGGACTCCTGTCCCACCTCAGTGATGAACTTTCTGCGGTGCAGGGGCGCCAGTTGCTGTTGGGGCGCAAGACCGCCGTGGAACGGGTCGCCTCCTTCCTGCTGGAGCTCTCCGAGCGGGCGGCCCGCAACGGCGATTCCACCACCTATCTCTGGCTGCCCATGCGCCGTGAGGCCATTGCGGATCATCTGGGCCTGACTCTGGAGACCGTGAGCCGCGTCTTCTCCCGCCTGCGCCGCGAGCACCTGATCTCGACCGAGCGCAATGGCTGGATCGAACTGCTGGACCCTGAAGCCCTGACCGAGATCGCCGAGGGCGATTGACCGTTCGGTCCGACCGAAGGGAGCAAGATCGCGTTCGTTCCCTCGGTTGCTACAGAGTAATACCCCTTTCGCATAGCTTGTGCCTGCGCGCCGCTGGCCCGACCCTGATCCTGCTTGAGGCAGGTTCGGAGAGAGGCGATGCGGCGTCTGCTGACGATGTTGGCACTTCCCGTCATTCTGGCTGCGCTGCTGCCCGGGTCGGTGGAGGCGCGCCGCCTGCTCCAGGACGGGGCGATCGAAGCACATGTAGCCGACGGCGAGTGGTGTGCGGAGCGGATTTACGTCGAACTGCGTACGCCTGTCCGGGAAAGCTTTGCCGGCGATGCCTTCCAGGTGCGCCGCGCCGTGGCGATCCTGGGCAGTTTGCTGCCGCTGGAGTGTCCGCAGGCGCGGGAAATCGAACTGGTCGGCACGGTCGGCGGCATGCCGGTTTGGCGCGCGGCCGCTGGGGCCTCGTCCGGAGAACTGCGGGTGTTGTCCACCCCCGCTCAGGGCGATCTGGTGCCGCTGGACGAGCGTCAGCGCACCCTCGAGATCCAGAGCGCCCTCAACAGCCTCGGCTTCGACGCCGGTTCACCTGACGGCATGGCAGGACCGCGCACCCGGGCGGCTATCCGCGCCTGGCGCGCTTCGCGCGGACTGACTGGTAGCGATTCGCCGTCAGCCGACGTGCTGCTCGCCCTGCGACGCGAGCGCGGCGCAGCCTCCGAAGCGCCGGAAGCGGAGCTAGCCGAACTGGCGACACGACCGCCGGCTGCGATCTCGCCCGTCGCTGAGGCGGGCCCCGTGGCGTCCCCGGCGCCGTCCGCGTCGACAGCGCCGACGGAGGCGCCTGTAGCGACTGCAGCAGCTGCGACAGGCGAGCTCCGCGAGTTTGCGGCCGCTCACAATCTCGTGCTGGTCAACGGAAGAGTAGCGCTGTCGGCCGGGCACCGGGCGCCCGAGCAGGTAAAGCAGAGTGAGCCCGGCGGATTGCTGGACCGTCTGGCCCTGCGTGCTGCACCGGAGATCACGGCTGACGACAACACGGCCCTAGCTTATCTCGATCTCCTGCCGCGTGAGCTGCGGCGGCGCATCATCGTGGACGCCCTGTCCGCGATGACCGAACTCCAGCATAAGAACTTGGAGCATCGCGGCTGGCGCCTTATGGCCAGAGATGCGCGGCAACTCGGGTTCAACGAGTTCGAGTTTCAGAGACTGTTGCAGGGCTATAGAAGCGAGGGTCAGGCTAGGCTGGTTGCCGAAGCGCCGGATCTGCCGCTGCCAGTGGCGATCATCTGCGGTGGTCAACTTGGAGACTATGACTTCGAGCAGCAGCGGTTTTCTCTGGAGCACAGCTGCGCCAATGTGAACACCAAGTCACAGCGAGTGCGCGCTGAACTCTTCCTCACCGATGCCCCCACCCATATCGACAAGACGCCGGAGGAAGCCGAGGCGCTGCGCGTTCGGCTCGGTCGCGGAAATCGTATCTTTACAGCGGTTGAGGCGTCGGTCGTTGGCATTGCACCGCAGGAGCGGCGGGAAAACGCGTTTGACCTTACGCTCTCACCCGAAACCCTCATTTTCTACGAAGACGAAGGGCTGCAGGTCGAACTGCTGCGGGTCGCGTTCGACGCAGCACCGGAGCAGGCTGTGGCCGGCAGGCCGACGCTCGACCCGCGCCGACTGATCGTCAAGAACGAGCGCCGCTGGGCGGGTGAGGACAGGGCGCGATTGGAGCATCACCTCGCGATGCTGGCCCTGGCAGAGGCTCCTGGCATCCTGGACACCGATGAAGGCGCTTACGCCTACATGGAGCGACTCAACAGCGAGCAGAAGCGCCGTCTGGCTGAAGCAGCGGGTGTCGATTACGAGACAATCTTCGGAAGAAGCAGCCGGGTCGGATTGCAGGTTCAATACAATCTCGACGAATTTGCGCGCCGACGGCTCCTCCAAACTTTCCGAGCGGACTTTTCAGCGCAACTTTTCGAGGTGACGCCCGAGTTGCCGCTGCGCCTGCTGCTGTACTGCAATGTAGGCTTGGCAGAGTATGATTTCGAGCGATCGCTCTTTCCGTTCTCCCAACCTTTGGAGCGCTCCTGCAGCCAACCCGATGTCTTTCGCCAAAGCGGCTTTAGGACGGTTGTCCCCTTGGATGGCACGCCTGTGGGCATTGCCGTTAGCATGGATGAGGCGGTCTCCTTCCGCGACCAGCATCTGGTACAGCGGAGGCAGTCCGGAAACAGGGTGGTCTCCGGGCGGCCGACGGCCCGCCTCGGCATCGAGATGTCAATCTCTGCAGTGTCCCCAACCCGGGAGCAGAGTGTCCATAGCCGAATCTTCAATGCGGAGATCAAGACCGAAGGCCTCGTCCTGTTCTCGGCTACCGATAGCGATCGAATGGCACCTCTGCGCAGGCTGGACTTCCAAGCGCACGATCCTGCCTCGGTGGCGGCAGAACCGCTCGCGGTTCCGAGCCTGACCGACAGCGCCACCCTGATGTTGACGATGTTGAAGTCCGGGCTGGTCGAGCCATCCCCTGACGAATGGCGGCAGTGGGCGGGCGCCAGGGTGCGGATGGAAGCGGGAGACGACCTGGCAGACTGGCCCGACTTCTTCGGGGGCAGCATTGCGGCACGTGGCCTTGGCGATCCCGGAAATCGGATAAGCGATGAGTTGCTGGCTCACTTTGAGCAGTGGACGCGCAATCGGGCAGCGGCGCTGCCGGCAACCCTACGTCTGGAAACAGGTCCGATGAAACTGACATCCGCGCAGCAGGCGGAGGGACGCCTAGCGCTGCTGGACGGCAACAGAAGCAACGATGAACGCAACCTCGCCGCGGAAATCGGCGTTCCCCAAGAGTATCTGTACTCGGAACGGATCCCGAACCGGCAGAACCATCCCCTGCCGGTGGACCATCTGGTTCTGGTTTTGCCCGCGGCCGCGGACTCCTATGCAATCCAGTTTGATCGCACGGAGATCAACCCGAACCTCGTGGTGCGGCCACAGATGCACCTGACCTTCGCCAACCCTCGCCTCGTTCAACTGAACCGACGTTCGGTCCTGCTTCTGGATGCCAAGCCGGAATCCGCGCGACTGCTTGCACGCGAGACGGGCGAGGAATTGGCGCGCACCGAGTTCCAGGAACGGCCGGATGCCAAGCCGGAAACAATCGCGTTTCCCCCGGAAGGCTACATGGCTGTTCTGCATGCACGCATGACCAACGGTGATGCCGTCGAAGCGCTCTCCAAGTCTTTTGGCAATCGCTTCGATGCCTTCACGAGACGCCAGCGCGCGGAGGACGTCGTTGCGCAAGCAAGAAACTTCGACCCGGGAGGCGAAGGCTTCTGGGTGATCGGCGAGGTGACTTTCGGCGAGTACGACTTCGGCACGGAGCGCTTCCCTGTGCGTTCTCTCAGCCTGGATGACCATGAGCGCAGCTATGGAAGCACCGTCACTCTGGCGCCTGCCGATCGTGCGCAGTTCGACGTCCCGATGGAGCCCGAGGAAGCTCGGCAATGGCAGCTTACCAATGCGTCCCATCCAAGATACGCACTGCGCGCACGCGTGGTGGTGGAGGAAGCGACATCAAGACGGCTTGAGCTTGGCGTCCTGGAGTTCGAAGTGCTGGATCGGGGCGCAACCTTGGCGGTGCGCGATCCGGCACGTGTGCTCTACCGAGGTATTCCCGGAAAGCAGGAACCTCCGAACGCGCCGGCCATGTCGGCGGAGCGGTCAGCGGATCAACACGACGCCGAAGCTGTTTCGACGCAGGTTGAAGACCGGGTGGCTCCGCTCTCCATTCTCGGCATAGCGCTCGGCAGTCCTCTGGAAGAAGCGATCGCGCTGCTGAGCGAGGCACTGAGCGAAGCAGTGGTTTTTCGCACCGAGCGTGCGGAACGCAGCGCCGCACAAGAGGGCAATCTCTGGGACCCCTTCAACGAAGCGTTAATGGTCCGCTCCGGCGATGGCCGGGAGGCGGTGATGGTCTATAGCGAACCTCCAACGGCTGCCGAGCGCGTGACGGCTCTCACACGATGGGTTGATTTCGGGACGAGCGGTCCGCCGCTATCGAACGTAGAAGAACTTCTGACCAAACATTACGGGAGGGCGGACATTCGCTCCGACGCGACAACAGCCGTGCTCCTCGCTTGGCATGCTGATCGCGAGAAGGCCGATCGCCGCTGCCAAAACAGTCTCTCGATGCTGGCGCGGCAGGAATGGCGAGTGGACCATCATCCCTGGCAGGGGACGGAAGAGGCTCTCGAACTGCCACGGGCACACGCTGCCCATCCCGGCGGCGCAGCCCGCACCATTTCGCAGAACGGGGCTTTCCCCTTCAGGGTGAGCGGCTTCATTGGGCCGGGCTTAAGCGGCGCCCGCTGCCCCGAGACCCTCTTCGCCCTCATCGTTGCCGGGCCGGATGGGCGAGCGCTGCGCCTCCTGACCGGGCTTGCCGATCCCCTTGCCCTGGAGGAGACGGTCGAAGCCAACCGTTCCAGCATGATGCAAGGCTCCGCTAGCGAGAGCACTGCCGAAATCGACCTGAAGTTCTGAGGAGGATGGGTGATGATGAAAACCTTCGCGGCCGCCACGCTGCTCGCTGCAGGCGTGGCCCTTGCTGGTTGCCCCAGCAGCACCAATCAGACCGTGGGCGCAGGTGCCGGCGGCTTGCTCGGCGGACTGATCGGGTCCCAGATCGGCAGCGGCTCCACGCGGCTGATCGCCACGGGGGTCGGCGCGGGCGTGGGCGTTCTGATCGGGCAGCAGATCGGCGCCTATCTGGATGAGCGCGACAAGCAACTGGCCGAGGAATCCACCATACACAGCTACCGTTCCGGCGAGTCCCAGTCCTGGGAGAACCCGGAAACCGGCACCAAGGGAACCGTCCGCCCGGTCGCCCAGTCGCAGGTGGCGGACAGTGGTGACAGCTGCCAGGTCCAGGAGCAGACCATCCGCCTCGAAGACGGTCGGTCGGAGACCACCCGCTATAAAGTCTGTGAACGCGACGGTGAGTTCTATACCCAGGCGGTTTAGCTCCCGCCACGCGGGTCGGCTTTGCGCCATGCTGGGTGAGACGGCAGCGCCGGCCTCTGCTATGCTGGCTGCATGCTTGGATTATTTGGACTCTTCGGGCGTTCGAAGGACCTGCAGCGCCTGGACAGGGCGCTGCGGGCGCAGGGGCTGCATCCGCGTCTGATGCCCGATGCGGCGAAGCTCACGACGCTCAAACTGCTGCAGGAAGCAACCGGTGAGCGCAGCCCGGCGGAATCGGTGCATGAGCATGCCGCCGCCCTGCTGGTCTACTGCCAATTGGGCGCCCAGGGCTTCGTTGCCGACCAGGACATGGCAGCCCTCGAGGCGGTTGAAGCCCGGATCGAGACCGCATTGTCCCAGGGGGACAGTCTGGATGCGCGCCTGGTCTTGTTGATGCTCCACGCCGGCCTGATCCAGGATCAGGTGGTCGAGCGTTTCGGCCTGGAGGTCGGCTGAGGGCAGCGGGGCGCCTTGCGTTATTGTGGCGCCACCGCGCGAAGCTCACCTGCAACAGCGTCGATCAGGGCCGGCAGGCCCTGAAAGTCGGCAAAGCTCGCCAGATGCGCGATCTCGGCCGCCGGGCGCTTGCGGTAGCCCTCGGTGAAGAGGAGGAAGGGCAGGCCGGCTGCCGCTGCGGCGGTGGCATCGATCTCGCTGTCGCCAACGTAAATAGCCGCCCCGCCGCCCAGCGCCTCGACAGCCGCGTGCAGCGGTGCCGGATCGGGCTTCTTTGCGCCGACGCTGTCGCCGCCGATGATGGCCCGGAAATGCTGCGCCACGTCCAGGCCGGCAAGAATGGCCTTGGAGATGGCGGCGGGCTTGTTGGTGCACAGCCCGATCGCGTGCCCGTCATCCTGCAACCGGATGAGCGCGCCCTTCACCCCGGGGTAGAGCCGGGTGAGCGCGGTCGGCGCGGCGTTGTAGTGGGCCATGAAGCGCTCGATGAAGCTGTCCCGCCTGGCCGGATCCACCGACCCGAAGCAGTGCTGCATGACCCGTTCGATCAACACCGGCACGCCATTGCCGATAAAGCTCTGCACGGTGGCCAGATCGAGCGGGGCCAGACCCTCCTCCTGAAGCAGCTTGGCAACGCCGGCGTGAATGTCGGGCGCACTGTCGATCAGGGTGCCGTCGAGGTCGAAGATGATGCTGGTCATGGCAGGCACTCAGGTGAGCAGCGGCGCGTTGCGGCTATCGATCCGCAGGGCCACTTCGCTTCCGGCCGGATGGTCGTCAGTGTCGGGGCCGTGCTGGGTATCGACGATGATCGTGCCGTCGGCCGTTTCAATCAGGTAGCGGATCTGGCTGCCGAGAAACTCGCGGTGCCGGATGCGGCCCGGCAAGATGCCTTCGCCACGCTCCTCGGTCAGAGTGATGTTCTGCGGGCGCAGGACGATGCGGTCGGCGCCCTCGGGCGGCGCGGGGACGGGGAGGCGATGGCCGCTCTTGGTCACGAAGTTTCCGTCCTGCACCCGGCCTTCGATGATGTTCGCCGTGCCGAGGAAGCCGGCGACGAAGCCGTTGGTGGGGTGGTCGTAGAGATGCTGGGGCGTGCCGATCTGCTGGATGACGCCGCCGTCGAGCACCGCCATGCGGTCGGAGGTCGTGTTGGCCTCTTCCTGGTCGTGGGTCACGAAGATGGTGGTGAGCTGCAGTTTGCGCTGCAGGGCCAGCAGTTCACGGCGCATCTGCACGCGTAGTGAGGCATCGAGGTTGGAGAGTGGCTCGTCCAGCAGGAGCACCTGCGGCTCGATGGCAATGGTGCGTGCCAGCGCCACCCGCTGCTGCTGCCCGCCGGAAAGCTGCGAGGGCATGCGCTCGGCCAGGTCCAAGAGGCCCACCAGTTCCAGCGCTGCCTCCACCTTGGGGCCGACCTCGCGGCGGGGCAGGCGGCGCTCTTCCAGGCCGAAGGCGACATTGGCGCGCACCGACATGTGCGGCCAGAGCGCGTAGGACTGGAACACCATGCCGACGTTGCGTTTCCAGGGCGGCAGGTCGACCACGTCGTGAACGCCGATCAGGATGCGTCCCTTCGGCCGCGGCCCGAAGCCGGCGATGGCGCGCAGCAGGGTCGACTTGCCCGAGCCGGAGGGACCGAGGAAGGCGAAAAACTCACCCGGCTTGATCTCCATGTCGATACCGGCCAGGACTTTGGTGGTTCCGAAGGAGAGATGAAGATTCTCGATACGGATCCTGGCGGTCTCGCGGATCATGCTGTTCTCCTTGTTCGACGCGCCAGCCGTCACTGCTCAGCCTCCCCGCGGCCGGTGCGAAGGCGGTCGCGTTCGATGATGCGGTGCGAGAGATAGGTGCCCAGGGCCACGATCACCACAGCGAGGATGCCCAGCGCCGCACCCGCGCCGCGCCCGGCCGGGGACTGCATGTAGAGATAGATGCCGTAGGCCAGCGGGGCCTCGCTGGCGCGGCTGACCAGCATGATTGTGGCGGAGAGTTCGACGGCGGCCGTGGCAAAGCTGGTGACGAAGCCGGCAAGGATGCCGCCGGCCATCAGCGGGACCACCACCCGGCGGATGGTGCGCGACTTGCTGGCGCCGAGGTTCTCAGCGGCCTCCTCAAGAGCCAGCGAAAGCTGCTGCAGCGCCGCCATGCAGGAGCGCAGGGCATAGGGCAGGCGCCGGATCATCAGCGCGATGATGATGATGCCCCACCAGCTTGCCATGGGGCCGAGACCGAAGGGAAGCTGGATGCCGTGGAACATCCGCAGGTAGCCGATGCCGAGCACGACACCGGGAACCGCCAGGGCAGCGGTCGCCATGTAGTCCAGCCACTTGCGGCCGGGCAGGCCGGTGCGGATGACGATGTAGGCGATCGCGGTGCCCACCACCACGTCCAGGATCGCCGCCGTGCCGGCATAGAGCAGGGTGTTGTAGATGTACTGCGCGGACTCGGTGAAGACGGTGTGGAAGTGCTGCAGCGTGAAGCCGTCGGGCAGGGGGCTGAAGGACCAGATCGTGCCGAAGGCCAACAGCACCAGGCCGAAGTGCGGCGAAAGCACCAGCGCCAGGATCAGCAAGATCACTCCGTAGGCCAGGATCTTCTCCTTGGTCGAAAGCTCGCGCTTGGACAGCCCGCCGCCGCCCTTCTGCGTCGTGGCGTAGTCCTTGCCGCGCATGAAGAGGAAGGAGGCCCAGAGGGAAAAGACAGAGAAGGCCACGAGGATGAAGGAGATCACGTAGCCCATGGGGTCGTTGATGCCCACACCCGTGATTCGCAGATAGGCCTGCGGCGCCAGCATGGTGTTGACGTTCAGCAGCAGAGGCGTGCCCAGGTCGTCGAACACCTTGATGAAGACCAGGGCGGCGCCTGCCAGATAGCCCGGCATGGCGAGCGGAAAGACGATGCGCCGGAAGAGTCGCAGGCCCGAGGCCCCCAGGTTTTGGGCGGACTCCTCCATGGAGCGGTCGATGTTGCGCAGTGCGGCAGAGAGATTGATCAGGATGAAAGGGAAGTAGTGGATCGACTGCACCAGGATGACGCCGTTCAGCCCCTCCATGAAGGGGATGCGAAAGCCGAAATACTGGTTAAGCAGCAGATTGACCGTGCCGTTGCGCCCGAAGAGCAGTGACATGGCGACCGCACCGACGAAGGGCGGCATGATCAGGGGGATGAAACCGAGGCTCTGAATGATCGCCGTGCCGGCGAAGTTGAAGCGCGTGGTGATGTAGGCAAGGGGCAAGGCGATGATGGTCGCCACCACCACCGACATGGCAGAGACGTAGAAGGAATTGACGAAGCTCTGCTGGAACAGCGTGGTGTTGAAGAAGTCCTCGAAGTTCTGGAGCGTCAGCGCACCCGTCCGGGCGTCCAGGAAGGCCACGTAGATCACCTGCGCAACCGGCAGGACGAGAAAAGCCATCAGGAGGATGGCGATCAGGATGCCCGCCACCGCTGCCCCGGACAGGCGCGGGAACAGGGTAAAGCGTGACGACTGGGTTGAGGTGGCGCTCATCAACAGCCTTCCGGGAGCACGGCAGAAAAGGGCCCGCCCTGCCGCGAGGGCAGGGCGGGCCGACAGGAGGACTGCTTACAGTGCGGCGGCCTGCTCGGCCAGTTCCCTGGCCTTGCGGTAGTTATCGACCGCGAAGCTGTCCCACTCCTGCTCCACCTCGGCCTGACGGCCCACCACTTCGGTGTCTTCCGTCTTGCGGGCCACCTGGAAGACGCCGGTGAAGGAGGGGTCGAGGGATTCTTCCTCGGTGATCGGCAGCGCCTCGATGAGTGCGCGGGCCTCGGCGATCAGCGCCTGGGCTTCCTCGTTGCCGCTGTCGGCCTGCGCCGCTTCGGCCTCCTGCACCGCTGACACTGCGTCGCGGAGGTCGTCCAGGCGGTAGGTGATCATCACGTCGAAGAGCGAGTTGACCAGATTGTAGCGCGCCCCGGACTTGTCGACGTCGAAGGCGATGGCGCCTGGCGCGAAATCCTCGTCGAAGGGATTGGGGAAACCCTCAGGCGCGTTGGCATAGGCCTCCGGGTTGACCGGCAGGCGCATGATCGAGGGATTCAGCAGCACTTGCTGCCCTTCGGGGGACAGCACGAACTCGACGAAGGTCTTTGCACCTTCTTCATTGGGCGCATTCTCGATGACCCCGATGTTCGCCGGCACGATCGAGGTCACGCTGGGATAAACCAACTCGACCGGGAAGCCCGTGGCTTTTGAGGCGAGGCCGAAGAAGTCGATGACGATGCCGTATCCGGCGCTGCCGGAATTCACCGCGTCAGGCACGCCAAAGCTGCGCTCGGTCACGGTGTTCATGTTGCCGGCGATCCACTTCCACTTGGCCCAGCCGTCTTCCCAGCCGTCACCCTGCAGCAGGGTTTCGACGGTCAAGTGCGTGGTGCCGGAGCGCGAGGGTGCGGACATGGCTACATGGCCGTTGTACTCGGCGCGCATGAGATCTTCCCACTCCTGAGCGACTGGGAGCTCGTTCGCCTCGACATAGCGGGTGTTGTACATGATGCCGTAGCCGGAGGCGGCGAAGCCGTAATAGAAGCCATCCGGATCGTTGATCGGGTAGGAGCCGATCTCGTGCGGGATGCCCTCGGCTTGGATGTCGACCTGAGCCAGCAGATTCTCCGACTTCAGGACCTCGAAGGCATCCGGGGCCGAGGCCCAGAAGATGTCCGTGGTGTTGGAGTCACGGGTTTCCTGGAGGAAGGCAACCGAGGCGTTGGTGTTCCGGTTGATCACTTCCAGTTCATGATCCGGATGTGCCTCTTCGAAGGCAGCCTTGAAGGGCCCCGTCAGGTCCTGGGGAAAGGACGTAACCACCGTGATGGTGTCGGCCGAGGCCGTGGACACGGCCAGCAGGCCGAGCGCGGTGCCCAGCAACAGGTTCTTCATGGTATTTCCTCCCAATCGGGTGTCGGCGTTCTGTCCGCCTCTTGATGATTTCCGGGGCGGCGTGGGCACAGTCTGCCCAAGTACCGCGAGGGATCAAGCAATAGCGGACGCGTGGTGGTGCGAACGCATGCGCAGCAAATTCGCCGCACACCCGTTACTGGGAGGCTTCCAGGAAATCTTCGATTGGGAGATGAGCGGGGACGATAACCATGGGAAGAGGCCGCGCCCGCGAGCCCCGGATTAGGGGGTGATGAGCCGGAATCGAACTCTGGCGAGCGGCGCTATCCCAGGCACGGGCCGAGGCGTGAAGTCCCGCCTCGGCCGGAACGTCAGACCGCGAAGCTTTCTCCGCAGCCGCAGCGGCTCGATTCGTTCGGGTTCTTGAAGACGAAACCGGACTCGAGCTTGTCTTCGACAAAGTCCATCTCGCTGCCAAGGATGAACAAGACCGAGGTGGGGTCGACGAAGATCTTGACGCCCTTGTCCTCGACGACGTCCTCGAACTTCTTCTGCTCCTTAGCGTACTCGACGAAGTAGCTCAGGCCGGAGCAGCCGCGTGTGCGCACACCGACGCGCAGTCCCAAAACCCCGTCCTCCGGGCTCTTGGTCATCAGGTGCTTGACGCGCTCGGCGGCGCGTTCCGTCAAGGTCAGTACGCTGCCAGTCATAGACACTCGTCCTTTCTGCTCCTCCCGAATGTAACCATTGCCAGGCCGGATTAGAAGATCCCCAGCGCGAGCTTGGCGTCTTCGCTCATGCGGTCCTTGTCCCAGGGTGGATCCCAGGTGAGCGTGACCGAGACCAGGCCAACGCCCTCGACCATCGCCACCCGGTCGGCCACCTGGCCCGGCATCTCGCCGGCGACGGGGCAGGCCGGCGCGGTGAGCGTCATAGTGATGCCCACGTCGCCATTGGCCGCAATGGTGAGGTCGTAGATCAGGCCCAGGTCGTAGATGTTGACCGGAATCTCCGGATCGTAGACGTCTTGCATCGCCTCGACGATCTGCTCCTGCGTCGCAACCGGCTCGCCTTCCTGCCGCGGTTCGCCGGCACGGGCAGTAAAGCCTTCCTCCACCTGTTCAGCCGTTCCGCCCCCGGCCCACAGATATGGATTGTAGTGCGGGCGGGCTGGCAAGTCTTCCGGCAGGCCGTCGCTGCGCAGCTTGTCGCGTTGATCTTCGCTCATTCCGTGGAGACCTCCTGCTGTCCGTCGAGAGCGGCCGTCATGGTGTGCCACGCAAGCGTGGCGCATTTGACCCGCACCGGAAAATCACGCACGCCGGCGAGAACCTCCAGACGCTCGATCGCGTCCGCGTCCAGATCCTCCGGTTCATGCTCCGGCGGCTCGTCGTGAGTGCACAGCCAATGAAACCGTTCGAACAGTGCCCGAGCCTGACTTTCCTTCAGGCCCTTGAGGGTTTCCGTCATCAGTGAGGCCGAAGCCAGCGAGATGGCGCAGCCCTTGCCCTTGAAGGCGCAGTCCTGGATCACGCCGTCCTCGTCCACCGTCAGGTAGATGAAGAGCGTGTCGCCGCACATGGGGTTGTAGCCATGGGCGTTGCGGTTGGCGTCATCCGGGTGTCGGAAGTTCCGCGGGTGCTTGCCGTGATCAAGGATGACTTCCTGGTAAAGTTCACGCAGTTCTTCGAGCATCAGCCGAAAAGCTCCTTAACCTTGAGCACGGCCGCGACCAGGGCGTCGACCTCCGCTTCGCTGTTGTAGAGTCCAAAGGATGCCCGCACCGTGGCGGCGACGTCGAAACGGTCCATCACCGGCTGCGCGCAGTGGTGGCCGGCGCGTACCGCCACGCCGGCGCGGTCGAGGATCGTGCCGATGTCGTGCGGGTGGGCCTGATCCAGGGTGAAGGAGACAATCGCCGCCTTGTCGGCACCGGTGCCGAAGATGCGCAGTCCCTCGATTTCCGAGAGCCTGGCCGTGGCATAGGACAGCAGACCCTGCTCGTGCGCCTGGATGGCCGCGTAGTCGAGGCCCTGCACGTAGTCGATGGCCGCGCCCAGACCGGCCGCCTCGACGATGGCCGGCGTGCCGGCTTCGAACCTGTGCGGGGCCGCCTTCCAGGTCGATTTCTCGAAGGTGACGGAGGAGATCATCTCGCCGCCGCCCTGATAGGGCGGCAGGGCGTTCAGCAGGTCCTTGCGTCCGTAGAGCACGCCGATGCCCGAGGGGCCGTAGAGCTTGTGGGCGGAAAAGGTGTAGAGATCGGCACCGAGATCCTGCACATCCACCGCCATGTGCGGCACCGCCTGGCAGCCGTCGATCAGCACCGTGATGTCGCCCAGGGCCTTGGCCTCGGCGATCATCTCCTTGACCGGCACCACCGTCCCCAGCGCGTTCGAGATGTGGGTGAGGGCGACCAGCTTGGTGCGCGGCCCAAGCAGCGCATTGTATGCCTCGCGATCCAGGGTGCCATCGTCCAGCAGAGGAATGACCTTGAGCACGATGCCCTTGCGATCGCGCAGCAGCTGCCAGGGGACGATGTTGGAGTGATGCTCCAGGGCGCTGATGATGACCTCGTCGCCCTCTTCCAGGAAGGCGTTGCCGAAACTGTGGGCCACGAGATTGATGGCCTCGGTGGCGCCGCGGGTGAACACGATCTCATCGCTGCTTGCCGCGTTCAGCAGGCCCGCCGCCTTGGTGCGCGCACCCTCGAAAATGTCCGTGGACTCCTGGCTGAGGCGATGCACGCCGCGGTGCACGTTGGCGTAGCAGGTCTCCATGATCCCGGTCATGGCGGAAATCACGGCGCGCGGCTTCTGGGCGCTGGCGGCGCTGTCGAGATAGACCAGCGGCCGGCCATAGACCTCGCGCTCCAGGATCGGGAAGTCGGCTCGCACCCGCTCTACATCCAGCGCTTTCACCGAGTTGCCGCCGGGCGCGGCCTGCGTCAGGGTCGACATGTAAGGCTTCTCTCCTCTTCGCCTCAGTTCGTGCCCAGAAGCCAGTGCTGCAACCGTTCCAGCAGGGCCGGGCGCAGGGCTTCCAGAGGGAAGTCTTCGATCAGTTCAGCAACAAAAGCTTCCACCAGCAGGGCCCGAGCGCCTTCCTGGCTGAGCCCGCGGCTGCGCAGGTAGAAAAGCGCGTCCGCGTCGAGCTCACCGGCGGTGGCGCCATGGGCGCACTGCACGTCGTCGGCAAAGATTTCCAGTTCGGGCTTGCTGTCGATCTCGGCCTTTTCCGAGAGCAGCAGCGTCTTGTTCAGCATTCGGCCGTCGGTCTTCTGAGCGTCCTGCTCCACGACGATCCGACCCTGGAAAACCCCGCGGGCCCGGTCGTCGAGGGCTCCCTTGTAGGTCTGGCGTGCAGCAGTATGGGGCACGGTGTGACGGATCACGCTGGTGGTGTCACCATGCTGGCGCCCGCGCAGCAGATAGGCGCCATCGAGGGTGATGTCGGCATTCTCGCCCAGAAGCGTCGCATCGATCTCGTGCCGCGAGAGGGCCGCGCCACTGGTGAAGGCCAGGCTGCGATAGCGGGCGTCCCGCTCAAGCTGCAGGTGGGTGCCTGCCAGATGCACGCTCTCTTTGCCGGTTTCCTGGACCCGCAGATGCGTCAGGCCAGCCCCGGCCGCCACATGGATGTCGGAGACCAGATTGAGCAGGCCATGGCCGCTGCCCACACTTTGATGATGCTCGACCAGCGTGGCCTGGGCGCCGCGGCCGATGCTGACCACCAGGCGCTGATGGCTCTCGACCGCAGCTTCACTGGTGCCACCGACAAAGATCACCTCCACCGGCGTGTCGAGCTGAATGCCGGACGCCACGCTCAACAGCAGGCCCTCATCGAAGAGGGCGTCGTTCAGAGCCTGCAGCGTGCGCTCCCGGTCATACTCGGCCGCCTGCAGCAGGCCTTCCAGCCGCTGCGGCGTGTCGCGAAGGACCTGGGAAAGCGGTGCCAGGGTGACGCCATCCGGAAGACCGGCGAGCTGCGAGTGATCCGGCGAGAAGCGGCCGTCTAGGAAGACCAACCGCAGGCGCGCGCTCTCCGCCGGCAGGAGCGAGGCAACGCGATCGAGGCTGGTCCGCTGCGCCGACGCGGCCGGTGTGTAGCTGCGATCGCGCAGGGCGCGGGGCAGGTTGGTGTACTTCCAGCTTTCCAGTCTGGGGCCGGGCAGGCCGCTGGCACGGAACTGTTCCAGCCCCTGGGCTCGGAAGTCATCCAGCCAGTCGATGCCCGCGCCGGGGAGCGTTCCGGCGAGATCGCGCCAGCGTCCCTCGATCTCACTTACTGTCAAAGCCTCTGTGGCCATAATGTTGAAACCTTTGCCTTTTTACGCCGCCGCTTCGACCATGTCGGCATAACCCTTCGCTTCCAGCTCCTTGGCCAGTTCCGGTCCGCCGCTGCGGATGATCCGGCCCTGCGAGAGCACATGCACCCGGTCGGGCACGATGTAGTCCAGCAGGCGCTGATAGTGGGTGATCACCAGCATGGAGCGCTCCGGCGTGCGCAGTGCGTTGACGCCATCGGCCACCGCCTTGAGTGCGTCGATGTCGAGGCCACTGTCGGTTTCGTCCAGGACGGCGAGCGCCGGCTCCAGCATGGCCATCTGCAGCACCTCGTTGCGCTTCTTCTCGCCGCCGGAGAAGCCGGCGTTGACAGCGCGCTTCAGGTATTCGTCGGACATGCCCAGTTCCTTGACCTTCGCGCGAAGGATCTTGAGGAACTGCATGGCGTCGAGCGCACTTTCGCCGCGGGACTTGCGCACGGCGTTGACCGCTTCCTTGAGGAAGGTGGTGTTGGGCACACCGGGGATCTCCACCGGGTACTGGAAGGCGAGGAAGACGCCGGCCGCCGCCCGCTCTTCCGGGGCCAGATCCAGCAGGTTCTGACCCTTGAGCAGCACTTCGCCCTCGGTCACCTCATAGCCTTCGCGACCCGAGAGAACATAGGAGAGGGTCGACTTGCCCGAGCCGTTGGGCCCCATGATGGCGTGTACCTCGCCGGCCCCGATAGACAGGTCGATACCCTTGAGGATCTCCGTGCCATCGACTGTGGCGTGAAGGTTCTTGATTTCAAGCATTTAGCAATTCTTCCTGACCTGCGAACTCATCTTGGCGCTCCTGGCGGAACGCGCAATCATCCAACCGAGCCCTCGAGGCTGATGCCCACCAGCTTCTGGGCCTCGACGGCGAACTCCATGGGCAGCTGCTGCAAGACCTCGCGGCAGAAACCGTTCACCACAAGGGCAACCGCGTCTTCCTCGCTGATGCCGCGCTGGCGGCAATAGAAGAGCTGATCCTCGGAAATGCTCGAGGTGGTTGCCTCGTGCTCCAGTCGCGCACTGCGGTTCTTGCTGACGATGTAGGGCACGGTATGGGCCGCGCAGCGGTCGCCGATCAGCAGGGAGTCGCACTGGGTGTGGTTGCGGGCGTGTTCCGCGCCACCGCCCAGGTTCACCAACCCGCGATAGGTCTGGGCCGAACGCCCGGCCGCGATGCCCTTGGAGATGATGCGCGAGCGGGTGTTGCGCCCCAGGTGGATCATCTTGGTGCCGGTATCGGCCTGCTGCATGTTGTTGGTGATGGCGATGGAGTAGAACTCGCCCACCGAGTTGTCGCCCTTGAGGATGCAGCTCGGGTACTTCCAGGTGATGGCGGAACCCGTTTCCACCTGCGTCCAGGAAATCTTGGAGTTGCGCCCGGCGCACAGCCCGCGCTTGGTGACGAAGTTGTAGATGCCGCCGACGCCGTTCTCGTCGCCGGGGTACCAGTTCTGAACGGTGGAGTACTTGATCTCCGCATCGTCCAGCGCAATCAGTTCGACCACGGCGGCGTGCAGCTGGTTCTCGTCGCGCATCGGCGCGGTGCAGCCTTCCAGGTAGCTCACATAGCTGCCTTCGTCGGCGATGATCAGCGTGCGCTCGAACTGGCCCGTGTTCTCCGCGTTGATGCGGAAGTAGGTGGAGAGCTCCATCGGGCAGCGCACGCCCTTGGGGATGTAGACGAAGGAGCCGTCGGTAAAGACGGCCGAATTCAGGCAGGCGTGCTTGTTGTCCGCCGCTGGCACCACCGACCCCAGGTACTTCTGCACCAGCTCGGGGTGCTTCTGCACCGCTTCCGAGATGGCACAGAAGATGACGCCGGCCTCTTCGAGCTTCTTCTTAAAGGTGGTGGCCACGGAGACGCTGTCGAACACGGCGTCCACCGCGACGCCGGCCAGCATTTCCTGCTCTTTCAAGGGAATGCCAAGCTTCTCATAGGTCTCAAGCAGCTTCGGATCCACCTCGTCGAGGCTCTTCGGCTTGTCGTCGTCGCTCTTCGGCGCCGCGAAGTAGTAGGCGTCCTGATAGTCAATGGGCGGGAAGTCCACCTTGGCCCACTGCGGCTCCGGCATCTCAAGCCAGTGGCGGAAGGCCTTGAGGCGCCATTCCAGCAGCCACTCCGGCTCGTTCTTCTTGGCCGAGATGAAGCGCACGGTGTCCTCGCTCAGACCCTTCGGCGCTGTCTCCATCTCGATGTCGGTGACGAAGCCATGCTTATAGCGTTCGCCCAGCGACTGTACCTTTTCGACGGTCTCGACACTTGCCGCCATGATCTCTCCTTTTCGACCCTCTGGGGGTTCTTCCGGACCTTTCTACTTGCCGCTTGCCTGCTGCAGCGCGGTCGGCGGCCGTCGCTCGCCCATGGGGACGAAAAGGCCCGCCGTCATGTCTTCGAGGGTAACGCCTTCCAGCGCGCCTCTTATCGCGTTGTTCACGCGATCCCAGTTGCCCCGCATGGGGCAGAGGGACTCGCTTTCGCAATGCCCGGACTGTCCGTCGACGCAGGCGGTGAGAGCAATGGGGCCCTCCAGTGCCTGGATGATCGCGGCCACCGTGATACGCTCCGGCGGCGCGCCCAGGCGATAGCCGCCGGCAGCGCCACGCTGCGACACGATGAGCCCGTCGCGGGCCAAGGCGTTCAGCACCTTGGACACCGTCGGCACGGGTACGCCGGTGTCTTCCGCGATCTGCGGCGCCGTTCGCACCTTGCAGCCGTCGTTGGCCATGCGGGCCATGACCACAACGGCATAATCAGTCAGGCGGTTGAGCCGAAACATCCGGCGCTCCTAAATCGGAGTTAATCAGTCCGGTTTCTGATGTACGGACTAGGGGGGAGAAATCAAGGGAAAAGCGGCCGGCGGTTGGCGTCCTGCTCCAAGGAGCGGGGCGTCGTGCGGTCACTACACCGCAGGATCACACCGGCTTGGCGAAAAGCCCCATCACGAGGCGGACGCGGTTTTCCGCGAGGGAGCGGCGCAGGTTGCGCGACAGTTCGAGAAAACCCGCATAAAGCATATAGGGCCCTGGCGGCCGGGCTGCGCCGCTTTGTCGCGCGGCCTGGTCACGCTCCTCGGCCAGCAGCGCCTCGGTGCGATCCTCCCAGGACAGCTCGCTCAGGCCGCACCCCTTGATCAGCGCCCGGATATCCTCCGGCGGCAGGAGGAAGGATTGTTCGGCTTGGCCGGCCCAGGGGGTAGGATAGTGCGGCGGCCCGGCCGGTCCCGCCATGACGTCGTGCAGCGCCAGACGTCCTCTTGGCTTGAGCACCCTCGCGGCCTCCCCATAGAGCGCCTGTTTGTCGGGAATGTTCATGGCGGCGTGCTGGGTCCAGACCAGATCGAAGGTCGCGTCGGGAAAGGGCAGACGCCCGGCATCCGCGCAGCAGGCCAGCACCGCTCGTTCCAGGCCGACTGCCGCCGACAAGGTTGCGGCATCGCGGCAGTAGGCTTCGGTCAGGTCCAGGGCGACCACTGTGACATCGCAGCTTTCGGCAAGCTGACGCGCGGGTCCGCCAATGCCGGCGCCGATGTCGAGCACCAGGCTGCCCGGCGCCGGCTGCGCTTGTTCGGCGAGTTCCGCGGTCCCTTGCCGTGCGCGCAGATGGAACTGATCGAAGGTTGCCAGGTCCGCGACGGTCAGCGGCCCCTCGGGGCTGACCCGGTGCTGGCGCGCGAGTTGCAGGACCTTCTCGCTCAGGCGTCCCCCCCTCGCGTAGTGCCCGGCAATGTCGCCGTTGTCGGTCATGCGCTGCCGCCTACCAGTAACGACCGCCGGCGCCGAGGATCACGGTCAGAAGACCCAGCGCGAGGTTGATGGCGACGATCCGGCGAATGCCGTTCAGCTGCTGCCCCGCGACGGCGAAGTCTTCCCGCTCCACGGCTTGCCGAAAGCGGCGCCAGGGCGCGAAGAACAGATGGGCGAAGAGCGCCATCATGATCAGGCCGGTCAGGTGCATGATGTGCACGGACACGCCGACCCCGCCGAAGCCACTGAAATGGCCGAAGATCATGGCATAGCCGCTGGCCAGCAGGATGCCCGCAGCGGCCCAGACCCAGGGAAAGAAGCGCCCGAAAACGCCGTGCCAGAGGCGCAGACGCTGGGGCGGTTCGAAGGTGCCCAACGAAGGGCGCAGGATCAGATAGGCGAAGAACATGCCGCCGACCCAGACAACGGCGGCCAGGGCATGCAGGGCCAGAAGCAGTGCCAGCATGGATCAGCGCGGCATGACCGTGACCAGGGCGGCGCGCAGCTCCTCGATCGTGGCGTTGACTGCCTGGCCGATCAGGTCGAGGCGGGTCAGCTGCTCGATGCGCTCTTCCAGGCGGGAGAGTTCGTGGCTGCTGAAGACCTCGTGCAGCAGGCCGCAAGCGTCGGCCAGATTGAGGATAGCGACGTCCCGGGCGTCGGGAATGTCATCCGTCATCAGGATCTGCGCGATGCGCAGCTTAACCTCGGTCTGCTCCTTGTTGTCGATCAGCGGGTAGCGCCGGGTGGAGAAGACCCAGAGGAAGCGGCCTTCCTCCTCACGCAGAATGCCGCGTTCGATCAGGCGCTGGAGCGAGAGCTCCCGGATCGTCTCCGCTTCCGGTGCCAGCCGATCGATCCAGTCCCGCACCGAGCGCTCCTGGTCCTTCTCTTCGGCGATCCGGGCCAGCACGTGGTCGAGCGCCGGCTCGCCCAGCGGCGTGGCATCGACAAGCATTAGCTTTTCCAGATCGTTGTCGATCCGATCGTGCATGGCCAGGTCCATCAGCACCGCGCCGACCAGCGCGATCTGCGTGATGGGCTGCGATGCATAGAGCATGCGGCCACTCTGCTCATCATGTGAGAGCAGCAGGAATTCCTCGGCAATTGTAAGCATCGTGCCTCCCCCTAGTCCGGACCCTTGTGCCGACCCGCCGGCCAGCCTTGTCGCGACGGTGGCCATGATCACTTGCTTTGGCGTGAATTACCAGAGGGTAAGCAGGGGACGGGCCGCATTTTCCTCGCGGCTGCCAGCACTGTCTGCGGAGCGGATTGGAACCGGAAGGCGGTGCTCAGGGTTTGGGATATGTAACGTCGGCAGGTGCGCCGTCCCGGCCCCTGCCGCTTCCGACCGTCAATGGACGTGGAGAGTAAAGATGAAAAAGACCCTGTTAGCCGCGGTTTCTGCATCGGCCTTCCTGTTTGCCTCGGGCGCGGCGCTGGCGCAAAGCGACGAAGAGCCGGCCGCCACGTCCGAAACAATGGAAGAGACGACCACCGAGGATATGGGCGTGACCGAGGAGGGCTCCGATAACGGCGAGTCCCCCGATATATCGGAGTCGGACAGCATGGATAGCGACACCGCTCCGCCTGTCGCCGATGATTCCGAGGCGCCCGACACCGGCATGGATACCGACACCGAGATGGACACGGACATGGAGGACAGCTCCATGGACGAGGCCCCGAGCACCGACACGAGCGGCGCCATGGAAAGCACGGCGCCTGTCGACCTGAGCCAGCTGCATCCCCACGGCGGCGATGCTGAAGGGATCGTGGTGGAAGGCGTGCCGGCCGAAGACATCGTCGGTGGCCATCTGGTCAACCCGGACGGCGAACGCATCGCCACGATCAACGACCTCCTGATCGACTCCGACGGTGAGCCGCAAGGTCTGCTGGTCGGCTTCGGCGGCTTCCTGGGCTTCATGGAGAAGGAGGTCGCAGTCGGTTTCGATCGGGTGGAGCTGGTCCAGAATGACGACGACGAGTACTCCACCGATCTCACCGAGGAAGAGATCGAAGCGATGCCGGATTATGAGGAGCCGGAGGGGTAGAGTACGTCCCACCTAAGCCATGGCTTCGCTGTCAGTGTAGTTTGTTGCTTCAACAACATCGCTGACGTTTAACGCACGGTACTCAGCCCCTCGGACGAAGGTCCGAGGGGCTTTCTGCGTTCTGAGGTGACGGGCGAGGAGACAGTTTGCCTCAAAAAAAAATAAGTGAGGAAATCTCCATAAAATGGTACCCCTTGCTGAGTATGCTATACCGTATGGGTTGTTGCGGCGATGCTACTCGCGCTTATGCTGCCCTCAAGGTGCACGGGGCAGCCGAGGATTCAGGGCAACGATCGGAAGCGGGTAATGCGGGTACCGCAAGTTCGCCATACTGGGTAGCGGGGTCCGGAACTTATTGGCATTATTTCGGTCGAGGCTGCCAATGAAACGCTTGCCGAGATGAGCATCGAGTTGAGAGGGGAGGTAGAGTGCAGTGACAACTTCTCGCATCAGGGTGACTGTTGGCGCCAGCGTGCTTTCGGCGATAGTGTTGGCCTTCTTGTGCGATACTGTTTCAGCTCAGGAAGAAGACATAGAAGATGAGCGCGGTGTTCCGATTTACGAAAGATCGAGGCCGGAGTTGGAGCCGCTGGGATTGCGTGCAGGATCCTTTATGATCCGCCCAAGCTTGAGCATGGGCGGCGAGTATAACGACAACATTTATGCAACAAAGAATAACAGGGAAAGTGATTTTATTTCCCGGGTAAGTCCAAATGTTTCTGTACAATCAGACTGGTCGCGGCATGCGTTGTCGCTTGATGTCGGGGCGGAAGCAGGGTTTTATTTTGATAACAGCAAAGAGAACTACGTGGATGGCCAGTTAGGTCTCGCCGGGCGCGTTGATTTGCTCCGGGAGACCTTTTTGGAAGGGCATATGTCGGTACAAAGGCGGCATGAGGGCCGGGGTGATCCGGATGTGCCTTTGGCGAACGACGAGCCCTCAGTTTACTACCAATACAACACTGGAATCAGCGCCTATCGCGGTGCTGGCCGACTCTCCCTTCGTGTCGGGGCAGATTATACGCGCTACGACTATCGGTCGGTTGATCTATCGGGTGGCGGAACCCTGAGTCAAAGTGAGCGCGATCATAATGTGTATGAGGCACATACGCGCGTCGCCTATGAGCTTCTGCCCAACGTCATCCCCTACGTTGAGGCGCGATACAACGTCCGCCGCTACGATACGCACGCCGGTGGAAATCGCGATTCCCATGGCTATCGGGTTGCGATTGGAACCGGGTTTGACGCGGGGGGCATCATCACCGGATCAGTCTATGCCGGGTATATGAACCAAGATTACGCGTCAAACCGACAGGATAGTGTAAGCGGGCCTTGGTTTGGCGGGAATGTGCTCTGGAACGTCACCCGCTTGACCTCATTCGAACTGAATCTCGACCGTGGCGTTTTCGAAACACAGAACGCAGCTGCGTCCAGCTACACCCGGAGTGCAGTACATGCGCGGGTTGACCATGAGCTACTCCGAAACCTGCTGATTGGTGGCTACGGCCAGTATGCACATTATAAATATAATGGCGTGAACATAGCGGATGATTATTTTGAGGCAGGGCCGCGTGTTACATATCTGTGGAATAGAAATTTGACCGCTGAGTTGTCCGCTTCGCATAGAAGAAAGAACAGCAATCGAAGCGGAAGAGAGTACAGGTCCAACCAGATTATGTTTACGATAACCGGGCATCTCTAAAGAACACTGGTCGAACCCAAAAGTCTTGGATACCTTCGCGGCGGCACCCGTTTTGGGTCGCCGCCGCGACGCTTTTTATCCCTTGACCGCTGTGGCCGCCAGCCTGCTTGTTGGGGTGCATGCGCTCAGTGATTTCAGCCTGCAGCTTCCTGCCGTGACCGTCACCTGGCTGGTGCTGCTGGCGCTGGGTGTGGCGCAGAGCTGGCGCACGGACGCCTGAGCGCTGCGGGCCTGGGCGCTGCCGGACATTCGGTTCCGCACCCACAGCAGTGCGAAGCTGCGCGATGCACTGTCGCCAACGTCAGCGTGTTAAGGGAGGAGGCCGCGTGATCAGGCTTGGGTTGGTCTCTGATGAAGTCGGCAGCCACCGCGGTTCCTTCCGCCGGGTGCTGCTTTTCGTCCTGGGGTTGGCCTGTGCCGGCGCCCTGCCGGCCTCAGTCTCGGCGCAGCAATCGGGCCAGGCTTTGGCAGAGGCTCTGGCGCTCGCCGAGGCCGGGCGCAGCGATGCGCTTGAGGCACGTCTGCCACAACTGGATCCGCTCGACCGCAGCATCGCGCTCTGGCGCCTACTGACCCGCCGACCGGATGCGGTGGAGCGCTCCACGCTGGAGGACTTCCTGCGCCGCCATCCTGACTGGCCGGATGCGGAGCGGCTGCAGCAAGCGGTCGAACAGCGACTGCCGGCCGAGTTCGGTGATCGTGCGGCCTTGGCGTGGTTTGCGGACTTCGCGCCCGTAACACCGCAGGCGGCGCTGGCCTATGCCCGTGCCTTGCGCCGGTCGGGAGAAGACGCGGCCGCCATTGCCGAGGCGCGCCGGGCCTGGCGCGACCTGGATCCCGACGCCGTGAGTGATGCTGCAATTCTGGCCGAGTACGGGGGGCACCTGGAATCGGTGGATCACCGCATCCGGGTCGAGCGGCTGCTGCGGGCGAACCAGAAGGACGCCGCCTTGGTGGCTCTGGACGACGCCGGTGCTGTCGGTGCGATCGATGCAGAACAGCATCGTCTCCTCAGGGCACGGGTGCTCTTACAGATTCTCGACGACGACGGAGAGAGACTCGCTCAAGCTATTCCGGGAGAGGTGCTGCGGCAGAGCGGGTTGATCTTCGATCTGGCCTGGTACCGCATGCAGCGCGATCCGCAGGAAACCGCCATGGACCTGCTCGATCCGCCGCCTGTGGTCCTGTCCCGCGAGGCGGCGGACCGCTGGCAGGTGCGCCGGCGCGCGGTGCGTCGTCTGCTGGCGACGGATGATGCAGACGCGGCCTACCGGATCGCGGCGCGTCACGGAATCCCGGAGGGGCGGGCCTATGACGAGGCCGAGTTTCTCGCCGGATGGATCGCACTGCGCCGGCTGGACGATCCGGACACGGCCTACAGCCATTTCGATCGCCTCTTTCACCAGGGCAGCGGCGCCGGCGCCATTGCTCGCGGGGCCTACTGGTGCGGAGAAGCCTCACTGGCCAGTGAGCGCCCGGACTGGGCACAGCAGTGGTTCGACGTGGCCGCGCAGTACAGCGGCACCTTCTACGGACTGATGGGGGCCTTGCGCAGCGATGCGAGTCAATGGCGCGAGGCGGACGGCGACGCTTGGGAGGTCGGCCAGGCAGCTCGTTCGGCTTTCGATGCCCGCCCTATGGTGCGGGTGATTCGCCGCCTGGCAGCGGCCGGGCGCCGGGATCTCGTCGCGCCCTTCTTCCGGCATCTGCGCAGCAATGGCATGGAGGAAGCCGGGACCTGGCATCTCCTGGGTGACCTGGCGCAGGAGATCGGTCGGCATGATGAAGCGATCCGCACCGCGCGGGCGGCGTACTCTGCCGGCTGGACCTTCCCGGACCTGCTCTATCCCACTCCGCGCATGGGGCTGCCGGTTGACCGGCGCCGGCCGCTGCTGCTGGCACTGATCCGCCAGGAAAGCTCCTTCAATCCGGAAGCGGTCAGTCCGGTGGGGGCGCGGGGTTTGATGCAGCTCATGCCCGGGACCGCGGCCGAAGTGGCTGCCCGACTGGGCGAAGCCTACAATCCCGCCCGCCTGACCGCTGACCCGGCCTACAATCTGCGCCTGGGCCGCGCCTATCTGGAAGAGATGCTGCAGCGCTACGGCAGTTCCCTTCCCCTGGCGCTGGCGGCCTACAACGCCGGACCGGGGAGGGTGGATGCCTGGTTGTCCGCCCATGGCGACCCCCGTCGCGATGAGATCGGTCTGCTTGATTGGATCGAACTCATTCCCTTCGACGAGACCCGCCACTATGTAAAGGTCGTCATCGAGGTTGCGGCGGTCTATGCCCGCCGCCTTCACCCCGAACAGAGCGACGCCTATGCACCCTTCGATCTCATACCCGCCCGGCTCGTACAGAGCGAACCTGATGCGCAGTGACGCAGCCTTTTGGCGGCGTACCGCGATTGCGCATGGCTGAGGCGGGACGAGACGACGGCCGGTCCGGCCGATCCCAGGGTATGGGCCAAGCCGGGCGGCTCCGGGTTGTCGCCGGTTTCGCGCTCGCGGGATATTTGCTGGCGCTGATGGTCGGTGCAGCCATCGAGCCGCCCGCTCTCGCGCGGCAAAGTGGCTCGCTGCTGGTCCACGGTGCGGCTTTCGTTGGCGCGCAGTGTCTTGTCTTCCTGCTGGCGCCGACCTGGCGGGGACGCCTGCTCTGGTTTGGACTGCTGTTCGCCTTCGGTCTGGTCATCGAGGCGGTGCAGTTCTTCCTGCCCTGGCGCAGCGCCACCTGGATCGACCTCGTCTACAACGCTTCGGGTCTGTCGATTGGCTTTCTTCTCTGCGCGCTCCTCGAGGTGGTGGCGCGGCGCCTGGGCCTGCCGAGTGCTGCCGAGGTCTCACGTCGATCATGAGGCTGCCGATGGGATGCGAGCAGCAGGGGACTCTACTCTAGAGATGGCTGCGGTCGGTGAGCTTGAGCCGCTCGATCAGTTCATAGATCAGCTTCAGTTCCTGCAGCAGCGCCTTTGCTCGCTCGGGCGTTTCCAGAGGGGTGAAGAGGCTGCCCCCTTCGAATTGCTTTTGCTTGCTGTTGAAGGCGATCAGAAGGTTCTGCGCCTCGAAGGCAAAGGAAAGGGCGCCCGAGGCGCCGAGATGATCCGCCAAGTCCGTGAGGCGTTCCATGAAGCCGGGTGTCAAAAGGTAGCGTGCTTCCACCTGATCATCTGAAAAGACCTCATAGATCCTTTCGAATCGCGGATCCTCCAGCCTGACTCGCTCTCCATGCCTGAAACCGGCGATCCTGTTTCCGAGCCAGCTTCTGTCGGGAAGCACGAGGGTGCGCGCGGTGAAGGGCTTGGGGAAGCGATAGTTCAGCAGCAGCCCCTGAAAGACCGTCTGATTCTCCGTCTTCGTTCCCCCCTTCCCGTCGTTTCTTTCAACCCGCTTGGTGAGCACGGCCTCGCAGAGCTCGAAGTCCACCCCCGCATGCGCTCCGCGGATGTGATCCTGCAGGTGAACGCGGTCATGGCCGGGGAGAATCTTCACATCCACGAAGCGGGGTAGGGGGAAACTGCCAGCATCGAGGCTGTAATCGAGGCCGAGGAAGCGGCAGGTGGGCTCAACCAGCGCCGTCTTGAGCTTCCGACGCATCCTGCCCTTAAGGTGAAAGATCGGGGCGACTGCGCCAAAGCCGGCAACGAGCGCTGCAATCATCACAAAATCTTCGCTGACTCCGGCAGAGACGGAGATTGGCGTGTGGAAGACGAAGACAAATATCGCGGCCAGCACGACTGCACCGAGTGCGAAAACCCTCTTGAGCGTTCGCCGGCGCTCTATTTCAAGTTGTCGGATCTCAGGCGCAATGCTGGCTTCGTAGAAGCTCTCATAGTCTTCCATGAGCAACAGCTTCAGCGGACAGCCAGGTAATCGCCGGCATCGACAGGGTCGCGCAGATGCGCATCCTCGAGTTCAAAGAAGGGTAGGGGCTGAACGCCCGCCTGGCGCGCGATGAGCGAGCCGGGAAAGATCTGCACGGCGTTGGTGAGCTCGGTCACGGCTGAATTGTAGAAGCGCCGCGCTGCGGCAATGTGACCTTCCACCGAGGCGAAGCTCTGCTGCGCCTCGAGAATCGTCTGGCTGGAGCGCAGCTCTGGATAACCCTCGGCCAGAGCGAAGAGCTGGCGCATGCTGGACTGCAGCTTGCCTTCTGCCTCGAGATGCTGGCGCACGGCTTCAGGGTTGCTGGCATCATAGGTCTTGCGCGCTTCGTTGCGCAGTTCGGTGACCCGGGTCAAGAGGTCGCGCTCATGGCTCATGAAGCTTTGGGCCAGCTTAAGGATGTTCGGCAAGAGATCGTGGCGCTTGCGTAGCTGCACGTCGATTGAAGAGAGCGCTTCGAGCGCCCGGTTGCGCCGCCGGATCAAGACGACATACCAAGCATAAGCGATAAGGATCACGGCGACGATCAGCGCGCCGACGAAGAGCTCCATCAAGCAGCCTCCTTGTACGGGCGCCTTGAACCGCGCCGGCCACCCTTATAGCAGGCGCTGCAGTCAGCTTGGAACCACAACCTCGGTCCCATGAGCCCCTTTGGGAGGTTGATCACCGGCAGCGGCATCCAAACCGGATCGCACGCAATCTGGACCACAAGATCTCAGAATCGAATGCGTGCTGCTGCTCCAGGCACACAATAATCCTCCCTCTGGACACGAGCGGAGACCTCCTTCGTTTGGAGGTATATTTGCTTTTTGGAAGAAACGATCCAAGAAGTGGCGTCCCCTAGGGGATTCGAACCCCTGTTGCCGCCGTGAAAGGGCGGTGTCCTAGGCCTCTAGACGAAGGGGACGTCTGGGGTGCTGAGACCCATGGCCGTTGTGGCGCCTGAGATAGCCGGGCCGGACGTGCCTTGCAAGACCTTCCTGAGAAAATTTGGCCCTGAAACGAAAGTTCAGTGGACCATGGCAGGCTTCGCAAGGCGAATGGCTTTTGCGCCTGTTGGTTGCTTGCCCATCGGGGGGGCTGCTGGCACCCTCCGGCCACCAGAGTCGCGCCCGCATGCCCATGCGATCGGGCCCCTGGCCGGTGTGCGACAATCGTCAAATCAGGAGGTGGAAATGCGGGTGCTGGTGACAGGCGCCGGGGGCTTTATTGGCCGACGGCTAGTGACCCGGTTGGCGGAGCAGGGAACGCTGGCGGATGCACAGGGTACGCCGCGCGCCATTACGGAACTGTTGCTGGTGGACCGGGACGCGGCGGTGCTCGAGAAGCTCGTTTCCGAGACCAATGCGTCGATCAAGCTGACAAGTCGGGCCGGTGACCTGCGTGATACGGATTTCGTGGAGGGGCTGTTCGCGGGCGGTGTCGACAGCGTCTTTCATCTGGCAGCCACGCTGACGCTCGATGCCGAACGGGATTTCGATACCGGCTGGGCGGTCAACATGCTGTTGCCTTTCCGCATGCTGGAGGCCTGCCGTCGGCAGGGTGCGAGGCCGCGCTTTGTCTACGCCAGTTCCATCGCCGTCTTCGGCGGCCGGCTGCCTGAGCGGGTCGACGACTGGCAGGCGCAGCGACCGCAAACCTCCTACGGCACCGCCAAGTCGATTACCGAGCTCCTGATCAACGACTACTCGCGCCACGGCCTGGTGGACGGCAGATCATTGCGGCTGCCTGTGGTGATGATCCGGCCGGGCCAGCCTGGCGGCGGCATGCACAGCGGTGCCGTGTCTGACCTGATCGGTGCCCTGGCCCGCGAACCCCTGGCCGGTCGCGCCATCACCTCGCCGCTGGGCTGGAATACGCGCTTTCCCGTGGTCTCTGCAGGCCGGGTGGCGGAGAACCTGCTGCGTCTCCATGATGTGCCGGCGGAGGCCTTCAGCGAAGGCCGGGCGGTCAACCAGCCCGGTCTGACGGTCTCGGTCGCGGATATCGCTGCCGCCCTGGGGCGGGTCGCTGGAACCGAGGCGGCCGAACGCCTGACCGTGGCGCCCGACCCGGCACTCGAGCGCGTGGTTGCGAGCTGGCCGCGAGAATTCGTGAGCGAGGTCGAACTGGCCCCACCCCTCCTGCCGGATCCTGATTTCGACAGCATTCTTTGCGACCATGTGCGGGCCTGAGGCCACTGAACGAAGAGTATTTTTTATTATTGGCATTGGGAGTGATTGAGCCGATGGAGGGTCTCAACAGTCGTGATCAGGTGTCAGTGATGCCCAGTGAGTCCGCAGCGGCCGACATCTGCATCATCGGCGCCGGCGTGTCCGGACTGACGGCGGGCAAGGCCCTGAAGGACGCAGGCGTTGCCTACGACTGCTACGATCTCGGGTCGAACATGGGCGGGATGTGGCGCTACGAGAATGACAGCGGCACCTCGTCTGCCTACCGCAGCCTTCACATCGATTCCAGCCGCCAGAGCCTCGCCTGGCCCGACTTCCAGATTCCCGATCACCTGCCGGATTACCTGTCGCACGGGCAGGTGCTGGAGCACCTGGAGCGCTATGCCGACACATTTGGTCTCCATGATGCCATCCGCTATCGCACGCGGGTGGAGCGGGTGGAACCGGACGGCGAGGGGGGATGGAACGTGCATCTGCGGGCGGTCGATGCCCCTGATGCACCCGCCGAGGTGCGCCGCTATCGGACGGTGATCATCGCCAACGGCCATCTGTCGGATCCGAAGTATCCCGATTTCCCCGGCGACTTTTCCGGGACGCAAACCCATTCGCATCACTACCGCAAGGCCGATCCTTATGAGGATCGGACCGTGCTCGTGGTCGGAATCGGCAACTCGGCGGTGGACATCGCCGTGGATCTGGCGCGCCGGGCTCGCCAGGTGCTGCTCTCCACGCGACGCAGCGCCTGGATCATGCCGAAGTATATCGCCGGTCTGCCCACCGATCGCTGGTTGGGGTTCCTGGTGCGGCGTTTGAAGATGCCGGTGCCGATGGCACGTGGGGTGCTGCGTCACTTCGCCCGCCTGGCGATCGGCAACCAGGAGCGCTTCGGCGTGCCGCGGCCGGAGCATCCGATCTGGCGCGAGCACGCAACGCTCAGCCAGGATCTGCTGTCCTACCTCGGCCATGGCTGGATCCGCATGAAGCCGAACGTGGAACTGCTGGACGGAGAGGAGGTGCTCTTCACCGACGGCACGCGTGAGCAGGTCGACGCAATCATCTACGCCACCGGCTATAAGACCACCTTTCCCTTCCTGGATCCGGAGGTCTTCAGCATCCAGGATACGCGCCCGCCGGCCCTCTATCGCCGGATCGTCTCGCGCGATCATCCGGGGCTGTTCTTCGCGGGCCTGGTCCAGCCGGTCGGGCCTACGATTCCTCTGGTCGAGATCCAGGCGCGCTGGATGGCCAAGGTCCTGTCCGGCGAGATTGCTCTGCCGCCCAAGGACGAGATGGACCAGGAGATCGAACGTCATCGCGGCAATGTCGCGAAGCGTTATCTCAATGCCGCCCGCTACACGTTGGAGGTCGACTTCAAGGAGTATGCCGGGGAACTCAACAAGGACATGCAGGGGAAGTAGCGCTGGAGGCGGCATCCGGCGCAAACCTAGTATCACAGTTGCGCTATTGTTTCGCCCTTGCGGGGCGAGCGGGCTCAGACACCCGCATCCGGAACGCATGGCGCTGTCTCGCGTTGAGCAGTGACCGCCGCGGCAACGCGGCTGAAACATGCGAAAGGAGCGAGAGGATGCCCAGTATCAGCAACGCAAGAATCGCCATCCTTGCAACGCACGGCTTCGAGCAATCCGAACTCGAGGTGCCGCGCGACAAGCTCAGGAGCGCCGGCGCGACGGTGCATGTCGTGACTCCCGACGGCCAAGCCATCAAGGGATGGGACAAGACCGACTGGGGCTCCGAGGTAGAGGCCGACAAGGCGCTCGGCAGTGTCGATGCCTCGGACTACGATGCACTCGTCCTGCCGGGCGGCCAGATCAACCCGGATCTCCTGCGGGTCAACGACATGGCCGTTGCGCTCATTCGGGATTTTGTGCAGAACGGCCGCATCGTCGCCGCTGTCTGCCACGCGCCCTGGCTCCTCATCGAGGCGGGCGTGGTCGAGGGGCGTGAGATGACCTCCTACCACTCGATCCGCACCGATGTGAAGAATGCCGGCGCCAACTGGGTGGACCGGGAAGTCGTCGTCTCCAACGGAATCGTGACGAGCCGGAACCCGGATGATCTCGACGCCTTCACGGCGAAGATCATCGAGGAGATCGAGGAAGGCCGGCACGAACGCGAGTAGGTGGAGTCAGAGAACGTCCTTGCCTGACTGGTCGACGATATTGCCTGGTCTAGCTGTCGAGCACCGCGCGGACCCGCTCCGCAAGGGCATCCTGGCCGAAGGGTTTGGCGAGCCAGCCGATGCGTGCCAGTCCGGCAAGCTGGCCGGTGATTGTGGGGTCTGCGTAGCCTGAAACCAGAACAATCGCGATATCGGGATGAGTCTTGCCAGCTTCCTGGGCAAGCTCGATGCCCGTGCGCCGGCCGCCGAGAATGATGTCGGTCATCAACAGGTCCACCTGCTTCTGCTGGTCCAGGATGTCGAGTGCCTGGGCCGCCCGCTCGGCGGTCAGCACCTGATAGCCAAGCGGAGTCAGGAAGGCCTGCATTATGTCGCGTACGCCGCGGTCGTTCTCTACCAGAAGTACGGCCTCATGGCCCTTGCTCGGCTGCGGCTTCGATCGCGCTGCGGGCGTTTCGGCGGGACTCTTATGCGCCGAGGGGAAATAGAGTTTCACCGTCGATCCATGTCCGACAGTGCTGTAGACGATGATGTAGCCGTTGGACTGGCGCACGAAGCCATGGACCATGGGAAGTCCCAGTCCACTGCCCTTGCCCTCCGGTTTGGTGGTGAAAAAGGGCTCGAACAGCCGGTTCTGCACATCCTCCGACATGCCATGGCCCTGATCGTTCACCGCGATCATGACGTAGTGCCCGGCGGGGATCTGCCATCCACCTTCCGCGTAGACCCGCGCCAGGTGGATGGCGTTGGTGGTCAGGGAGATGGCGCCGCCCTCGGGCATCGCGTCGCGCGCATTTATCGTGAGGTTCAGGATGGCGCTTTCTAGACCGGATCGCATTTAATCTGAACCACTCCGGGTTCGGATTAAATGCGTGAATCCGGTCTAAATTAAAGTGCTAGAGCCGATTCACGTCTCTGTTCGGATCGCTCCGCGAATCCGATCAGAGACGACCGGCTCTAGTTCGCCCGGGTCGACCCGGATCAGGGGCAGATCGGCCGCCGGATGGAACTGTATCTCGATGCCTTCACCCAGAGAGGTGGTCAACAGGGGTTCCATGTCCCTGAGGCTCGCGTTCACGTTCACGAGCCTCGGTTCCAGAATCTGACGCCGCGAGAAGGCGAGCAGTCGGCGGGTCAGATCGGATCCGCGCTCCGTGGCAAGCAGGGCATTCTCGACGCGTGCCGCCGTCGGACTTCCAGGCTTTACAGTGTCCTGGATCAGTTCGAGGTTGCCGAGGATAACGGTAAGCAGGTTGTTGAAATCATGGGCAAGACCGCCGGTCAGTTGCCCCACCGCCTCCATGCGTTGCGCCCTGACAAACGCGCGTTCCATCTGGTCGTGACGGTGCAATTCGCGCCGGATCAGCAAGGCGATGATGACAGCCGTCACCAGAACGAAAGCTACGCCCTTGAAGGTGTTGAGGCTGGGACGCCAATCGGGCGCCATGCTGGATTCGACGACCCAGTCGGATAGCAGGATGTACAGCAGACTAAGGCCGGCATAGAAGCCGGCCACTCTCCAGGGAAGCCGCTCCCGTCGCTCGTGCATGCCATCCCCCGCGCTCTTGGTGTCGAAGTGTAGCGGAGAAATGACAGGTGACGAGGGGAAATCGTCCGAAGGCAGACGTATTCTGTGGGCGCTGCTCGCGCGTCCTCGGCAGCTATAGCTGATTGATTGGCAGTTTCATGTAGCGCGTGCCGTTGTCTTCCGGAGGCGGCAGTTCGCCGGCGCGGATGTTCACCTGGATCGAGGGCAGGATGAGAGTTGGCATGCTGAGCGTGGCATCGCGGGTCTCGCGCATCTGCACGAACTCCTCTTCTGTCACCCCTTCATGCACGTGGATGTTCTTGGCCTTTTCCTCGGCCACGGTTGTCTCCCACGTCGGCTCGCGGCTTTCGGGCGGATAATCGTGGCAGAGGAAGATGCGGGTTTCGTCCGGCAGCGACAGAACTTTCTGGATGGAGCGATAGAGCTGGCGCGCACTGCCGCCGGGAAAATCGCAGCGGGCGGTGCCGTAGTCCGGCATGAAAAGTGTATCGCCCACAAACGCCGCATCACCGATCACGTAGGTGAGGCAGGCCGGAGTGTGGCCGGGGGTGTGCAGCACCGAGGCCTCGATCTTGCCGATCGTGAAGCGGTCGCCTTCGGCGAAGAGATGATCGAACTGACGGCCGTCGGGCAGGAATTCCTTTTCCAGGTTGAATATGTCCCGGAACACCTGTTGCACTTCGCGGATGTGCTCGCCGATTGCGATTTTTCCGCCCAGGTGCTGCTTGATGTAGGGCGCAGCCGAGAGGTGGTCGGCGTGGGCATGAGTCTCCAGGATCCACTCGACGGTCCAGCCGAGCTCGCGCACCTTCTCAACGACCGCATCCGCTGATGCGGTGGAAGTGCGCCCGGCCTTGGGATCGAAGTCCAGAACGGGGTCGACCACCGCGCAGGTTGCGCTTTCTGGATCGCCCACGATGTAGCTGACCGTGTTGGTTCCCTCGTCGAAATGCGCATGAACGCTGGGTTTGCGGATCTCTGCGGCTGTAGACATCGTTGCTCCTTTCCTTCGTCCGGCGGACTGTCGCGCCCAAAAAGTCCCTGGACTGTTCGCAAAGCGATTTCGATCAAATGTAATCTGCGTTGGTGGCTATGTGCGGTCACCAGCCCCAGATTACCATGGGTTGGATGCTGTCAAAGCGTCGCAGGTTTCGCCGTCCCCCTATCGGCTCATCGGCTCGCCCGTCATTATCCCCAGCCGCATTACCCGGAAGGATGCGCTATGTGGCAACGCTACTTCCCCGCCTTGATCTGGTTGCGCACCTATAGTCGCAGCGAGCTGTCTGGCGATCTTATTGCCGGGGTGATCGTGACCGTCATGCTGGTCCCGCAGAGCCTGGCCTATGCGTTGCTGGCCGGCCTGCCACCGCAAGTCGGCCTCTATGCCTCCATTCTTCCGCTTGTCGTCTACGCTCTCTTCGGCAGCAGTCGTACCTTGGCCGTAGGGCCGGTGGCCGTGCTCTCCCTGATGACCGCCTCTGCCATCGGCCAGCTGGGGCTGAACACCCTCGAGGAACAGCTTGCCGCGGCGCTGATTCTCGCGCTGATCTCCGGCCTCGTCCTCACTGTGATGGGACTTCTGCGTCTCGGTTTCCTCGCCAATCTGCTCAGTCATCCAGTGGTTTCCGCTTTCATCTCCGCCTCCGCGCTCCTGATTGCCTTCAGCCAACTCGGCCAGATCCTGGGGCTCTCACTGTCGGGCGCACGCATCGACCGCCTTCTCGAGGGGCTGCTGTACCAGGTCGGCGAGATCAATCCGGTCACTGCGGCTATCGGGCTGGGGGCGGTCGCCTTTCTCTATGCCGCGCGTCGCTTCCTGGTTCCCTGGCTGCGTGGTTGGGGCGTCTCCGAAGGGCAGGCGCAGCTTGCCGGGCGGGTGGCGCCGATCCTGGCCGTGGTGGGCGGGACGCTGCTGGTGGGATTGTTCCGGCTTGATGAGCAAGCGGGCGTGGCGGTGGTCGGCGCGATTCCGGCCGGGCTGCCCCCGTTTAGCGTCCCGACTTTCGACACCGATCTTTGGCTCTCCCTGCTGCCAGCGGCCATTCTGATCAGTCTGGTCGGCTTCGTGGAAAGCGTGTCGGTGGCGCAGTCCCTGGCCGCCAAGCGGCGGGAGAAGGTGGAGCCGAACCAGGAATTGATCGGCCTGGGGACAGCCAATCTGGCAGCGGCCTTCAGCGGCGGCTATCCCGTCACCGGGGGCTTTGCCCGCTCGGTGGTCAACTTTGCCGCCGGCGCGCGCACGCCCTTGGCGGGCGTCGTTACGGCTGCGCTGCTGGCGCTGGTGGCATTGCTGCTGACCGACTGGTTCCGCTATCTGCCGAATGCCGTTCTGGCCGCGACCATCATCGTCGCCGTGCTGGGCCTGGTGGATTTTGCCATCGCTCGGCGGCTTTGGCGCTACAGCAAGGCCGACGCAGCGGCCTGGGGCATCACCTTTGTCGGTGTGCTGGCGCTGGGTGTCGAGACCGGGGTGGTCGCCGGCGTGTTGGTCTCCCTGGCGCTCTATCTCTGGCGCTCCGGCAGGCCGCATATGGCGGTGGTGGGGCAGGTGCCGGGGACAGAGCACTACCGGAATATTTTGCGCCATCAGGTCATCACCCACCCACGGCTCCTGGCCGTGCGGGTGGATGAGAGCCTGTACTTCGTCAATGCCCGCTATCTGGAAGACAGCCTGTTGAGAATGACAGCCGATCGGCCGGAGGTGGAGCACGTCGTGCTGATCTGCAGTGCGGTCAACCTGATCGATGCCAGTGCCCTGGAGAGTCTTGAGGCGCTGGCGTCACGTTTGGTCGATGCCGGCGTTCAGCTGCACCTGGCGGAGGTGAAGGGGCCGGTCATGGACCGACTCAAGCGCAGCAGCTTTCTCGAGCATCTGAGCGGTCGGATCTATCTCTCCACGCACGGGGCGGTGACCGATCTGACAGGGGGAGGGCGCGAGCCGACGCCGCATTCGTGATCCGGGCAGGGCTGGCATTTGCCCCGTTGCCCTGTGTTAGGCTGATGGCAACAGCGGGCCCTCGGGCCTTTTCCCGAGCGGCTGCACAGGGCAGGAGGAACGCGGATGTCGACAATGGAGGCGGAGGGCCTCGGCTTCGCCACCCATGAGGTGCTCAACCAGACCGGCGACCTGGCCGACTACAATTCCTTTGCCGGCGATTGGGCCCTGCAGGATGCGATCCGGGTCTTTGGGGCGGCATGGGCCGAAGACAGGTTGCAGCGGGCCGGTGAGCGGGTGGGTTCGGCGGCGGTGCAGCAGCTCGCGCGCCAAGCCAATCGGAACCTGCCCGAACTAAAGACCCACAACCGCTTCGGTGAGCGCATCGATCAGGTCGAGTTTCATCCCGCCTGGCACGAACTGATGGGGCTGATCTTCGACAGTGAAACGCACTCCCTCTCCTGGACAGAAACTCGAGCGGGAGCGCAGGTGGCACGCGCCGCGCTCAGCTATCTCTGGAACCAGGGGGAAAGCGGCATCTGCTGCCCGATGGGCATGACCTATGCCTCCATGGCGGCCCTGGAGCACCAGCCGAACCTGAAGGCGCAGTGGCAGGACAAGATCCTCTCGCGCAGCTATGACCCGCGTCCGCTCCATGCGGCCGAAAAGCGCGGCGCGACGGTCGGCATGGCGATGACGGAAAAGCAGGGTGGCTCCGACCTGCGCGCGACCATGACGACAGCGCGGCCGGCCGGGCGCCGCACCGGGCCCGGTGCCGAATACCTGCTGACCGGACACAAGTGGTTCTTCTCTGTACCGCAGAGCGATCTTTTCCTGACCCTGGCTCAGACCGAGACCGGGTTGTCCTGTTTTCTCGCCTGCGGCTGGCTGCCGGACGGCACGCGCAATCGCCTCAAGCTGCAGCGGCTCAAGGACAAGTGCGGCAACAAGTCGAACGCCTCCTCTGAAGTGGAGTTCTACGACCTGCACGCGCACATGGTGGGCGAGGAGGGGCGCGGCATTCGCACCATCATCGAGATGGCGCATCTGACGCGGCTGGATTTCGCCGTGGGCTCTTCCGGGTTGATGCGTCAGGCGCTGTCCCACGCGCTGCATCACGTGCGCAAGCGCCGGGCCTTTCAGCGCTCCCTGGTCGACCTGCCGATCATGCGCAATGTCGCGGCCGACCTGGCCGTCGAGTCCGAGGCCATGATGTGGATGAGCCTACGCCTCGCCCATGCGGCGGACCGCTCGCAGGAAAGCGAGAGCGAGCGCCTGCTGGCGCGCATCGCCACACCCATGGCCAAGTACTGGGCCTGCAAGCGCGCGCCGGCCTTCGTGGCCGAGGCACTGGAATGCCACGGCGGGAACGGCTTCATCGAGGATCACCTCATGGCCCGGCTCTATCGCGAGGCGCCGCTCAACGGCATCTGGGAAGGCACGGGCAATGTCATCTGCCTGGACGTTATCCGCTCCATGCAGCGCGAACCTGAAACCCGCGACGCCTTTCTCGATGAGGTTCGGGCCGGGCTCAGCGGCGATGCGCGGCTGCGCGCCTTCACCGAGGAACTGGCAGCGCGCCTGGCCGACCTGCCCCGCGCCGAAGGGCA
Organism: Aquibaculum sediminis; assembly: GCF_040712085.1. Lineage (NCBI taxonomy): Bacteria > Pseudomonadati > Pseudomonadota > Alphaproteobacteria > Rhodospirillales > Rhodovibrionaceae > Aquibaculum > Aquibaculum sediminis. The sequence goes on from NZ_JBFCVK010000011.1 coordinate 115,969, forward strand.
GGCGCGGCGCACGGTCGAGATGATGGCCTTCGCCTTGCAGGGCTCGTTGTTGGCGCGCCATTCTTCGCCGGCGGTGAGCGATGCCTTCTCGGCTTCGCGCCTGAGCGGGGAATGGGGACAGGCCTTCGGGACACTGCCCGAGGGCCTCGACACCGAGGCGATCGTGGCGCGGGCTGCCGTGCCGGACTGACCCGATTGCGGCCCGGCGGCTACCTGGCTCTGAACGCTGCGTGTTACAGATCAAACGCGATCCGCTCTGCCGGCCGGCGGCGGCTCAGGCACCTCGCAGCCCTTGACGCAGCAACGCCCCGGCTGCTTGGAAACCCGCTGCCCCTGGTCCAGCACGCCGCGGTCGAGCAGGCGTTCGACCAGCTCCACCTTCTCTCCCACAGGGTAGTTGCGCCAGATCTCGCGCTTCATCGCTTCCGGGGAGCCGCCGCCGTGCAGGGAGATGACGGAGTACCAGCCGCCCTGATTGGTGGCCGTGAGGTCCTCGATCAGGCGGGAGACCTCCAGACGCTGCGCGGCCGGAATGTCGTCGCGTCCGCCCAGCACCGCCGCAAGGGAGGCCTGGGTCTCCGGATTGTGATCCTCGTCCGGGCCCGGCAGCGCGACGATCAGGCCACCGGACACATAGTGCGCCAGGCGGTGCATGTCGTAGATCTTGGTCGCCAGCAGCAGCTTGCCGATGTTGGAGAAGACCGTATCGGGCATGACGGAGCCCGCCGGGTCCTTTGCGCAGTAGACCGATGCTGCGATGCCGCAGGCATAGAAGCTCTCGGTGATGGTGATGAGCTCCACCATGGCGTCGCGGATGTGGCCGTGGCGGTTCGGATCCAAGCCGTTGGCCTCGACCATCAGCGCGCCGGCACCGATCAGAAGATCGCCGAAGCCAGCCCGTGCCGCGATGCAAGCCTGCCGGTGGTGCGTGGCGTAGGAGGTGGTGAGAAAACCGGCCTCTTCGTGTTCGCCGGCGAGGAAGACGCGCTCGTGCGGCACGAAGACGTCGTCGAAAATGACGACGCCCGTCGATTGCCCGAACTTGGCGGAGAACTTGGCCGCGGCCTCGCCGGGCCGCCCGGCGGGGCGGGCGACAATGGTCACTCCCGGCGCATCGACCGGCACGGCGCAGCAGACGGCGAAGTTCGAGTCCTCGGCAGTGTGGGTGCGGCAGGGCATGACCAGGAACTCGTGCATGTAGGCCGCGCCGGTGACGATGGCCTTGGTGCCGCGGATGACGATGCCGTCGGGCCGCCGCTCCGTGATGTGCACATAGACGTCCGGGTTGCTTTGCAGGCCGGGGCGCTTGGAGCGGTCGCCCTTGGCATCGGTCATGGCGGCGCCAAGGGTCAGGTCACGCTCCTGCACATCGTGCAGGTAGGCGAGGAAACGCTGGTGATAATCGGTGCCATGCTCCGCATCAGCGCGGTACGTCGCCTGGAAGATAGCGTTGAGGGCATCGTGGCTGAGATAGCGCTGAGCGCAGCCCACTTCCTTGCAGAGCAGGCGCACGGCTTCGAGCTTGTAGAGCAGGTCCTGCGACGACTCGTTGATGTGGAGCATGCGATTGACCGTCTGGCCCGAGGTGCCTTGCCGCGCCGTCATCAGGAGCTTCTTTTCCTCCTGCATGGCAAAGTCATAGGTCACGCCAACCGCGTTGACGCCGGGCGCAAGGCGCGGCTCATCGGCGACGCTTTCCACCGCCTCGCCGTCGATGAAGACACGCGGGCTGTAGCGGCGCAGGGAGTCCCGATAGTCGGCAGCAGACATCAGCATGGCGCACTCCTCCTGTTTGGTTGTTTGTAAAATCGAACAGCGTTAAAACACTGTCAAGCAGAAGGGGCGGAGATGGTGAAACAACGGCGCGTGGAGCGGCAGCGGGCGGTGGGGGCGCACAAGCGCCGGCTGATCCTGGACGCAGCGCAGAAGGTCTTTGCACAAGAAGGCTTGGAAGGGGCCAGCCTGCGCCTGATTGCGGCCGAGGCGGGCTACACGCCGGCGGCGCTTTACTTCCACTTCCAATCAAAGGAAGCGATCTACGCCGAACTGCTGCAGGAGTCGCTGGGGCGGCTTGGCGAGGCTGTGGCTGAAGCTGCGCCCGCAGATGCCAACGCTGCGGATCGGCTCCGCCGGGCCGGAATGGCCTTTTTTGGCTACTACGCCCACCACGCCGGGGAGCTGGATTTGGGGTTCTATCTCTTCCGCGGCGGCATGAAGCCGGCGGGTCTGGGCCGCGAGTGGGATGAGGCCTTGAATGCGGCCTTGATTGCTGCACTGGCGCCGATCACGGCGGCTGCGGAAGCGCTGGGCACTTCCCGGGAGGTGGCGCAGCGCGTGACCGTCAACTGCTTTGCCCATGCGGCCGGCCTGCTGTTGCTGATGCACACCGGGCGCATTCGCATCTTCGGCGCGCAGGCCGAAGGCTTGATGGCGGATTATCTTGAGGGAGTGGTTGCGGAGATCAGGACATCCGCCGACGCCTGATCGCTCTGCCAGGCACGAGACTGGATTTGCCTATCGGCGCTTGGGTCCTCGGCGGCCGCGACGAGAGGGACCAGCACCAGACTGGCGCAGCAGGCGCATGACGAGACGCATCAGCATGCGAACGGGCGGCTGCATCCATGCCCTCCATCTAGCGTGAGTGCAAAGCATAGCACCTGGCCGGAGCGCTGGCCAGGTACGCAGGCACGGCTTAAGGCCCCGGCTGGAAAGCCGGGGCCTCGCACCAACAATCACGAGTGCCGAAGGGAGGCCGGATCAGCCCTGAGGCTGCGGGATCGGCCCGTCGCCAGGGTTCTGACCCCCACCGGTGCCGGAACCAGCATTCTGGCCCGTGCTCCGTCGCTCGGCCATGAACTGGTCGAACTCGGCCTTGTCCTTCGCCTTGCGCAGACGCTCCAGGAACTGGAAGAACTCCTGCTGCTCTTCCTCGAGGCGTCGCAGCGTCTCCTCACGATACTCGTCGAAGGCGCCGTTGCCGCTCGAGTTGTTGCCGCCCGAGCGGGCTTCTTTCTGTCCCCACCAGTTCTCGCGCTTGAATCGCCCGCGCGCGGGGCCACCTTTCCAACATCCCATGCGTCCGCTCCATAAGAGATAGGCCAGGATCCCGAGACCCACCGGCCAGAAAACAATAAAACCCAGGACCATTGCGCCCAGCCACGCGGGGCGGCCGTAATCGTCCATTCTTGCAGCCAAATCCATGGCACTCTCCCAATGTGAATGTTTATTACATTAACATAGGTGGTTTATGTCTGCGCGGCTGTCAAGTCGGTCACCGCAGAAAATTGAACGCGGGCGCCCGCGCGGGCTAGGGCAGGCCTCAGTTTGCTCCGTCGCCCAAGCCAAGCCCTTGAAGGTAAACAAGAACGCCGGCCTCCAGGAGATCCTCGGGCGCCATGGGCAGGCTGCGTCGGGCCTTGTCGCCACGCCCGAACAGCGAGGCGATGCCGTGGGCGAGCGACCAGATATGGAGGCTCACCATCAGGGACGGCGGCCGCTGGTCCGGGGGCAGGGTGGCGGCCAGGGCTTGGGCCGCATCACGTAATACGTCGAAGGCCGCATCCGCGGCCTGTTGCAGTTCCCGATTGTAGGATGGCGGAATCTGCGCTTCGAACATGGCGGTGTAGTAGGCCGGTTCGTTGCGGGCGAAGGTGAGATAGGCCTTGCCCAGACGATAGAAGGCCTCCAGCGGCCGTGGCCGGCCCTCGTCCCAGGCCTGGGCCAATTGGTGAGTGAAGCGCTCGAAGCCCCGGCGTGCCACCTCGGCCATCAGGTCTTCTCGGCTGCTGTAGTGGCGGTAGGGAGCGGCGGCGCTGACGCCTGCGGCGCGGGCGGCCTCGGCGAAGGTGAAGCCGGCAGGGCCCTTCTCCGCCATCAGGTCGAGCGCGGCTGCGACCAGAGCTTCCCGGAGGTTGCCATGGTGATAGCCGTCGCGCCTGCGACCCTGCCAGCTCATCGGTGAACGCCCTTCAGCCACTGCATGTAAGGATCTTTTACATTACTCGAGGCGCCTGGGCACGTCCTTTAGGGCGTGCGGGCGCGTGCCGGGGGCCTATTGGCTGCGTTCACGGATCATGTTGCGCGCGATGACGAGCTGCTGGATCTGGGAGGTGCCCTCATAGAGGCGGAAGAGCCGCACGTCCCGGTAAAAGCGTTCCACACCGTAGTCGGCAATGTAGCCGGCCCCTCCGTGGATCTGCACCGCGCGATCGGCCACCCGGCCGACCATTTCACTGGCGAAGAGTTTGCAGCAGCTGGCCTCCGTGGTGACCGTCTCGCCGGCGTCGCGGCGGCGGGCGGCGTCGAGCACCATGGAGCGACCGGCATAGGCCTCTGTCCGGCTGTCGGCGAGCATCGCCTGGATCAGCTGGAACTCGGCAATGGGCTGGCCGAACTGCTTGCGCTCGATGGCGTAGGACAGGGCATCCTCGATCAGCCGCTCGGCCACTCCGACACAAACAGCAGAGATGTGCAGCCGCCCACGATCGAGCACCTTCATGGCGGTCTTGAAGCCCTGGCCTTCCACCCCGCCCAGCAGTTGCTCCGCCGGAACCCGGCAGTCCTCGAAGATGACGTCGCTGGTGTGGGCGCCGCGCTGGCCCATTTTTCGATCGGGCTTTCCAAGGCGCAGCCCCGGCGTGCCGGCTTCGACCAGGAAGGCCGAGATGCCGCGCGCACCCTTCTGTGCCGGGTCGCTGCGCGCCATCACGGTGAAAAGACCCGCTTCCGGTGCGTTGGTGATGAAGCGCTTGGTGCCGTTGAGCAGATAGTGGTCGCCCTCGCGCCGTGCCGTGGTGCGCAGCGATGAGGCGTCGGAGCCGCTGTCGGGCTCGGTCAGCGCGAAGGAGCCGATGATTTCGCCTCGGGCCAGTTTCGGCAGGTACTTGCGTTTCTGCTCCTCGGTTCCGTCGAGCACGATGCCCTGGGAGCCGATGCCGTTGTTGGTGCCGAGCAGGGAGCGGAACGCGGGAGAGGTGCGCCCCAGTTCGAAGGCCACCTTGACCTCCTCGCTCATGGTCAGACCCAGGCCCTCGTACTCCTGCGGGACGGAGAGTCCGAAGAGGCCGAGTTCCGCCATCTCCTGCACGAGCTCGGCGGGAATGGCATCCTCCTCGGCGACGCGCTCCTCATTGGGCACCAGGCGCTCGCGCACGAAGCGGCGCACGGTGTCGAGCAGTTGTTCGAGCGTGTCTTCGTCGAGGGCCATGGTTTCGGGCCTCCTCATCGATCCGGCAGGGTGGAAGGGCAGGCGCTCGCTGTGCGAGCCTTGTGAGACTGTTCAGCGTAGCTTAGACCGGTTCGCATTAGATCTGAACCACAAGCTTTCACGATGGCCGGGTGCGGGCACCATGAAGGCTGCAGTGACGATGGAAGGAGGACAGTCGTGAGCGTAGTCGTGCGAGAGACCCCGGAGCCCGGTGTCGCCCTTTTGCGGATCCATCGGCCCGAGGCGCGCAACGCGCTCAACATGGAGGTCCGACGGCAGCTCTCGGAGGCCTTCCGGGACCTGAACCGTGAAAGCGACCTGCGGGCGGTTGTGCTGACCGGTGATGAAAAGGCCTTTGCCGCCGGCGCCGACCTCAAGGAGTTCGCCGAGCTTACGGCGGTGGAGCAGATGCAGCGCCAGACGCACAAGCTCTGGGAAAACATCACGGCCTGCCCGAAGCCGGTGATCGCAGCGGTGAACGGCTTCGCGCTTGGCGGTGGCTGCGAGCTGGCGATGCATGCGGACATCATCGTCGCCGGGGAGAATGCGAAATTTGGGCAGCCGGAAGTGCGCGTCGGTTTGATGCCGGGCGCCGGCGGCACGCAGCGGCTCACCCGGGCCGTGGGCAAGTTCCGGGCCATGAAGCTGGTGCTCCTCGGCGAGCCGATTTCCGGGACCGAGGCCGGGGCCATGGGGCTGGCCAGTGAGGTGGTGCCCGATGCGGAGGTGCTGCCGCGGGCCCTGGAAATGGCCCGGCGGATCGCCGCCCTACCACCGCTGGCGGTCGAGCAGATCAAGGAGGTGCTGCTGGCCGGCATGGACGCCTCGCTTGCCACCGGGATGATGGTGGAACGCAAGGCCTTCCAGCTGCTCTTTGCCACCGAGGATCAGAAGGAGGGCGCGCGTGCCTTCGCCGAGAAGCGCAAGCCCGACTTCAAGGGGCGGTGATCGCCCAGGGGGCCTTGAGGCGGCGAGCGGATCAGGCGGCATGAAGCTTGTCGCCGCGGGGCCCATAGGCTAGAGCACAAAGCGAATTTGGCTGACGGCGGCTGCTTTGCAGCGCAGCTTGGCTCGTGCAGATTGCGGGGCGCCGACCGCAGCCAGCCGTCCGACCCAGAATCAACAAGCCCGGGAGACCAAGCCCCATGCCCGCCAACAAGTCCCTGCTCGTCCTGCCCGGTGACGGAATCGGTCCGGAAGTGATCGGCGAAGTGCGCCGTGTCGTCGACTGGATGGACAAGCGCCGCGCCGTCTCCTTTAACGTGGAAGAGGATCTGGTCGGCGGTGCGGCCATCGACAAGCACGGCATTCCGCTGGCTGATGCCACCATGGACAAGGCGTTGAACGTCGATGCGGTGATCCTGGGCGCGGTCGGCGGGCCCAAGTGGGATGAACTGCCCTTCGAGCGCAAGCCGGAGCGCGGCCTGCTGCGCCTGCGCAAGGAGATGCAGCTCTATGCGAACCTGCGCCCGGCGCTCTGCTTCGAGGCACTGGTCGAGGCCTCTTCCCTGAAGCCCGAGTTCGTCTCCGGCCTCGATATCATGATCATCCGGGAGTTGACCGGCGGCGTCTACTTCGGAGAGCCCCGCGGGATTGAGACCCTGGAGAATGGTGAGCGCCGCGGCATCAACACCCAGGTCTACACCACCTCCGAGATCCGTCGCGTTGCCGCAGTGGCCTTCGAGCTGGCGCGCAAGCGCCGCGGCAAGGTGACCTCCTGCGAGAAAGCGAACGTGATGGAATCCGGCGTGCTCTGGCGCCAGGAGGTGACCAAGCTGCACGGCGAGTCCTTCTCCGACGTGGAACTGGAGCACATGTACGCCGACAACGCGGCGATGCAGCTGGTGCGCCAGCCCAAGCAGTTCGACGTCATCGTCACCGACAACCTCTTCGGCGATATCCTCTCCGACGAGGCGGCGATGCTGACCGGCTCCTTGGGCATGCTGCCCTCGGCCTCGATCGGCGACGTGGACGAGACCGGCCGGCGCAAGGCGCTCTATGAGCCGGTGCACGGTTCCGCCCCGGACATCGCCGGCGCGGGCAAGGCCAACCCGCTGGCCACGATCCTCTCCTTCGCCATGGCGCTGCGCTACACCTTCGATCATGGCGAGGATGCCGATCTGATCGAGAAGGCGGTGCAGCAGGTGCTCGGACGCGGCATTCGCACCGCAGACATCATGTCTGCGGGCGCCACGCTCGTCTCCACCGAGGACATGGGCAAGGCCCTGCTGCAGGAGCTCGACAGCCTGGCTGCCTGAGATCAGTTATCTCACTGCGTGTTTGGGAGGGGCCGCCGATGAGGCGGCCCCTTCTTGCTATCGGCCTTTACGGGCACAGATATTCTAATTAAAATAGTATAAACTGTGAGATTCCATCCCCTGTGATGCTTCGGGCGAGGGAGGCGCTGGGGCATGCACGTCGCGCTCTTCGTGGGCACGCGCCCGGAGGCCATCAAGCTGGCGCCGCTGGTCCGGGCGCTTCGCAAGGACGCCGGCTTTCAAGCAACCCTGATCGCCAGTGGCCAGCACGACAGCCTGCTGTCCCAGGCCTTGAGCGATTTCTCCCTCACGCCCGACCTCGACCTCAAGGTGATGCGGCCGCGCCAGAACCTGGCCGGACTTACCGCGCGTCTCTTTGCCGGGATCGACGGTGTTCTTGAGGAGGTGCGGCCCGATTGGGTGCTGGTGCAGGGCGATACCGCCACCGCCCAGGTCGCCGCTCACTGCGCCTTCTATCGCGGCATTCCCGTCGGCCATGTGGAGGCGGGCCTGCGCAGCCACGATCTCTCGGCGCCCTTTCCGGAGGAACTCAATCGCCGCATCCTCACGCTGCTCGCACAACTCCATTTCGCGCCCACGCGCCAGGCGGCGGCGAACCTGCGCGCGGAAGGGGTGTCTCCGGACCGGATTCGGGTCACGGGGAACAGCGGCATCGATGCGCTGCTGCAGGTGGCCGCCGAGGTGCGGTGCCATCCGCCGATACTGCCCGAGCATCTGTCGGTCTTCCTAGGCCGGCACCCCAGACTCGTGCTGATCACCAGTCATCGCCGTGAAGCGCTGGGGCAGCGTCTTCCGGCCCTCTGTTCGGCTCTGGGTACCCTCGCGCGGCTGCACCCGGAGACGGGCTTCCTCTTCTGCCTGCACCCGAATCCGGCCGTGCAGGAAAGGATTCGCCACGGCCTGCAGGGCGCGGCCAATGTCGTGCTCAGCGAGCCGCTGTCATACCGGCCCTTTGTCTACCTGATGCAGCGCGCGCAACTCCTGATCACCGACTCCGGCGGCTTGCAGGAGGAGGCGCCGAGCCTGGGCGTGCCGCTGTTGGTGACGCGGGCGGTCACGGAGCGTCCGGAGGGGCTTGCGGCCGGCTGCGCTGAGCTGCTTCCGCCGGAGCCGGAAGCCATCGTCGCCCGTGTCGGGCAGCGGCTGCGGGGGGCACAGCGCCCGGTTGGCCAGCGCGCCTTACCCAACCCTTACGGCGACGGCCGCGCCAGCCTACGCATCCTCGCTGCCTTGCGCCAAGAGCGCAGCGGTGCACGCGCCGCGGAGTGATTCAGTGGGGTGGCTCGACGGGTTTCTTAAAGAATTTGCCAACGACGTGCCCCGAATGTGCCCCCAGACGCAAAAGAGGGCCGGTGATGACCGACCCTCTCTTAGCTAACCACTTGATTTTGTTGGCTCCGCGGACAGGACTCGAACCTGTGACCCGGTGGTTAACAGCCACCTGCTCTACCAACTGAGCTACCGCGGATCAGGGAGCGGCCATCTCTGGCCGCCGCGGCGGGCTTATAGCAAAGGCCAAGCCCCCCTGCAAAGACTTTCGCTGCCTTCTGCAACCGCCTGCGAACAAGCAACAAACGGCTGGAGGCCCGGGCCGGAATCGAACCGACGTACGAGGATTTGCAGTCCTCTGCATAACCACTCTGCCACCGGGCCGGCGGCGTCTCGCGCGACGGGTTAGTGGCACCTGCTCCGGGATCGGTCAAGAGGGCAGCGGCTTTTTTGCCGAGCTCTGACGTAAGCGTTTCCCGGCGGGTTGAGGCGGGCTCTCGTGCGCCATCGGATCTTGCTGTCGTTGTCTTGGCGCCGTGCGGTCACTATAAGGCGGCGGAGGCGGGCGCGTGGGCTTCAATGCTGCGCGCCGGGACTATGGACAGACGAGGGACGAAGGCCGTGGACTACGCCAGCGCGCGCCGAAATATGGTGGACGGGCAACTGCGCACCAATCGCGTCACCGATCCCGGGGTGATTGCCGCATTCGAAAGCCTGCCGCGTGAGCGCTTCGTGCCCGAGGGCGCACGCGGTCATGCCTATATCGATGAAGACCTGCAGTTGGGCGAGGGCCGCTGGCTGATGGAGCCGATGGTGCTCGCGCGCCTGCTTCAGGCCGCGGATATCGATGCCGGGGCGTCCGTTTTGGTGGTCGGCGCCGGCACCGGTTACGCCGCGGCACTGATTGCCCAGATCGCCAGCGGTGTGGTGGCACTGGAAGAGAACACCTCCCTGGCCGCGCAGGCCGAGGCGCTGTTTGAGGAGCTCGAGATCGACAATGCCGTCGTCGTGACTGGCTCCCTGCGTGAGGGATATGCGGCCCAGGCGCCCTATGACGTCATCCTGATCGATGGCGGTGTCGAAGAGGTGCCTCCCGCATTGAGCGAACAGCTTGTCGAGGGTGGCCGGCTGGTGACGGTGGTGCGCGAGACGCCCAGCATGGGGCGCGCGCGACTCTTCCGCAAGAATGGCACCTTCTCCAGCCGGATCCTCTTCGATGCGGCCACACCCGTGATTGAGAGCCTGCGCAAGGCACGCAGCTTTGTTTTCTGAATCCGGAATGATAGGTTGAGGGCGCCAGCGGAACATTAAAGGGGGCTTGGCGAATGAGCGACATACGAGCGAGCCGGCGTCGTGCCCGTCTTGGCCTGTTTCTCGCCGGCACGCTTCTCGGGGCGCTACCGGGTGCTGCGCTTGGGCAAACCCTCGAAGACGCTCTTTCCGCAGCCTATATGAACAACCCCCGCTTGCTCGGCGGTCAGGCCGAGTTGCGGGCGACCAATGAGGCCGTTCCCCAGGCACAATCCGGATGGCGCCCGCGCGTCGAACTGAGCGCGAGTGCCGGTCTCAATCGGCAGAGCGTCGATGCGGGCCGCGGCTGGGATCCCGAAACACGGCGGCAGCGCAGCGCCGAAGTGGGGGTGGTGCAGCCGCTCTATCGCGGCGGGCGCACCGAAGCCGGCGTGGCCCGGGCGGAAAACCAGGTTTTCGGCCAGCGGGCCGTGCTGGTCGATACCGAGCAGGCGGTTCTGCTTGATGCGGTCATCGCCTACATGGACGTCTGGCGCGACGAGGCCGAGGTCGAACTCAACATCAGCAGCGAGCAGGTGATCGGGCGTCAGCTCTCCGCGGCGCGCGACCGCTTCGAGGTGGGCGAGACCACCCGCACTGACGTGGCGCAGGCCGAGTCCCGCCTGTCGCGCGCCACGGCCCAGCGCATTGCCGCGGAAGGGCAGTTGCGCAGCAGCCGGGCCATCTTTCGTGAAGTGACCGGGATCCCTGTCGGAACCTTGGAGGCGCCCGAGCCGGTGCGTGAGTTGCCGGCCTCGGAGTTTGAAGCGGCAGAGCAGGCGCAACTGGCCAATCCCCAGGTCGTTGCTGCCGGCTTTTTCGAACGCGCTGCCGAGCGTGCGATCCGCGAGCGTTACGGCGAGCTGCTGCCCGAGGTCAACCTGCGCGCCGGGGCCAGCGAAGGTCGCGACATGCAAGGGCGCGGGGTCAAGACCAGCAGCCTGAGCCTGATCGCCGAAGTGACAGTGCCGATCTATCAGCAGGGGCTGGTGTCCAGCCAGGTGCGCGAGGCCAAGCAGACCACGAGTCAGCGCCGTCTCGAGATGGAGCAGGCGCGCCGGGCGGTCGAACAGGAAGCCATTTCGGCCTGGGAATCGCTGGCATCGGCCCGGGCTCAGATCGTCTCCTTCGATGCCGAGATCCAGGCAGCAGAGATCGCGCTGGAAGGCGTGCGCGAAGAGGCGACCGTGGGCGCGCGCACCGTGCTCGACGTGCTCGATCAGGAACAGGAGCTCCTTGATGCCCAGGTCAATCGAGTGCGGGCGCAACGCGATGAGGTGGTCGCCAGCTTTCGCCTGCTGGCCGCTGTCGGTCGCCTGACTGCGGGCGACCTGGGCCTGGATGTGCCGCTCTATGATCCGGAACTGGATTACCGGGCGGTGCGTGACCGCTGGTACGGGTTGAGCGTGCCCAACGAATAGGGTAAGCCCGATGCGGGCGCCCGTATGCGTGGCGCAAGCTTAGACTGGAGTGCGGCATGGCCCAGAGCGGCGGGCAGAACGAACCCTCCATGGAAGATATCCTGGCGTCCATTCGCCGGATCATCACCGAGGACGAGAAGGCGCAGCACACTCGACCGGCAGCGGCGACGCGTCCGGCACCGGAGCCTGTCGGCGGGGAGGATGACGAGGAAGATGTTCTCGATCTGACCGAGAGGGTGGAGCCTGCAGAAGAGGTCCCGGCCACGGAAGCGACCGCCGCCTTTGCCACGGATGCCGCACCGCAACCCACTGAGCCCAATGAGCAGACGGCTGCCGACAACCAGTCGGACGCCGCGGCGGAACAGGCCGTATCGGGCAGTGGCACACCCGCCGGCGCGCGTGAGGGCCTGGTGTCTGCACAGACGGCAGCGGCCGCGGTGGCGGCTCTTTCCGAGGTATCGCGCAACCTCGGCAACGACAACGCCAAGTCCCAGGCTGGCCCGGCTATGGAAGGGCAGACGCTGGATGCCCTGGTGCGCCAGGCGCTTACCCCGTTGCTCCAGGCCTGGCTGGACGAGAATCTGCCTGCACTGGTGGAGGATGTCGTTCGTGAAGAGGTTCAGCGCCTGGTGATCGAGTCTCGCCGCCGCTGATCCCGCCGGCTCCGAGACCGGCTTGGCGCGTCCGCGCCATCGCAAAGTCCTATCGCCGCCTTGCGGCCCCAAGAGTGAAGTGAGGAAGCTGCTGCCATGGCAGAGCTCGACAAGACCTATCGACCGGCCGAGGTCGAAGCCAAGCAGTATCAACGCTGGGAGGACAGCGGGCTCTTTGCCTGCGTGCCGGAATCCAAGGCCGATCCCTATGTGATCATGATGCCGCCGCCGAATGTGACCGGCAGCCTGCACATGGGCCACGCGCTGACCTTCACCATCCAGGATATTCTCATCCGCTGGCACCGGATGGGCGGACGCGATGCGCTCTGGCAGCCCGGCAGCGACCATGCCGGCATCGCCACCCAGATGGTGGTCGAACGCAAGCTTGCCGCGGAGGGAAACAACCTCAGCCGCGCCGAGATGGGTCGTGAGAAGTTCCTGGAGAAAGTCTGGGAGTGGAAGGCCGAGTCCGGCGGCACCATCACGCGGCAGTTGCGGCGCCTCGGTGCCTCCGCCGACTGGGGGCGCGAACGCTTCACCATGGACGCCGGTTTGTCGGAAGCCGTGCGCAAGGTTTTTGTGCAGCTCTTCAAGGAAGGGCTGATCTACCGCGACAAGCGGCTGGTCAACTGGGACCCAAAGCTGCACACCGCCATTTCCGACCTGGAGGTGCAGCAGGTCGAGAGCCAGGGCAAGCTCTGGCACTTCCGCTACCCTGTGGAAGGGGAGGAGGGGCGTTTCATCGTGGTCGCGACCACGCGCCCGGAGACCATGCTCGGCGACAGCGGCATCGCCGTGCATCCGGAGGATGAGCGCTACGCCGATCTCGTGGGCAAGCATGCCATCCTGCCGCTGGTCGGCCGGCGCCTGCCCATCGTGGCCGACGACTATGCCGACCCGGAAACCGGCACCGGCGCGGTGAAGATGACCCCGGCGCACGACTTCAACGACTTCGAGGTCGGTCGTCGCCACAACCTCGAGCTCATCAACATCTTCGACCGCGATGCCTGCATCAACGAGAACGCGCCCGAAGCCTATCGTGGGCTCGACCGCTATGCGGCGCGGGCGCGGGTCGTCGCGGACCTGGAAGCGCAGGGCCTGGTGGAGAAGGTCGAGGAGCACGCCAATGTTGTGCCGCACGGCGACCGCTCGAATGTCGCCATCGAGCCCTGGCTGACCGACCAGTGGTACGTCGATGCCGCCACCCTGGCCAAGCCCTGCATCGAGGCGGTGGAGCAGGGACGGACCCGCTTCGTGCCCAAGCAGTGGGAGAACACCTACTTCGAGTGGATGCGCAACATCCAGCCCTGGTGCATCTCGCGCCAGATCTGGTGGGGTCATCAGGTGCCGGCCTGGTACGGACCAGACGGCACGGTCTTCGTCGAAGAGACAGAGGAGGCGGCGCAGGCTGCGGCCAAATCACACTTCGGTGAGGAAGTGGCACTGGAGCGCGACAGTGACGTGCTCGACACCTGGTTCTCCTCGGCGCTCTGGCCTTTCTCCACGCTGGGCTGGCCGTCGAAAGATCCGGCGGTGGTGCACGACCTGGCCCGCTACTATCCCGGCGATGTGCTTGTTACCGGATTCGACATCATCTTTTTCTGGGTCGCCCGGATGATGATGATGGGCATGCATTTCATGGGCGATGTGCCCTTCAAGGACGTCTACATCCACGCCCTCGTGCGCGACCAGCACGGCCAGAAGATGTCCAAGTCCAAGGGCAACGTGCTCGATCCCTTGGACCTGATCGACCAGTACGGCTGCGATGCCCTGCGGTTCACCCTGGCGGCCATGGCGGTGCCGGGGCGCGACGTGAAGCTGGATCCGCAGCGCATCGAGGGCTATCGCAACTTCTCCACCAAGCTGTGGAACGCAGCCCGCTTCTGCCAGATGAACGGCGCGGCGCTGTCGGAGGATTTCGATCCGGCCCACTGCAAGCACAGCGTCAATCGCTGGCTGGTGGGTGAGCTGGTGGAGGTCGAGCGCGGGCTGGAACGCGCCCTGGAGAACTACCGCCTGGATGAGGCGGCGAGCCTGCTCTATCGCTTCATCTGGAACGGTTTCTGCGACTGGTACATCGAGTTCGCCAAGCCGCTGCTGGAGCAGGAGGACTACGCCGCGGAGACGCGGGCGACCATGGCCTGGGCCATGAACCTGCTCTTGCGCTTCCTGCACCCCTTCATGCCCTTCGTGTCCGAGGAGCTCTGGGAGCATTTCGGGGACGGAAGTCTGCTCATGGGCGTGCAGCGCCCGCGGCTTTCCGAGTCCCTGCGTGATCCCGAAGCCGCGGCGGAGATCGGCTGGCTGATTCGCCTGATCACCGAGGTCCGGGCCCTGCGCGGGGAGGTCAATCTGCCGCCCACCGCCAAGCCGGTCATGCTGGCCAAGGATGCTGACGAGACAACGCGCAAGCGGCTGGAGGCGCACAGCGCTCTGACCATGCGCCTTGGGCGGCTGGAGCGGATCGAAGCAATAGACGAGGACTTGCCGCAGGACGCGGTCAGCTTCGTCATCGATGAAACGACCTTCGGACTGCCCTTGAAGGAGGTGCTGGACATCGCGGCGGAGCGCGCCCGGCTGCAGAAGGAGATCGAAAAGCTCGGCAAGGAGATCGCCAAGATCGACGGCAAGCTGGGCAACGAGCAGTTCCTGGCGAAGGCGCCGGAGGCCGTGATCGCCGAACAGCACAGCCGCCGCGACGACGCCGCCCGGGCCCGCGAGAAGCTCGAAGCCAGCCTCAAGCGACTCGCGTCCCTTTAAGACAACACCAACGCTGGCAAGCGCGTCGCCTCGAAAAGACTTTGAGGGAAGGGGCGCCCTTGGCTAGGCTCATGCAAGCCCGGGCCTCGGTCCGGAAACAACGAGAATAGACCTTTAAGCAACGTTAAGGACGAGAGGGAATGTCCATGCCGCTCGATTCGAGAGATGTCGGTTTCGACAAGTCACGCCTGCCCAGCCGCCACGTCTCGGTCGGACCCGGCAAGGCTCCGCACCGCTCCTACTACTATGCGATGGGGATGACCGAGAAGGAGATCAATCAGCCCTTCGTCGGCGTCGCCACCTGCTGGAACGAGGCGGCCCCCTGCAATATCTCGCTCGGGCGCCAGGCCCAGGTGGTCAAAAAGGGCGTCAAGGCTGCCAACGGCACCCCGCGCGAATTCACCACCATCACCGTGACCGACGGCATCGCCATGGGCCACCAGGGCATGAAGTCCTCCCTGGCAAGCCGTGATCTCATCGCTGACTCGGTCGAACTCACGATGCGCGGCCACTGCTACGATGCGCTGGTCGGCCTGGCCGGCTGTGACAAGTCGCTGCCCGGCATGATGATGGCCATCGTTCGCCTCAACGTCCCCAGCATCTTCATGTACGGCGGTTCGATCCTGCCCGGCCGTCACAAGGGCAAGGACGTCACCGTACAGGATGTCTTCGAGGCCGTCGGCGCGCACCAGGCCGGCAACCTCAAGGACGAGGAACTCCACAGCCTCGAGTGCGTGGCCTGTCCCTCGGCCGGCTCCTGCGGCGGTCAGTTCACCGCGAACACCATGGCCTGCGTCTCGGAGGCCATCGGGCTTGCGCTGCCCGGTTCGGCCGGTGCGCCGGCACCCTACGAAAGCCGCGACGCCTATGCTGAGGCTTCAGGGCAGGCGGTGATGCGCCTGCTGCAGCTGGGCTTGCGTCCGCGCGACATCGTCAGCCGCAAGTCGCTGGAGAATGCCGCCATGGTTGTGGCCGCTTCCGGCGGTTCGACCAACGCCGCGCTGCACCTGCCGGCAATCGCTCACGAGGCGGGGATCGAATTCGACCTCCACGATGTGGCCGAGATCTTCAAAAAGACGCCCTACATCGCCGACCTGAAACCGGGCGGTCGCTACGTTGCCAAGGATCTCTTCGAGATCGGTGGCGTGCAGGTCCTGATGCGGGCCCTGCTGGACGGCGGCTATCTTCACGGCGACTGCATCACGGTCACCGGCAAGACCATCGCCGACAACCTCAAGGGCGTCGAACTGCCGAGCGATCAGGACATCGTGCGTCCGACCAGTGATCCCATCACCCAGACCGGCGGTGTCGTCGGTCTGCGCGGCACGCTGGCGCCGGAAGGGGCCATCGTGAAGGTTGCGGGCATGAAGAACCTCAAGTTCCGCGGCACCGCTCTGGTGTTCGACAGCGAGGAGGAAGCCTTCCAGGCGGTGCAGGAGCGCCGCTACAAGGAAGGCGACGTCTTCGTGATCCGCTACGAAGGTCCGAAGGGCGGCCCCGGCATGCGCGAGATGCTGGCGACCACCGCGGCGATCTACGGCCAGGGCATGGGCGATAAGGTCGCACTGATCACCGACGGGCGCTTCTCCGGCGCCACCCGCGGTTTCTGCATCGGCCATGTCGGTCCGGAAGCGGCCATCGGCGGTCCCATCGGCCTGCTGAAGAACGGCGACATCATCGTCATCGATGCCGAGAAGGGCATCCTTGACGTCGAGGTTTCGGAGAAGGAGTTGGAGGCACGGCGCAAGGATTGGGCGCCGCGCGAACACGACTTCCAGTCCGGCGCGCTCTGGCGCTATGCCCAGACCGTCGGTTCGGCGGAGAAGGGGGCGGTGACGCACCCGGGCGGTGCGGCGGAAACCCACTGCTACGCCGACATCTGAGTAGGACGCAGGCCATACGGGGGGAGACGCGGCGTGAAGATCGCTGTCGGCGGGTTCCAGCACGAAACCAACACCTTTGCGCCCACCAAGGCGGATTATGCCGCCTTCGCCGAGGGCGGCGGCTGGCCACCGGTCAGCCGGGGCGAGGAGGTACTGGCGGCCGTTGCCGGCATGAATTTGCCAATCGCGGGCTTCACGGAAGCCGCCCGGACGGCGGGGCACCAGGTTGTCCCGCTCACCTGGGCGGCCGCGTCTCCCTCCTCCTATGTGACCGAGGATGCCTTTGAGCGGATCTGTGGTCAGATAATCGATGACCT
The DNA here is from genome assembly GCF_040712085.1 of Aquibaculum sediminis. Classification (NCBI taxonomy): domain Bacteria; kingdom Pseudomonadati; phylum Pseudomonadota; class Alphaproteobacteria; order Rhodospirillales; family Rhodovibrionaceae; genus Aquibaculum; species Aquibaculum sediminis. Next base: position 133,047 of record NZ_JBFCVK010000011.1, read on the forward strand.
CGCCGGGCTGCGCGGGGTCGATGCGGTCTATCTCGACCTGCACGGCGCCATGGTCACGGAGCATTTCCAGGACGGGGAGGGCGAGATCCTGCGCCGGGTGCGGGCCACGGTGGGGCGCGATCTGCCTGTGGTCACCAGCCTGGATCTCCACGCCAACGTCACGCCTGAGATGGTGGCGCTGTCCGACGGCCTGGTCATCTATCGTACCTATCCCCACGTCGACATGGCGAAGACCGGTGAGCGCGCTTTCGTCCTGCTTTCAGGCCTGCTGCAGGGCCGACGCTGCGCTAAGGCCTATCGCCCGCTCCCCTTCCTTATTCCGCTGACCAGCGGCTGCACCCTGATCGAACCGGCGGCCTCCATCTACGCCGCGTTGGAAGAGATCGAGGCGGAAGAAGGGCTTGCCAGCCTTTCCTTCGCGTGCGGTTTCGGGCCGGCCGACATTCATCACTGCGGGCCGAGCGTGGTTGCCTATGGCGGCGATGCGGCGGCGGTGGAGCGCGCGGCGGATCGGGTCCAGGCCATGGTGGCCGAGCAGGAGGCTGCCTTCGGCGGGGACATCCTGCCGGCCGCAGAGGCCGTGCGCGAGGCGCGCGCCGTTGCCGGTCGGCGGCCCGGAAAGCCCGTGGTCCTGGCCGATACCCAGGACAACCCCGGCGCCGGAGGCGATGGCGATACCGTGGGCCTGCTGGAAGCGCTGGTGGAGCAGAGCGCCGAAGGTGCAGTGCTCGGCCTGCTGATCGACCGCGAAAGTGCCGAGCGGGCGCATATGGCGGGCGTAGATTCGACGGTGCGCCTTGAGTTGGGCGCGAAAAGCGGCCAGCCGGGCCACAAGCCGCTGGTGGCCGACTTCAAGGTGCTTCGGCTGGGTGATGGGGCTTTCACCTGCACGGGTCCCTTCTACGAGGGCGCGCGCATGCGTCTGGGGCCGATGGCGCTGTTGGACTTGAACGGCGTTCAGATTGCCGTGGCCTCGAAGAAGGTGCAGGCCGCCGACATGGAGATGTTCCGTCACCTGGGCGTCGAGCCGACGGAGCGGCCCATCGTGGCCGTGAAATCCTCGGTCCACTTCCGCGCCCACTTTCAGCCGGTGGCTGAGCGCGTGATCGTCGCCGCGGCCCCCGGACCCAACCCCGTGGACCACAGCCTCCTGACCTACCGCAATCTGCGGCCCGGCGTGCGCCTCATGCCGGCAAAGGGCTGATCCGAAGACCGGCGGCTTGCGCGACGGCTTCGGCCGCCGCGATACCGCTGGCGTGGGCGCCGTGGACGGTGCCGAAGGCGGGGATGTTGCAGGCCTCTCCGGCGAAGAAGAGCTTGTTTGCCAGAGGATCGGTCAGTCTTTGCCGTGCATCTGCATGGCCGGGGCGGGCGCTGGAATAGCTGCCACCGAAGCGCGGATCATCGCCCCAGTTGGTGGCCGACCAGCCCGTAAGGTGGGGGCGCAAGGGCCGCTCCAGCATCGCTTCCAGGAGATCCAGCACCGGCTCGAGGGTGTCGGCCGGCGTTGGCTTCTGCCAGTGACGCAGCAGGCTGCCGCCCAGGTGCAGCAGGATCATGGGGCGGCCGAAGGGCCGGATGATGCCGTTAAGGGCCGCACGCTCCCGACCCACGCGATGGATGTACCAATGCGATTCCTCGGGCAGGGCCGCTTCGTCGAAGCGCAAGGCCAGCTTCTCGTGCCGACCAAGCGGCAGCGCGGCGGCAGCGGCGCGCTTTTCGGGCGGGAGGGCCGGTTCGAAGAGGTCTTCGCGCAGCAGCACCGGTGTCGGTAGCGCCAGGATGGCGCGCTCTGCCGTCACCCGGCCCCTGGGTGTGGTGACAGTGACGCCTTGCGCCGACCAGGCGACCCGCTCCGCCGGCGTGTCCAGTTCCACGGCGGTGTCGCGGTGGAGTTCGGCCAGGAGACTGCCGTAGCCATCTTGCAGCGGCCAGTTGGCGCCATCCTCCTCGAATCGGACATAGTCCTGAATGGAGACCTCTTCGACTTCCCCGCCGTTCATGGCCTGGAGCCAGCCTTCGGCATAGGCGCGCCAGCGCGGGTGCGGCGGCATGACTTCGGCCAGCGACGCCTCGCGGCCAGCAGTCGCGGCGATTTCGACCGCGGCGTAGCAGGAGTCGACATAGGCATCGATCTCCTGCTGCTCGGCCTGCGTGGCCCAGTGCCCCTCGTCCGCCAGCCAGTGGCGCACCTTCCGCGGGCTGTCGGACCAGGCGCGGCCGCGCGCCCGGGCATGCTGCACGAAAGGATTGCTTAGTGCCTGGTGCATCCAGTGCGCGCCGCGGTCCCAGGGCAGGCCCAGGCTGTCCTGATCGGTGTGGCAGCGGCCGCCGATGCGCGGCCCGGCCTCCAGCAGCAGGGTGCCCAGCCCCAGGCTGCGGGCACGTGCCGCTGCGGCCAGGCCGGCAGCGCCGGCGCCAATGACGATGAGGTCGGCGGTCTCAGGTAACGGTTTCACGGATTATCCCCAGGGACGTTTTTTGGTTTTGCGGTTTCTTGACTGACCGGCCCGGTTTCGCTCCGCAGCGCTGCGCAGGCGCAGGCCCTTGGGCGGTTCCCCTGAGCCGAACAGAGGAACGGTGCGCCGCCGGAAGAAGATCACCAGCACCATGCCGGCCAGGAAGCCGCCGATGTGCGCCCACCAGGCGATGCCGTCGGCTTCCGGCCCATCCTGTGCGCCGATCACCTGAAAGCCGAACCAGAAGATCAGCAGCAGCCAGGCCGGCAGGAAGAGCGGAATGATGATGATTGGTACCAGCACCTTGGCGCGAGGGTGGAGCAACAGATAGGCCCCCAGAACCCCCGAAACCGCGCCACTCGCGCCCACCACGGGCACGGTCGAACCGGGAAAGGCAACAAAGTGCACCAGTGCCGCCGCCACGCCGCAGATGAGGTAGAAGGCAAGGAATCGCAGGTGCCCCATGGCGTCTTCGACATTGTCGCCGAAGACGAAGAGGAACAGCATGTTGCCGATCAGGTGCATCCAGCTGCCGTGCAGGAACTGGTAGGTGACCAGCGTGAAGAGAGAAGGAACCCCCGTCAGTTCGGGGGTCAGGCGTGCCTCGCCGCTCAGCACCGCGGGGATCAGGCCGTAGCCGAAGATGCCTTCCATGTAGGCCGCTTGCCCGGCGCCGGTCTGCTGAATGAACACATAGATGCAGACGGCCATCATCCCCCAGGTCACCCAGGGGTAGGCGAGGAAGATCCGGGGGTTGCGGTCGAACAGCGGCAGGAAGGCCATGGGTCAGGCCCGCGGCCGACGTTGTGGTCTGGTCATCGCTCTCATGCAGGATCGCGCAGCCGGCACCAGACCGGCGTGTGATCCGAAGCCTTTTCCCAGCCGCGCGGGTCCCGGTCGATGCCGGACTCCTCCAGACGATCTGCCGCCTGCGGCGACAACAGCAGATGGTCAATGCGGATGCCATTGTCCCTTTGCCAGGCGCCCGCTTGATAGTCCCAGAAGGTGTAGGCGTGGGTCGCATCGGGATGCAGCGCCCGGAAGGCTTCGGTGAAGCCCAGATTGACGATCCGCCGGAAGGCGGCGCGGCTTTCCGGCCGGAAGAGGGCATCACCTTCCCAGGCCGCCGGTTCGTGACAGTCTACGGGCTGGGGGATGACGTTCCAGTCGCCGCCGAGCACAACCGGCACCTCCTGTGCGGCCAATGCGGCCGCCTGCGCGCGCAGGCGCGCCATCCAGGCAAGCTTGTAGTCGAATTTCGCGCCGGGCACCGGATTGCCGTTCGGCAGGTAGATGGAAGCGACCCGCAAGCCGGCGGTGGTGGCCTCCAGATAGCGGGCCTGGCTGTCCTCCGCGTCGCCCGGGAGGCCCTCTTGCACGTTTTCCAGCGGGTTGCGCGAGAGCAGGGCCACGCCATTGTAGCTCTTCTGGCCGACCACGGCGCTGTGATAACCAGCAGCCTCCAACTCCATGGTCGGAAAGGCGTCTGCCATGCACTTGGTTTCCTGCAGCATGACCACATCCGGTGCGAAACTCTCGAGCCAACGCAGCAGATTGGGCAAACGCACCTTGATGGAGTTGACGTTCCAGGAAGCGATTTTCATCGGGGAGTCCGCTGCAGGAGAAGGAGTGGCCGCAGTCTAGCACTGTCGCCCAGGACCGCTCCAGCCACGCAGGCTCCGGTGATGCTCGCAGGCAGTCTGCGCGCTGCCCCTTCCCCTCACCGGTCAGGGTCCTTACATTGGTAGGACAATGACCGTTCGCCCTGCTACGGCGGAAGAGGAGTGGTATGAGCACGATTACCCAGGCACCGGAACTGACCTTGAGCGAGAGTGCCGCCAAACGCATCGCGTTCCTCGCGGCGCAGGAGGACAATCCCGATACCATGCTGCGCATCACGGTCTCGGGCGGAGGCTGCTCGGGCTTCAAGTACGATTTCGCCTTCGATTCGACGGCCACCGAAGAGGATCGGGTGTTCGAACGGGATGGCGCGAAGGTGGTGATCGACGAAGTGTCGCTCGACCTGCTCGGCGGCTCCCAGGTCGACTTCGTGGACGATCTCATGGGCGCCTACTTCCGCATCGAGAATCCCAACGCCACCGCGTCCTGCGGCTGCGGCACCTCCTTCGCGCTGTAAGCCGGGCCTCCGGCCCTCATCTCTGACGGGCCGGCTGGCGCTCCCCCGCGGAACGCGGCCAGCCTGTGGTTCCTTCTGAAGGACTCTCTGCATGTCTGTGCTTCCGAGCCAGGCCCGTGCCGTGATCATCGGCGGGGGCGTTGTCGGCTGTTCCGTCGCCTATCATTTGGCTCAGCTTGGCTGGAAGGACGTGGTTCTGCTGGAGCGCAAGCAGCTCACTAGTGGCACCACCTGGCATGCGGCAGGGCTGATCGGACAGCTGCGCTCGACCTTGAACCTGACGCGCCTCGCCAAGTACTCCGCCGAACTCTACGCGCGGCTTGGCGATGAGGTGGGGCTGGACACGGGCTTTCGGCAGAATGGGTCCCTTGCGGTTGCCCTGACCGGGGAGCGGCTCGAGGAACTCAAGCGCTCGGCCTCCACGGCGAAGACCTTCGGCCTCGATGTGCAGGTCCTGACACCGAGCGACGTGCGCGAAGTCTATCCCCTGCTTGCCGGAGCGGACATCCACGGTGGTGCCTTCCTGCCCAAGGACGGCCAGGCCGATCCGGCGAACATCGCGCTTGCCCTGGCCAAGGGCGCGCGGGCCGGCGGCGTCGCGATCTTCGAAAACACCAAGGTGACGGCCGTGCACCGCAGCGACGGGCGCGTCACCGGCGTCGCAACGGACAAGGGCGAGATCGCGGCCGATTTCGTGGTGAACTGCGGCGGCATGTGGGGGCGGGAGATCGGCCGCATGGCCGGCGTCGATGTACCGCTGCACGCCTGCGAGCACTTCTACATCGTCACCGACGCCATTCCCGACTTGCCGCGCGACCTCCCGGTGCTGCGCGTGCCCGACGAGTGCGCCTACTACAAGGAGGATGCTGGCAAGATCGTGCTCGGCTGCTTCGAACCCCAGGCCAAGCCCTGGGGCGGGCAGGGCATCCCCGAGGACTTCTGCTTCGACGAATTGCCCGAGGATTTCGCGCACTTCGAGCCAATTCTGGAGCGCGCCGTCGAGCGCCTGCCGATCCTGGCCGAGGCCGGCATTCGCACCTTCTTCAACGGTCCCGAAAGCTTCACGCCCGACGGCCGCTACCTGCTGGGGGAGGCGCCCTTCCTGCGCAACTTCTTCCTGGCTTGCGGCTTCAACTCCATCGGCATCCAGTCGGCCGGCGGCGCGGGCAAGGCCTTGGCGGAGTGGATGGATGGCGGCGAGCCGCCGTTTGATCTCTGGGACGTGGACATCCGCCGCCTACACCCGGTGCAGAACAACCGCCGCTACCTGGAGGCCCGCGTCTCCGAGACCCTGGGACTGCTTTACGCCGACCACTTTCCCTATCGGCAGTTTGCCACTGCCCGCGGCATCCGCCGCACGCCGCTGCACGATGCCCTGGCGGCTCGTGGCGCCTGCTTCGGCGAAACGGCAGGGTGGGAGCGGGCCAACTGGTTTGCGCCCGACGGCGTGGAACCGGTCTACCGCTACAGCTGGCAGCGGCAGAACTGGTTCGAACACGCCGCTGCGGAGCACCGCGCCGTGCGCGAAACGGTCGGCCTCTTCGACATGAGCTCCTTCACCAAGTTCCGCGTCGAGGGGGCCGATGCCAAAGCGGTGCTGCAGCGCGTCTGCGCCAACGACGTGGCTGTGGAGCCGGGGCGGGTGGTCTACACCCAGTGGCTCAATCGCCACGGCGGCATCGAGGCGGATTTGACCGTGACCCGCCTCAGCGAAACCTCCTATCTGGCCGTGACCGCTGCCGCTTCGGGCATCCGGGATCTGGCCTGGCTGCAGCGGCAGATTCCAGAGGAGGCGCGCTGCGCCGTCGTCGACGTGACCGGAAGCGAGGCGGTCCTGAGCCTCATGGGTCCGCAGTCCCGGGCGCTGCTCCAGACCGTGACCGACCAGGACCTGGGCAACGAGGCCTTCCCCTTCGCCACCGCGCAAACCATCGAACTGGGCTCTGTGCTGGCCCGCGCACATCGCATCACCTACGTCGGCGAACTGGGCTGGGAGCTCTATGTGCCCAGCGAAATGGCCCGCAGTGCCTTCGAAGCCTTGATGGAGGCCGGGGAGGGGTTCGGGCTGAAGCTCTGCGGCATGCACGCCCTGGATTCCTGCCGGATCGAGAAGGCTTTCCGGCACTTCGGACATGATGTGACCGATGAGGATCACGTGCTGGAGGCCGGCCTGGGCTTCGCGGTGAAGGTCGACAAGACGCCGTCGAAGTTCGGCGATTTCATCGGCCGCGAAGCCGTGCTGCGCAAGCGCGAGGCAGGGCTGCAACGGCGCCTGCTGCAGTTCAAGCTCCGCGATCCCGCGCCGCTGCTCTACCACGATGAGCCGATCCGGCGGGATGGCGAGATTGTGGGGCGCCTGACCTCGGGCAACTACGGGCACCATCTGCGGGCCGCCATCGGCCTCGGCTATGTCAGCGTGCCGCCCGATACCTCGCTGCCGGCGCTGTCCCAGGCCGACTACACCATCGAGATCGCCGGGGAGCTGTTCGCGGCCGAGGCCAACGTCAAGCCGCTCTACGATCCTAGGAGCGAGCGGCCGCACAGTTAAATGCGTGAATCCGGTCAAAGGTAGAGACGAGCGGCTCTAGAGCGGATCGCGTTTGATCTGTAACGCGCAGCGTTCAGAACAAACGCGTGAATCCGCTCTGAATCAAAGGTGTAGAGCAGATTCACGACTCAAACCGGGTCGCTTCGCGAACCCGATTTGAGTCGATCTGCTCTAGTGTCCTGGTTCAGAAGTTCTAATCATTGATTGGCTTGCTCTGGGCAGTTTCGCAGGCAGAAGCGCTCGATGGAAGCGAGGATGTCGTCGGCGGA
>NZ_JBFCVK010000012.1:0-115007 GCF_040712085.1 Aquibaculum sediminis
CTCGCTTCCATCGAGCGCTTCTGCCTGCGAAACTGCCCAGAGCAAGCCAATCAATGATTAGAACTTCTGAACCAGGACACTAGACCGGATCGCATTTAACCTGAACCACCTCGGGTTCAGATTAAATGCGTGAATCCGGTCTGATTTCTAAGGTGTAGAGCGGATTCACGCGTATCATTGGATCGCATAGCGATTCCAATTAAACGCGACCCGCTCTGAGGTCAGTCCAGGTAGCGCGTGCGCAGGTGCGCCAGGTAGATCTCCGGGTCGAGCGGGCGGCCGGTTGCCGTTTCGACCAGATCCTCCCATCCCAGCAGCGATGCCCGGGCGTGGATCTCGCGCCGCACCCAGGCGATCAGCGGTGTGAAGTCACCCCGACCCAGCGCCTCGGGAATCTCCGAATCCTTTTCCACGGCAGCCCGATACAGCTGGGCTGCGGTCATGGCGCCCAGGGTGTAGGTGGGGAAATAGCCGAAGGCGCCATCGTACCAATGGATGTCCTGCAGGCAGCCAAGACGATCGTCCGGCGGCACGGCACCGATCAGAGCCCTGGCCTGCTCCCGCCAGGCACCCGGCAGGTCGGCAAGCGGCAGATCGCCCGACAGCAGCGCCGGCTCGAGTTCGTAGCGCAGCAGCACATGCGCCGGATAGCTCACCTCATCGGCATCCACGCGGATGAAATCCCGCTCCACCCGGGTCGCCAGGCGATAGAGGTTCTCGGGGTCCCAGGCGGGGTCCGCGCCGAAATACTGCGCCAGCAGAGGCGCCAAGAAGGTCAGGAAGGCGCGGCCGCGGCAGGCCTGCATCTCGACCAACAGCGACTGGCTTTCGTGCACCGCCATGCCCCGCGCTTCGCCCACCGGCTGCAGCCGCCAGTCCCGGGGCAGTCCGGCCTCGTAGAGCGCGTGTCCCGTCTCGTGCAGCACCCCCATGATCGCGGAGCTGTAGTCCGCCTCGTCCCAGCGGGTCGTGATGCGCAGGTCGTCGGGGGTCCCGCCGGAAAAGGGATGCAAGGAGGTGTCGAGCCGCCCCTGATCGAAGGGGAAGCCCAGCCGCTCCATCAACTGCCGCGCCAGCGCCTCCTGCGCCGCTTGCGGGAAAGGCCCTTGCGGCACCAATGGCGTGGGACGCGCCGTCTGTGCAGCCAGGGCACCCTCGATCAGTTCCGGCAACGCCGCGCGCAGCGGCGCGAAGAGTTCGTCCACGCGCGCAGCCCGCAGACCCGGCTGATACTGCTCCAGCAGGGCGTCATAGGGCGTCAGGCCCAGGGCCTCGCCGCGCGCCGCCGCACTTTCGCGCACGCGGGCGATCACCTCGGCCAGGGCGGGACGGACAGCGGCAAAGTCGTCGTTCTTCCGGGCCTCGCGCCAGAGCATTTCGCAGCGGCGGCAGGCCTTGGTCAGGGCTTCCACCAGCTCCGGTGGAACGGCGGTGGCGCTGCGATGGCTGCGGATCATCTCGCCCAGATTGGCTGCCTGCCATTCGTCCAGCGGCTCCTGCTGCGCCTGCTCCAGCAAATCGCCGGTCTCGGGCGCGGTCAGCAACTCGTGCTGAAGCACCTCCAGAGCTGCGAGTTGCTCCGCGCGGGCACCACTGCCGCCCGACGGCATCATGGCGGCCATGTCCCAGTGCAGCATCGATTGTGCACCGGCGAGTGTCCCAATTCGCTTGAAGCGTTGCTGTAGAAGCTGATAGGCGGACATGGTCTTGAGTTCATCCTCGCTTTTGCGCCGCGATCAAACCGCAATCGCGGTCTACAGCATGGTCAACCCGGAGCCGCAATGAAACCCCGCCTCGACAAGCCTGTTGCCACCTTTTCCTTCGACCGGACCAAGAGCTGGTCTTTCATGATCATGCTGGCGGTACTGATGATGCTGGGCTTCGCTCGGATCGCCCAGAACGGCCTGGAAGGCGAATTGGGGGGCATCTTCATCCTGCTCATCATTCCCGGCCTGGCCATGTGGATGGTGGGCGCTGAAATGCGCATCAAGGGTCCGGTACTGATCATTGCCGAGGACGGGCTGGTCGATCGGCGCAGGGGGCCCGACGGCATCGCCTGGGAGGATGTGCAGGAGGCCACCATCAAGCGCCGGCTGCTCAGCCGCGGCATTCGCATCCAGCGCACCGATGGGGAGCGCTACGACATCGAGCTCAACATGATCAAGGCCAAGCCCCTGGAGGTGATGAAGCTCATTCAGGAGTGCGCCCACCGCGCGGTCGGCGATGGAACAGAACATAAATGACCAGCAGGGACGCAGCCATGGTGAACCAGAAAAGCGCGTACTGCAGGTGATTGTCCCGCAGTTCCGGCTCCGCGGGACGGGCCTGCGGCGGCGCCGGCAGTTCGCCGGGCTCGACCACGGCGTAGACTTCGGTGACGGGCTGAATCAGACCAGCGGCGGCCGCCATCGCCTCCAGGTCCGGCCAGAGCCAGCGATTGCCGGCCGGGTCGTTGACCGGACGCAGCCAGGCCGCCCACACCGGGCCGCCCCAACCGCCGCTGCGCGCCGTCGCCACGAGCTCTAGCGGGCCTTCCGGCTGGGCTGCACGGCGGCCGGCGGGATCCAGATCCGCTTCAGACAGCCAGCCGCGATCCAGAAGGATCTCCCGGCCATCCTCCAGGCGCAGCGGCGTGACCAGGTGATAGCCGTTCACGCCGTCGAGCGTGCGCGAGGCCCAATAGAGCTCCCGCTCGTGCAGCAGCGTGCCACTGAGCGCGAGGCGGCGGAACTCCAGCGCGTCGGGATCGATACGTTCCGGGAGCGGCACGGGCGGTTCGGCCTGCTGGGTCGCCAAGTCCGCGATCAGTTCGTGCTTCCACTCCCGCCGATCCAACTGCCAGGAGCCCAGGGCGAGCAGAATCGCCAGGGCCGGGAGCATGATCACCGTGGGCCAGAAACGCGGACGATAGGACATCACAGCTCCCAGATCAGGGGTCGTAGCGGGTGCTGCCGCTGTCGCTGGCCTTGTGGCGGTACTGCAGGGCGATCATCGTCGCCTTGAAGGGGCGCAGCATGGCAATGGCGCCACCCAGGATGACCACGCCCCAGAGCAGCGCATGCGCCCAAAGCGGCGGCGAGACCCAGGATTCCAGCAGCAGCGCCGACGGCACGACCAGAAAGCCCAGAATGAAGATGAGGAAAACGGCCGGTCCGTCGCCGCTGTCGGCGCTTTTCAGGTCCAGACCACAGCGTTCGCAGTGGTCCTGCACAGTCAGGAAGCCATCGAAAAGCCGCCCCTGCCCGCAGCGCGGGCAACGGCAGCTGAGTCCGGCGGCCAGAGGCGACACGCCGGCATGATGAGATGAAGTAGTCATGGTCAACGCGCACCCTGAAGGATTGCCCGCCAGCCGGGCAAGGGGCGGGTTGTCGCAGCCGGAATGGACAACAGCGCGCCGCGGGTCACGGGCGCGCTGTTGCGAGTCGGGAAGTTGGCTCTCCGCCTGAGGTCAAGACCAAAGGCGAAGAGAGAGACTTGGGATCAGACTGTAACGGCCCCGGCACCCCACCAGTAGATGGAGACGAAGAGGAAGAGCCAGACCACGTCCACGAAGTGCCAGTACCAGGCCGCGGCCTCGAAACCGAAGTGGTGGTTCGGCTTGAAGTGGCCGGCGTAGGCGCGGAACCAGCAGACCGCCAGGAAGATGGTGCCGACCAGCACATGGAAGCCGTGGAAACCGGTCGCCATGTAGAAGGTCGAGGAGTAGATGCCGTCGCGGAACCCGAAGGCGGCATGGGAATACTCATAGGCCTGCAGCGAGGTAAAGAGCACGCCCAGCAGCACCGTCAGGCCCAGGCCCTGCAGCGTGCCCTTGCGGTCGCCCTCACGCAGGGCGTGGTGCGCCCAGGTCACGGTGCAGCCCGACAGCAGCAGGATCAGGGTGTTGAGGAAGGGCAGATCGAAGGGATCGAAAGTGATCACGCCTTCCGGCGGCCAAACCCCGCCGGTCGCCGCGACCCGCTCCACCTGCTGCGCCTCCCCGAAGAAGAGCGCGGCGTCGAAGTAGGCCCAGAAGAAGGCGGCAAAGAACATCACCTCCGAGACGATGAACAGCAGCATGCCGTAACGCAGACCGAGCTGCACGATCGGGGTGTGATGCCCCTGCACCGTGGCTTCGCGCACCACCTGGCGCCACCAACCGAACATGGTGAAGATCACCATGAGGATGCCGAGGCCCAGGAGCCAGCTTCCGCCATCGTGCATGAAAATCACCATGCCGGTGGCCAGGACTCCTGCGGAAAGGGCGCCGATCAGCGGCCAGGGGCTGGGATCGACCAGATGATAGGGATGCTCAGGCTTGGCGTGTGTATCGCTCATGTTCTCTTCTTCCCCCAGGGTGCGGCCCGCGAGCCGCTCACTGCTCCTGCGTCAAGCTGTTTGACATCGGCACTAGGTGGCTCACCTGCTCCTCTGCCTCCTCCGCGTCCCAATCGTCAAGGTCGCGAAAGAAGGTATAGGACAGGGTGATGGTGTGCATATCCTCGAACTCGGGATCCTCGAGGATCGCCGGGTCGATATAGAAGCTGACCCCCATTTCCACGGATTCGCCACCTTCCAGCTTCTGCTCATCGAAGCAGAAGCATTGCACCTTGTGGAAATAGGGACCCGCCTTGAAGGGCGTCACGTTATAGATCGCGGTCCCCACGGTCGGCCGCGAGGCCTGGTTCTCGGCATGATAGACGGTCAGGTTCGGCTCACCGATCCGCACCACCATCTCTCGCTGCTCCGGCTTGAACGACCAGGGCAGGCGCCGGTTCACGTCCGCGTTGAAGCGCACCTTGATGGTTTCGGCATTGGCCGCATCGGGCGCGCGCTCGGCGACCTGCGTGGTGCCGCCATAGCCGGTCACGCGGCAGAAGAGATCGTAGAGCGGCACAGCGGCGAAGGTCAGGCCCACCATGCCCACCACAATGCTGCAGAGTACCAGCACGAGGCGGCCGTTGCGCCGATCCGTATGAGATGTGCGACGGTCGGACTCAGACATCTGCTTCACCCTCCCATACGGATGATGGTGACGAAGAAGACCAGCACGATAAAAGTGAGCAGCGCGAAAAGCAGGGCAAGATTCTTGCGGCGCTTGGCGCGGTGCACATCGGAACTGCCCGGTCTGCGACGGCGGTCATTGGGATCCCTGATCTCAGGCAAGACCAAGCCCCCCGATCAGCCCTTCACCGCGATCAACGATCAGCAAGGCGAAGAGGAGGAAAAGGTAGAGAATCGAGAAAGCAAAAAGCCGCTTCGCCGCCCGGTCGGTATCCGCACCGCTCGGCGCACGCACAACGGCCAGTGCGCCGGCGAGGAAGAGCAGACCCAGAACAAGAGCGGTGGCGCCATAGACCAGCCCGGCGGTGCCCAGCAGCGCCGGCGCCGGCGCCAGGGGCAGCAGCAGCAGGCTGTAGAGCAGGATCTGCCGCTTGGTGGCACCCTCCCCGGCCACCACCGGGAGCATCGGCACGCCCGCGCGGGCATAGTCGCCGCTGCGGTAGAGAGCCAGTGCCCAGAAGTGCGGCGGCGTCCAGAAGAAGATCAGGGCGAAAAGCAGCAGCGACTCGATCGACACGCCGCCGGTCACCGCGGCCCAGCCGATCATGGGCGGGAAAGCCCCGGCCGCCCCGCCGATGACGATGTTCTGCGGCGTGCGGCGCTTCAGCCAGATGGTATAGACGAAGACGTAGAAGAGATTGGCCAGCGCCAGCAGCGCCGCGGCGGTCCAGTTCAGCGCCAGACCCATCACCATGACGGAGAAGAACGACAGCACCACGCCGAAAGCCAGGGCCTCTTCGGGCGCCACGCGTCCCTGAACGATGGGCCGGGCCCGCGTGCGAGCCATGACCGCGTCGATGTCCCGGTCGTACCACATGTTGATGGCGCCGGCGCCACCGGCGGCCACCGCGATGCACAGCACGGCCACGGCCGCCAGGAAGGGATGCAGGTTGCCCGGCGCGACGAGCAGGCCGGCCAGGCCCGTGAAGACGACCAGGGACATAACACGCGGCTTGAGCAGCGCGATAAAGTCGCGCAGCTGTTCTTGCGTCTCTGTGGCCCTGTCGAGGGTCGCGTCGCTCAAACCTGACTCTCCTGATCCCAATGGTGCTTCGTCACCGGCCTCGGTAACGAGGGGCGGACCCTGACCGAAAGGCTAGGGCCCGCCCGCTGTCTCACTGCGCGCGGATCACTTGATCTGCGGCAGCTTGTCGAAGGTGTGGAACGGCGGCGGGGAGGAGACGGTCCACTCCAGTGTCGTCGCGCCCTCACCCCAGTAGTTGTCGGCCACCCGACGGCCCGAGGTGAGCACCCAGATCGTCATCCCGACGAAGAAGAGCGTCGAGGCGAATGACAGGTAGGCACCCAGGGAGGACACCAGGTTCCAGCCCTGATAGGCATCGGGGTAGTCGATGTAGCGGCGCGGCATGCCCTGTAGACCCAGGAAGTGCTGCGGGAAGAAGGTCAGGTTCACGCCGATGAAGGTGGTCCAGAAGTGGAGCTTACCGGCCCACTCGGGATAGGTCCGGCCGCTCATCTTGCCCATCCAGTAGTACATGGCACAGAAGATGCCGAAGACCGCGCCCAGGCTGAGCACGTAGTGAAAGTGGGCCACGACATAGTAGGTGTCGTGCAGCGCGATATCGATGCCGGCATTGGCCAGCACCACGCCGGTCACACCGCCGATGGTGAAGAGGAAGATGAAGCCCATCGCCCAGAGCATCGGCGTCTTGAACTGAATCGAGCCGCCCCACATGGTCGCAATCCAGCTGAAGATCTTGATGCCCGTGGGCACCGCGATGATCAGGGTTGCGGCGGTGAAGTAGGCCCGGGTGTTCACGTCGAGTCCGACGGTGAACATGTGATGCGCCCAGACGATGAAGCCGACGGCACCGATGGCCACCATGGCGTAGGCCATGCCCAAGTAGCCGAAGACCGGCTTCTTGGAGAAGGTCGAGACCACGTGGCTCACGATGCCGAAAGCCGGCAGGATCATGATGTAGACCTCGGGGTGACCGAAGAACCAGAAGAGGTGCTGGAACAGGATCGGGTCACCGCCGCCGGCCGGATCGAAGAAGGCTGTGCCGAAATTGCGGTCGGTCAGCAGCATGGTGATGGCACCACCGAGCACCGGCACCGCCAGCAGCAGCAGGAAGGCCGTCACCAGCATCGCCCAGACGAACAGCGGCATCTTGTGCAGCGTCATGCCCGGGGCGCGCATGTTGAAGATGGTGGTGATGAAGTTGATCGCGCCCAGGATCGAGGAGGCGCCTGCCAGATGCAGCGCAAAGATGGCCATGTCCACCGAGGCCCCGGGGTGCCCGAGATCGGCTGACAGTGGTGGGTAGATCGTCCAGCCCGTCCCGGCGCCTCCGCCCACGAAAGGCGAGGCCAGCAGCAGCAGAAAAGCCGGCACCAGCAGCCAGAAGGAGATGTTGTTCATCCGCGGGAAGGCCATGTCCGGCGCGCCGATCATCAGCGGCACGAACCAGTTGCCGAAGCCGCCGATCAAGGCCGGCATGACCACGAAGAAGACCATGATCAGGCCGTGCGCGGTGACGATGACGTTCCAGAGATGGCCGTCGGGATCGCCGGCGCTGGTCAGGAACTGGACGCCCGGATCCTGCAGCTCCATGCGCATGATCACGGAGAAGAGGCCGCCGATCAAACCGGCGATGACGGCGAAGATCAGATAGAGAGTCCCGATGTCCTTGTGGTTCGTGGAAAAGAACCAGCGGGCAATGAAGCCGGGCTTGTGGTCGTGGTGGTCGTCGTGTGCGTGCGAGGCGGTCGCCATCGTCGTTTATCCTCCGGCGAAAATCACTGGGCCGAGCGGGCGTCGGCGAGCTGGGTCGCGCGCGCCGGAGCCGTTGCGGGGGCTTCTGCATACTGCTCAGCCATCTCGTCGAGCCAGGCGTCATATTCGTCGCGCGGAACCGCGCGCACCTGGATCGGCATGTAGGCGTGACCGGTGCCGCAGAGTTCGGAGCACTGGCCGAAGTAGAGGCCCGGGGTGTTCACATTAAACCAGATCTCGTTGAGGCGCCCGGGGACAGCATCGACCTTCACGCCGAAGGACGGTACGGCAAAGGAGTGCAGCACGTCGCCGGCGGTTACCACCACGCGGATGTTGGTGTCCGTCGGGACCACGATCTCCTGATCCACACCCAGCAGGCGCGGCAGGCCGGCCTCAGCCGCCTCTTCGTCGGTCAGCATGAAGGAGTCGAACTGGAACGTTCCCTGGTCCGGGTGATCGTACTCATAGTTCCAGTACCACTGCATCCCGGTCGCCTTGATGGTGATCGCGGACTCCGGCACACGGTCGGAGGCGTAGAGCAGCCGGAACGAGGGCACGGCGATGATTACGAGGATCAGCACCGGAACGGTGGTCCAGACGATCTCGATCAGCGTGTTGTGCGTGGTCTTGGAGGGCGTCTTGTTGGCATCCTCGCGGAATCGCAGGATCACAAAGACCAAGAGCGCCAGCACAAACAACGTGATGGCGGTAATGATGATCAGCAGCAGATTGTGGAAATCATGCATCTGATCCTTGATCGGCGTGACCGACGGCTGGAAGCCCAGCCCCCAGTTCCGCGGCTCGCCGATAATCTCTTGAGCCAGGACCGGGGCGGCGCTAACCGCCGATACGAGGGCGACCAAAGCGGCGCCCAGGCGTGACATCAGCCTCATCATCCTTTTCCCGTCTCTCCTTTGCCGGACAGGACACCGCACCGAGCCCTCTCGGCAGTCATCCCTTCCGACCGTTCGCCCCCCTAGTGGGAACGGACGGCCCCCGCCTTTGTCGGCGCGCAACCTAGCCGAAGCGCTATTGCCCCTCAAGCGGCACGACGTCGCGCCTGACGCAATGCCCGCCGCCTGAAGCCTTCGCCGCAATTATAACGCCAAGCAGCACCCTGTGTCGGCTCATGCGACCTTGTGCCGCACTGCTGCTGCCAAGATCGCCGATCACTCCCGCACCCAGCGCGCCAGGCGGCGGCGCACCCGACGCATGGCGAGCCAGACCGCGCCCGCGACCAGGGGAATGGCCAGGCCGGGCGTGACCTCCACCGGCAGGGAGATGCCCAGGTCCTCGGCGGACTTGATGGCATAGGCAAGCAAACCGATGGCGTAGTAGGTGATGGCCGCCACCGACAGGCCTTCTACCGTTTCCTGCAAGGCGAGCTGCAGCCGTGCCCGACGGTCCATGGAGCCCAAAAGATCGCGATTCTGGGCCTCCAGTTGCACGTCGACGCGTGTGCGCAGCAGTTGGCCGGTGCGCGCCACCTGCCGGGACAGGCTTTCCAGCCGTTCGGCCACCGCTCGGCAGGTGCGCATTGCCGGGGACAGGCGACGGTCCATGAACTCACCGATGGTCTGCTGACCCTCGATGCGTTCCTCGCGCAGTTCGGCGATCCGTCGCTCGACCAGCGCCTGGTAGGCTCGGGCGGCGCCGAAGCGATAGGCGGTGGCGGCTGCAATCTGCTCGGTCTCGGCCGCGATCAGGGTCAGGCGATCCAGCAATTCGCGCTCGCTGTCCACACCGGGCGGCGCATCCTTATCGGGCAGCAGCGAATCGGAGGGTTTTGCCAAGGCCTGTGTCACCTCGGCCAGGCGCGACCCGATTCGCGTCAGCTCGCCCCCATGCTGGCGCGCCAGCGGCAGGGCCAGCAGGGCCATCATGCGATAGGTCTCGATCTCGAACAGCCGCTGCGCCAGGCGGCCCGCCTGCCGGGCACCCAGATGGCGGTCGAGCACCAGGACGCGCCCGAATCCGTCCTCGTTGATCGTGAAGTTCATCCAGACCTCGGCCGCCCCGCCCGCCACCATAGAGCCTGAAAAGGTGTCGCTGCCCAGCAGCACCCCCACGCCCTCGGGGTCGAGCTCCTGCCCGTCGGACGGGCGCAGCTCCAGATGAACCGCGGCCAGCACCCGACCGGGCAGACGCTGCAGCCACTCCTCCGGCACGCGCTCAATGGCGGTGTGTGCGAAGGGCGCTTGCGCAGACTTGTCCTGCCACCCCGCCTGCGAGTCCCCGGCGACGAAGAAGCCGTAGGTGGAGAATTCGGTATGGCGCTCCCAGCGCAGGCGAAAGCCGTCGAGCTCGACCAGGTGGAAATTGGCATCGGGGGCCGGGGGCGGCGCGTCGCGCGCCTCGCAGAAGGCCGCCAGCAAGCTGCGCTCGGCCTCCACGCCGTCCTCGCCGGTGTAGAGCGCCAGGTGGCTCGCCCGCTCCGGCGGCCGCAGGCGCATATAGGGACGGGCATGGACCTCGTCGGACAGCAGCCGGCGTTGCGGATGGTCCGGAACGTGCAGGCTCTGGCGCATGATCTCCCCCTTTTGGACGGCTCGACCGGCAGGGGTGGTCGATAAAGCCGCCGTCAATCTCTATATCAGGGGCAAACCCGCCACGCATCGCCGGAGACCACAGCCTGATGTCATTGCTCACCGAAACCGATTCGCTCTTCTTCTCCCGCAGCGGACTGGAGCGCAGCCGCCTGGAACAACAGGTGGCCGACGCGCTGCGCGGCGCCGACGATGGCGAGATCTTCCTGGAGTATCGCCAGTCGGAGGCGCTGGGCTGGGATGACGGGCGACTGAAGAGTGCGTCCTTCGACGCCGCCCAGGGCTTCGGCCTGCGCTCGGTGTCCGGCGAGGCCGCCGGCTACGCCCATTCCAGCGAGTTGAGCGAAGAGGCGGTGGGCCGCGCAGCCGAGGCGGTGGCCGCGGTGCATCGCGGCCGCGGCGGCAGCCTGGATCTGGCGCCCGCCGGCACCAACGCCCGGCTCTACAGCGACGACAACCCCATCTCGGCGCTGCCCTTCGAGCACAAGGTGAAGCTGCTGGAAGAGATCGATGCCTACGCCCGGGCACGCGACCCGCGGGTGCGGCAGGTTTCGGTGTCGCTGGCAGGCAGCTGGCAGGCAGTGCAGATCATCCGCCCCGACGGGGAGCGTCGGGCCGACATCCGGCCACTGGTCCGCCTCAATGTCTCGGTGGTCATGGAAGAGAACGGCCGCATGGAAAGCGGCAGCCACGGCAGCGGCGGACGCTTCGCCTATGAAAGCCTGATCGAGCCTGCCCACTGGCAGGCCAGCGTCGCCGAGGCAATCCGCCAGGCCGAGGTCAATCTGGGTTCGGTCGACGCACCCGCCGGGGAGATGCCGGTGCTGCTCGGCCCCGGCTGGCCCGGAATCCTGCTGCACGAGGCCATTGGCCACGGGCTTGAGGGCGACTTCAACCGCAAAAAGACCAGCGCCTTTGCCGGCCTGATGGGCCAGCGCGTGGCCGCGCCCGGCGTCACGGTGGTGGACGACGGCACCATCGCCGACCGCCGCGGCTCGCTCACCGTGGACGACGAGGGCACGCCCAGCCAGCGCACCGTGCTGATCGAAGACGGCATCCTCACCGGCTACATGCAGGACCGCCAGAACGCACGCCTCATGGGCATGCAGGCCACCGGCAATGGCCGCCGGCAGTCCTACGCCCACATCCCCATGCCGCGCATGACCAACACGGTGATGTTGGCCGGCGACCGCGAGCCCGAGGAACTGCTGCGCTCCATGAAGCGCGGGCTCTATGCCGTGAACTTCGGCGGCGGCCAGGTGGACATCACCAGCGGCAAGTTCACCTTCTCCTGCACCGAAGCCTACCTGGTGGAAGACGGCAAGATCGGTCCCGCGGTCAAGGGCGCCACACTGATCGGCAACGGCCCCGACGTGCTGACCAAGGTCACCGGCATCGGCAACGACATGACCCTGGACCCCGGCATCGGCACCTGCGGCAAGGACGGCCAAGGCGTCCCCGTCGGCGTCGGCCAACCCAGCCTCCTGGTCAGCGCCATCACCGTCGGTGGCACCGCGGCCTGAGATGGCTCAGCGGAAGGCGCCGCGCAGGATCTTCGAGATCACCACGAAGCTGTTGACCCGGAACCTTTGCGTCGCCGTCCGCCCGGTCGCAAAGGTGCGCCGGACCAGTTCCTGACGGGTGGTGCGATCCTGCATGGCGAAGCGTATGCCGAGATCCAGGCTGTCCTCACGTGCCCGGCTACGCACAACCTGGGCCGCAAGATTCGTGTGCCCATCAAGTTCCAGCGTGACCGGCACTCCGGCCCGGAAGAGCGCGGACAAAATGGGCTCCGAAAGGGTCAACCTGGCGCCGCTGAGCGAGAGATCACGCAGCGTGCAAGGAATGCCCAGGCCCTCGATCCGCAGGATGGCGCGTTGCGCCTGGTCAAAACGCTCCTCCCGACGGCGTCTGGGAATCTCCACGCAAGCAATCGCCGCCACCGCGAGAATGATGGTGTTGACGATCAGCCAGGACATGTTGATGAGCCGCACGTCCCCCTCGAGATAGGCGCGGTAGAACGGATTGGCTGCCAAAACCAGAACGACGACCGAAATGGCAAAGAGAAGCAGGATCGGTCTGAGCAGCGACCACTGGATGATCGTCTTGGTGCCGTAGACGCCCTTCTGCGTGACGTTGAACTTGTACTTCTTGTTGGTGAACAGACCCAGGAAGGAGGCATGGATCGCCACGGGCATGATCAGGATCTGGGTCAACTCGTTCATGATCGGCTGCAGCCGGCCTTCCGTGACCCAAGCCAGCACAACGATATGCAGCAGCAACCACGGCAGCAGAACAGCTAAGAGATCGGCTATGTTCGCATCGAAGACGGTTGCGCCCGTGAACCAGAATACCGCTGGGCACAAAAGAAGCAGATACCTCAGAAAAAACGATATTCCCCAATAGAATAAACTCTGTGTTATCGAAATCCTGTCAAGAATACCCAGATTATGTTTAAATGAAAATGGGTTATAGTACTTCCTGAATATCTGCATGAAGCCCAGGCACCAGCGGTGCCGTTGGGAGGCATACTCCCCCAGACTTTCGGGTGCGAGGCCGACGGACAGGCGCTCGTTGAGATAAGCCGTCTTGTGGCCCTGCTCCCGTAGCTTGAATGAAATGAGCATGTCTTCCGTCAGTGACTCGGTCGGGTGCCCCCCGATCGCATCGAGCGCCCGGGTGCGACCGATCCAGGACGTGCCGCAACAGAAAGCCGTGCCCCAGGCGTCGTGGGCCGGCATCAGGTCATCGAAGAAGAAACGCTGCTCGTCGGGCGCGTTGCCCGTCAGGCTCAGGTTCAGTTGGAGCGGGTCCGGGTTATAGAAGTGCTGCGGCGTTTGAACGATGGCGATCTCCGGATCGGTCACCGCGACCGCCACGGTGCGCCGGAGGAAGTTCGGCATCGCGACGAAGTCGGCGTCCAGTACGGCAATGAAATCGGGGTCCTCACCGCGCGCCCGGATCACCGCCAGGCCGTGATTCAAGTTTCCGGCCTTGGCCCCTTCGCTGGACTCTCGTTCGATGTAGCCGAC
Organism: Aquibaculum sediminis; assembly: GCF_040712085.1. Lineage (NCBI taxonomy): Bacteria > Pseudomonadati > Pseudomonadota > Alphaproteobacteria > Rhodospirillales > Rhodovibrionaceae > Aquibaculum > Aquibaculum sediminis. The sequence goes on from NZ_JBFCVK010000012.1 coordinate 13,359, forward strand.
AGCATGCTGCTCGCACAGGGCGCGCAGCCAGGGCCGACAGCCATCGTCTAGAACATAGACCCTGCAGTTTTCGTACTGCTGGCTCGTGGCGCCGATCAGCGTCTTCTCCAGCACCTCAGCCGGCTCATTGTAGGTGGCGATGAAAAGGGCAACGCTGGGCAGTGGGCGAGAGCGCAACAGCTCCTCGCCCCGATCCGCCTGCTCATGCCGCTGCCGGCGCCGCATGAGCCAGACATACATCAGGCACGCTGCGGCCAGACCAAGCATCTCGCCGGCGAAATAGACGTGGGACCAGAGACCTTCAAACGTCCAGGCGAAGTCCGGCAGCGAGTAATTGACCCGCCACCAAACATACCGCAACAGGGAAAGCATAACCAGAAACAGGACGATCACGCGCATGACGAGGGATGCGCGGGATCTTTCACGGCCGCCCGTCTTGTCTTGTCGAAATCCGACAAACAGAAGAATGCCGCCCAGCACCAGCAGGGCCGGTGCGACGACATAGAGCAGACTATTCATGGGATCTCGGAGCGCGCGCCGGCAAGGCGATCCGGCGTCCCCTGACCCACAGCGACCATTTCAGGATTGCGCGAAAGCCCCGCATCTAGCCGTCGCGTTCGGGCAGAGCCAGACGCAGGGATGAGCCGACCTCCGCCGCTTGAGGCAGACGGAGGCTTTCATTGGCGCCGCGCCCAAAGAGCCAGCGGAGCACATTGCCGACGGCCGAGGAGAGGCTGCGAAGATCGAGCCAGGCCCCGCCTCTGGGCATCAACTCCAGGCGCCCCGACACACCGATCCCGCAGGACAGGTCTTCCGGATGATCGAGGCGCACGATGGCGCCGTAGCCGTTGGCTGCCGCGCCGCGCCCGAAGGAGAGGGCCATGCGGCGGCTGTTATCGGTCGTTGCCCCGACCAGCGCATCCACCTGACCCGCCAGGCGCTTCGGCAGCCCTTCTTCGCGAGACGGGGTGAAGACGGCCGGCGTGCCAATCGACAGCTTTTCGAAGTCGGAGCGCACCAGCGTCGCGGTGACCACGACCGCTTCGCATACGGCGACATCGCCCAGCGACTCCCCGGCCGTGAGATAGCGGCCCTCATAGCCGCGCCACCAGACCCTGCCGACCGGTGCGACCAGCTCGGATTCCCGCCGCAGCTCCACAGCGAAACGTTCATGCGCGAGTTGTTCGTAGAGACTGCGCCGCTGAGCGCCCAACTCCTCCAGTTCCAACCGGGCCAGATCGGTTTCATACTCAAGGAGTTGAAGCCGCTGGCTGGCTTGTGGGCTTTCTGACCAGGTGTCCGTTACCAGCAAGCCCTTGGCCAAGGCCTCGCGTTCGACCTCCAGACCGACGCTGTTCGCCTGCCGCGCACGCTTCTCCTGCTCGGCGGCGCGCAGAACGTACCGGCTGCTCACCGCTTCGCGTTGACTGACTGCCCCCTGCTCTCCCAAACGCACAATACGCCGGCTCCTGTCCGAAGCATCGCGCCAGCGCGCGTCCAGCATTTCGATCTCAGCCTCGACCTCTTCCTGTCGCGCCTTGAGCACCTCGGATCGATAGGAAAGGTAGGCGTCGTTTACGTTTCGAAGTCGACCGATCTGATCCTCGGTTACGGCGATTCTGCGCTCGACCGCGCGCTCCCGCGCCTCGATATCGGCGATGCGGGTCTGCAGATCGAAGAGCGACCGCTCGTCTATGAGATTGTTGCGCACTCTGACACGATGGCCTGGTCCCACCATCTCCCCGGCTCGGGGGAGCGGCGCGGCAATCAAACCGTCGATCGGGGTGACGACGCCATGAAGCTCGGTATTGACGTTCGCCTCAGTGGCGATGGTTCGCACAATGTTCTGAAACACCGCATAGAAGGCCACCAGGATCAATGCGAGCCCGGCCAATATCTTCCAGTTCACGGAGGGCGTTCGCATACTTGTAAAGAGGCTTATCTAAATAGCTGCGGTCTGCTCTGAATGACAGTCCTGCTGGTCAGGGGGATAGGTGCAGCGCGCATCGAATCTGCCACCCTTTGCGCAGTTCTCGGACACAAGACCGTTTTCCCTGCGCCAAGCTGGGGGGTCAATGCGACAAATGCCCCAAAAGGCCCCAATCACCCCAGGCTATACAATTTAATACAATAAATAATGCGAACTACTCTCAAATCTTCTGGAGAAAGCCGGACAACCAGATCGTCATTTCACCCGCCCGGAATGCTCCTGCAAAGCGATGCCGCGCCGCCCTACCCCGCTGCCACGGCCTCGATTTCGACCAGGAATTCGGGGCTGGCGAGGCCGGCGACGATGAGCAGGGTGGAAGCGGGCTCGGCGTCGCCGATGAAGGCATCGCGCACGTCGCGGAAAAGCTGCAGGTCTTCGCGCCGGGTCAGATAGACATTGAAGCGCACCAGATGCTCCCAGCCCATGCCGGCCGAGCGCAGCAGCGATTCGATGTTGGTGAAGACGGCGTGCAACTGGGCTTCCGCGCCCTGAGCCACGCTTCCGTCAGGTAGAGTGCCGACCTGGCCCGAGAGGTAGAGCCAGCGCCGGCCCTCATCGACCTCCAGAGCCGGCGCGTAGCGCGCGGTGGGAGGTGAGGCGCCGGCGTGGCGCTTGTGCAGGGTCTTCGGCATGTCTCGCTCCCCCAGTTGGTCTAAGCCCAGTGGTCTGAGTGCTACTCGGCGGGCTGCTCGCCCGGTTTCGCCTGGCGCCGCTCTTCCGCCTCCAGCGCCTCGAGGTCCTGCGCCACGGCATTGCGCGAGCGGGTGAAGCCCGCCAGCAGATCATAGAGCACCGGCACGACGAAGAGCGTCAAGACCGAGGCGAAGAGCAGTCCGCCGATCACCACCACACCAATGGAAGCCCGGCTCTCGGCGCCGGCGCCCGTGGCCATGACCAGCGGCAGGGCACCAAAGACGGTGGAGATCGCGGTCATGAGGATGGGACGGAAGCGCAGTACTGAGCCTTCAACGATGGCCTCGCGCACGCTCATGCCTTCGTCGCGCAGCTGGTTGGCGAACTCGACGATCAGAATGCCGTTCTTAGCCAGCAGGCCGATCAGCAGAATCATACCGATCTGGCTGTAGATGTTGAGCGAGATGCCACTGAGCAGCAGGGCGCCCAGTGCTCCGGTGATGGCCAAAGGCACCACCAGCAGAATGATCAGCGGGTGGATCCAGCTTTCGAACTGCGCCGCCAGCACCAGGAAAACGATGAGCAGCGCGAGGGCGAAGGTGACATAGATCGCGCCGCTGGTCTCCATGAACTCCAGCGACTGGCCGAGATAGCCGAGCCGCGCCTCCGGCGGCAGTTCTTCCGCTGCCAAGTCCTGGATGAACGTCAGCGCCTGCCCCAGATCGTAGCCCTCGGCCAGGGAGGCGGTGATGGTGATCGACGGCAGGCGGTCGACGCGCGTCAGGCGCGGCGAGGCGCCCCGCTCCTCCACGGAGATCAGGCTCGACAGCGGCACGAGCTGGTCGTCGGAGGCGCGCAGGAAGATGTTCTCCAGATCGGCCGGGGTGGCCCGGTCGGCCGGATCGGCCTGGACGATGACGTCATACTCGCGCCCGCGATCGAGATAGCGGCCGACCACACGCGAGGCGATCATGGTCTCGACGGCGCGCGCCACCTCTTCGGAGTTTACACCCAGGTCGGCCGCGCGGCGCCGGTCGACCGAGACATCGAGCTGCGGCCGGTTCTCGTCATAGTCGGTGTCGACGTTGACCAGCCCCGGATTCTCCCCGGCCCGCTCAACCAGGCGGTCGGTCCAGCGTTTGATCTCATCGTAGTCGGCGCCGCTGACCACCACCTGCAGGGGCTGACGGAAGCTGGACTGGCCCAGTCCCGGCGGATTGACCGCGAAGGCGCGAATGCCCGGCACATTGCCCAGCATGGGGAAGATCTGCTGGGTGACGTCCTGCTGGCGCACCTCCCGCTCCTCCCAGGGCACCAGTCCAAGGATGGTGAAGGAGCGATTGCCGATGCCGCCAAAGCCCACAATGGTGAAGATGCGGTTGGCAAGCCCCTGTTCGCGGAACTGCTCGAGTTGCCCCTCGATGGCCTGGACGCTGCGATAGGTTTCCGCCGGCGTGGTGCCTTCGGCTGCGGTGCCAGGAATGATGATGACGCCGCGGTCCTCGGTGGGCGTCAACTCCTGGGGGAGATAGAGGAAAAGCTGGACGGCGGCCAGCGCGGCCACGAAGGCCAGCGCCAGCACCACGATTGGCAGCTTGAGCGACACCTGCAACGCGCGGCGATAACCGGCGGCAAGGCCGTTCAGGAAGCGCTCGGAACCGCGCACGAACATGTTGCCGCCACTCGTCGGCCGCAGCCACTTGGAGCAGAGCATGGGCGCGAGCGTCAGCGCGACCAGACTGGAGAAGATCACCGCCGCGGCCATGACGAAGCCGAACTCGGTAAAGAGCCGGCCCACGTTGCCTTCCATGAAGGCGATGGGCACGAAGACGGCGATGAGGGTCAGGGTGGTGGCGATCACGGCAAAGGCCACCTGCCGGGCCCCGCGATAGGCCGCCATCAAGGGCGGCTCGCCCTCGTCGATGCGCCGCTGGATGTTCTCCAGCATCACGATCGCGTCATCCACCACCAGGCCGACGGCAAGGATCAGCGCCAGCAGCGTCAGCACGTTAATCGAGAAGCCCGCCGGCGCCATGATGATGAAGGCGCCGATGATGGATACCGGGATGGTGAAGGCCGGGATCGCCGTCGCACGGATCGACCGCAGGAAGAGAAAGATGACGACGATGACCAGGGCCACGGCGATGCCAAGCGAGATCATCACCTCGCGCACGGCGGCGCGCACGAAAACCGATTCGTCGTAGCTGCGGGTGATCGAAACGCCTGCTGGAAGGTTCTCCTCGATCAGGTCCAATTCGGCCTGCACCCGGTCCGAGACCTCGATGACGTTGGCATTCGACTGGCGAATGATGCCAAGCCCCACGGCCTGCTGCCCATCGGCACGCAGGATGGTGCGCTCGCTCTCCACGCCGCGCTCCACCCGGGCCACCTCACCCAGGCGCACCTGATAGTCCGGCGTGCGCGCCACCACGATCTCGGCGAACTCCTCGGCCGTGGCCAGCCGTGTCGAGGTGCGCACCGTCAGTTCCCGCGTCACCGATTCGATGCGCCCGGCAGGAAGCTCGAGGTTGTTCTGGCGCAGCGCGCTTTCGATGTCGGCAATGGTCAGGTTGCGCGCGGCCATGGCCTGGCGGTCGAGCCAGATGCGCATGGCATAGCGCCGCTCACCGCCGATGTTGATGCTGGCCACGCCCTCAAGCACCGACAGGCGATCCACCAGGTAGCGCCGGGCATAGTCGGTCAGTTCCGACGGCTCCATGCGCTCGCTGGTCAGCGAGAGCCACAGCATGGGACGCGCATCGGCATCGGCCTTGCGCACGATGGGCGCGTCAGCCTGGTCCGGCAGGCGGTTGAGAACGCGTCCGATGGCGTCGCGCACATCGTTGGCTGCAACGTCGACGTCGCGATTGAGATTGAAGTTGATGGTGATGAATCCGCGCCCGTCGCGGCTTTCAGAGGTGATGTAGCGGATGCCTTCGACCGTGGCGATGGCGTCTTCGATGACCTCCACCACCTCGCTCTCAATCACCTGGGGCGAGGCTCCGGTGTACTCCACGCGGATGGAGACGATGGGCGGATCGATGTTGGGGTTCTCGCGGACCGCCAGCTGCATGAAGGAGGCGATCCCCAGCACGACGATCAGCAGACTCAGAACCGTGGCCAGCACCGGCCGCTTGATGGAGACGTCGGAGAGGACCATTGCGCCCGGGCCTCAGACGCCGGCCGCCGCGCCGGGGGCCTGCTCATCCCCATCGACGATGCGCACCTCCATGCCGTCGCCCAGGCGCTGCAGGCCCAAAACGGCCACGGCTTCGCCGGGCGCCAGGCCGTCGCGTATTTCCACTTCGCCATGCAGCCGCTGGCCCATGGTGACGGCCCGCCGCTCCGCCCGCTCGTCGGCGATCACGAAGACGTAGCTGTCGCTGCCTTCATTGACCAGCGCTGCCTCCGGCACCAGGACGGCCTCATCGTTCGCGTCCACGGTAAGAGACACACCCATGAACATGCCCGGCCGCAAACGCCGATCGGAATTCGCCAACTCCGCCTGAACCCGAAGCGACCGGGTCACACTGTCCACCCGGGTGTCGATCCGGGTCACCCGACCGATGATCGGTTGTCCGGGAAAGGCGGAACTGTTCGCCTCCACCGCCAGGCCCGGCTCAAGGGCGGACAGGAAGCGCTCGGGTACCGAGAAGTCCAGTCGCAGGGAAGAAATGTCGTCGAGAGTCGTGACGCGTTGCTGCGGCTGGACGAAGGCGCCGCGGCTGATCTCGCGCAATCCAAGCACGCCATCGAAGGGCGCCCTGATCTCCTTGTCATCCAGCGCGGCCTGCAGGGCCGCCACCCGCGCGTCCGCCGCAGCGAGGCCGGCACGCAGTTCATCGACCCGCGCCTGGGCGACATTCTGGGACTGCAGGAGGCGATTGGCGCGTTGCAGTTGGCTGGCGACGTCATTGCGCAAGGCCTGGGCCTCGCGAAGCTGCGCGGCCTCGCGCTCCTTGTCGATTTCGACCAGGAGCTGGTCCTCCTCGACCTGCTCGCCTTCCTCGAAGTGGATCGCGACAACCCGTCCGGCCACCGGCGCCACCACTTCCACAGCTTCGCGCGCCCGAGTCGTGCCCACGCTTTCCACCCGCAACACCACACGCCCGCTGCGCGCTTCGGCCACCGCCACAGGCACCGCAGCCGACCCCCCCGGGCGCGACTCCTCGCGTGCCGCAGGCTCGCCCAGAGCCTGCCAGGCGGCATAGGCGCCGGCCGCGATCGCCAGAACGATCGCCAATTGCAAGAGAGTCCGCTTCATGATCACCTTAATATCATCGCCGCGTTGATACTACGCCGCGAAGGGCTCACTCCATCCCCAGCGATCGGGACCAGGTCGCGCGAAGCTGCGACAGCACTGATCCACAATCTCTTCTACGTACTTGCCCGCCGGAGAGATCACAGGGTCACGTGGTCGCCCGGAATAGGAAGCCCCGGACACACAACCGACTGGAAAAACGCCTGCTTTCCCGGCACACTTGCCGTGGCGCAACCTACAGCAGACCGCCGGGGAGTGGAATAGAAAGCGCAATGCTTCAACGAGCGATTCTTTCAGCATTACTCACTTTGACCCTGGCAATGGCCACTCCGGCGCTTGCCGACCTGCCGCGGCCGCCGGGCCCGAAACCGGCACAGATCGGACTGTCGCAGCCGGCAGCACTGAGCGCGCTGCCCGAGGCCCCTCTGCGCAATGGCGCACACACGGAACCGCTGGCCGACTACGTTCTGGTGGACAAGACCGAGCGCGTTCTCTCCCTCTTTGCCGAGGGGGAGGAGATCGCGCGCTTTCCCATCCAGCTCGGCAAGGAGCCAACAGGTCACAAGCTGCGCGAGGGCGACAACCGCACACCGGAAGGCCTCTACCACATCGACTGGCGCAATCCCGACAGTGCCTTCTTTCTCTCGCTGCGCGTTTCCTATCCCAACAGCGAGGACCGGGCCCGCGCCGAGGCCGAAGGGGTGAGCCCGGGCGGCATGATCATGCTGCACGGCATGCCCAACGACGTGGAGTACCGCCGCGAGGTCTGGGATGAAGACAACTGGACCAACGGCTGCATCGCCCTGCGTGATCATCACATCGCCGAGGTCTGGGACCGGGTGGCGGTGGGCACACCCATCGAGATTCGCCCCTGATGCGACATGTGCGTCCTGCGCACAGCACTGTAGTTTTTGACGCTGCCTCAATCGCTCTCTAACATCAGCGCCCCGCCGTCGTCGTGAGACGGCCAGGGCAATGAATAGGGGAGCGACGATGGGCGACGGCAAGGCACGGACCCTGGCACAGGATGCACTGGACTTTCACACACAGGGCCGGCCCGGCAAGCTGGAGGTCACGCCGACCAAGCCGCTGACCACGCAGCGCGACCTCTCGCTCGCTTACTCCCCTGGTGTGGCCGAACCCTGTCTGCGGATCGCCGAGGACCCCGCCACGGCTTACGACTACACGGTCAAAGGCAACCTCGTGGCCGTCATCTCCAACGGCACGGCGGTGCTGGGCCTGGGCAACCTGGGCGCGCTGGCCTCGAAGCCGGTGATGGAGGGCAAGTCCGTCCTCTTCAAGCGCTTCGCCGACGTGGACGGCATCGACCTCGAGGTGTCCACCGAGGATGTGGATGAGTTCGTCAACTGCGTGCGCTTTCTCGGCGCGACCTTCGGCGGCATCAATCTCGAGGACATCAAAGCGCCGGAGTGTTTCATCATCGAGGAGCGGCTGAAGGAGCTGCTCGACATTCCGGTCTTCCACGATGACCAGCACGGCACCGCGATCATCGCCGTCGCCGGCATCATCAATGCCCTGCACCTGACGGGTCGCGAACTGGCTGGCGCACGCATGGTGATCAACGGCGCCGGCTCCGCGGGCATCGCCTGCGCCGAACTGGTCAAGGCCATGGGCATGCGCCCGGAGAACGTGACCGTCTGCGACACCAAGGGCGTGATCTACCGTGGCCGCACCAGCGGCATGAACCAGTGGAAGTCGGCGCACGCGGTGGAAACCGAGGCGCGCAGCCTCGCCGATGCCCTGGAGGGCGCGGATATCTTCTTCGGCCTTTCGGCCAAGGGCGCCATGACCCGCGAGATGGTGGCCTCCATGGCCGACAATCCCATCATCTTCGCCATGGCCAACCCCGATCCGGAAATCACGCCCGAGGAGGTGGCCGAGGTCCGCAACGATGCGATCATGGCCACCGGGCGCTCCGACTATCCCAACCAGGTCAACAACGTCCTGGGCTTCCCCTACATCTTCCGCGGTGCGCTGGACGTGCGCGCCTCGACCATCAATATGGAGATGAAGATCGCTGCCGCCGAGGCGTTGGCCGCGCTGGCGCGCGAGGATGTGCCGGACGAGGTGGACAAGGCCTATGCCGGGCGCCGCCTGCGCTACGGCCGAGAGTACATCATCCCCGCCCCCTTCGACCCGCGCCTGATCGTCGCCGTGCCCAAGGCCGTGGCCCAGGCCGCGGTGGACAGCGGGGTCGCGCGCAAACCGATTGAGGACATGCGCGCCTACGAGCAGCAGCTTTCCGCCCGGCTCGACCCCACGGCGGCAAGCCTGCAGTCGATCTTCGAGAAGGTGCGGCGCTCGCCGCGGCGCATCGTCTTCGCCGAGGGCGAGGAAGAGAAAACCATCCGGGCGGCCCTGGCCTACCACAATGCCGGGCTGGGCAAGCCGATCCTCATCGGCCGCGAGGAGCCGATCCGCGCGACCATGGAGGCGCTCGGCGTCTCCGGAGACTTTGCCGAGATCGCCAACGCGGCGATCGGCAACCACCGCGAACGCTATACCGAGTACCTCTACAACAGGTTGAACCGGAAGGGCTCGCTCTATCGCGACTGCGTGCGCATGGTGAACCAGAACCGCAACATATTCGCCGCCTGCATGGTCGCCTGTGGCGAGGCAGACGCCCTGGTCACCGGCCTGACGCGGAACTTCAACGTCGCCTACGAGGACGTGACCCGGGCCATCGACGCCAAGCCGGGCCGCCAGGTCTTCGGCCTCAACATGCTGCTGCACCGCGGCGGCACGCTCTTTATTGCCGACACGCAGATCCACGAGCTGCCATCGGCGGAGATGATCGCCGACATCGCCGAGCAGACGGCGGAGTTCGCCCGTGGCATGGGGCACGAGCCGCGGGTGGCGCTGCTCTCCTTCTCCAGCTTCGGCAACCCGCCGCGCGAACGGGCAATGCGGGTGCGCGAGGCCATCGCCGTGCTGGATTCCCGCGCGCCGGACTTCGAGTACGACGGGGAGATGCAGGCCGGCGTGGCCCTGAACCACGGGCTGATGCAGGAGCTCTATCCCTTCTGCCGTCTCTCGGGACCGGCGAACGTGCTGGTGATGCCGGCCTTGCATGCCGCCAACATCTCCACCCAGATGATGCAGGAGCTGGGCGCCGGGACCATGATCGGGCCGCTGCTCAACGGTCTCGCCTGCCCGGCCCAGATCGTCGGACTCGGCTCGACGGTCGGCGACCTGGTCAATGCCGCCGCCCTCGCTGGATACGGCGCCTTGTCCGACCGCCTCGGCTGAGCTTCGGCCGCGCCGCTTACCCCCAAAGCCTGCGCGGTTGACAGGCCCCGCTTGCCTGCCTTCCATGGCGGGGAATTTTGCGGCGGGAAAGGCACGACGGCATGAAGGTTATCGGGCTGGCGGGATGGAGCGGCGCGGGCAAGACCACCCTGGTCTGCAAGCTGATCCCGGCGTTGCGGCGGCGCGGCGTGTCGATTTCCACCATCAAGCACGCCCATCACGCCTTCGACGTGGACAAGCCCGGCAAGGATTCCTACGAGCATCGCGCCGCCGGTGCCACGGAGGTGCTGGTCTCCTCGGGCAAGCGCTGGGCGCTGATGCATGAGTTGCGCGAGGAGGCCGAGCCGACGGTGGAGGAACTGCTGGGACGGCTCAGCCCGGTGGACCTCGCGATCATCGAGGGCTTCAAGCGCGAGGGGCACGACAAGCTCGAGGTCTGGCGCCGCTCGATCGACAAGCCGCTGCTGGCCGGCGAGGACCCGCGCGTCGTGGCGATCTGCAGCGACGGGCCGGTGCCGGAAGCCGCCGAGCTGCCCGGCGGCCCGAGGCCGGTGCTTGACCTGAACGACGTGGATGCCATCGCCGACTTCATCCTCGCCCACTGCGGGCTGGAGGCGAAGGTGGCTCAGCGGGAAGAGGCCTGAGCATGGCCCAGCTCAGCGACGACTGCTTTGCCCACGGCGGGCCGCTGCTGCCCTGCGACGCGGCGCTGGCGCTGCTGCGCGAACGGCTGGTCCGGGTGACCGAGGACGAAACCCTGCCGCTGGCCCAGGCCCTGGGTCGGGTGCTGACCGAGGAGGTCATCGCGCCCGCCGATGTGCCTCCGCATGCGAACTCAGCCGTGGACGGCTACGCCGTCTATTTCGACGATCTGAAGCGAGATAGCGAGACCCGCCTGCCGCTGTCGGGACGGGTTGCCGCTGGGCAAGCCCTGCCCGAGCCGCAGCAGCCGGGCACGGCTGTGCGCATCTTCACCGGCGCCCCCCTGCCCCAGGGCGCCGACACCGTGATGATGCAGGAGGATTGCCGCGAGGAGGCGGGGGCCGTGATCATCGCGCCCGGCATAAAGCGCGGGTCCAACTGCCGCAGTGCCGGCGAGGACGTCGCCAAGGGAAGCCGCGTGCTCGCAGCCGGTCGGCGGCTGCGCGCCCCGGATCTCGGCCAGGCGGCCGCCGTGGGTCGGCGCAGCCTGCAGGTCTCGCGCTGTCTGCGCGTGGCGCTCTTTTCCACAGGCGACGAACTGCGTGAGCCGGGCGAGGCCCTGGTCCCTGGCGCGATCCACGACTCCAACCGCTACACCCTGATCGGCCTGCTGCAGGGACTGGGCTGCGCGGTGTCCGATCTCGGCATCCTGCCGGACCGGCGCGACGACATCTCGGGCGCGCTGAAGGAGGCAGCCCGGAGCCATGACCTGCTCATCACCTCCGGCGGCGTGTCCACAGGCGACGAAGATCACGTCAAGCAAGCGGTGGAAGCACTGGGGCAACTGCATGCCTGGCGGCTGGCGATCAAGCCCGGTCGTCCGATTGCGCTGGGCCAGTTGGGCCGCGTGCCCTTCATCGGCCTGCCCGGCAACCCCGCTGCCGTGGTCGTGACCTTCACAATGCTGGTGCGGCCACTGCTCCTCCTGCTCATGGGCGGCGAAGCAGAAGCGCCCTTGCGCTTTCCAGTGGCCGCCGGCTTCGACTACAAGAAGAAGCCCGACCGACGCGAATGGGTGCGTGCCTCCCTGCACCGCGAGGCAAACGGTCGGCTGACGGCAATAAAGTTTCCCCGGGACGGCGCGGGCATCCTCAGCTCCCTGGTGGAAAGCGATGGGCTTATCGAACTGCCGGAAAGCCTCACCCGCCTGGAAGCCGGCGCGATGGTCGACTTCCTGCCTTTCAGTGAACTCTTCGGATGAGTGGGAGGGTAAAGTGCGTCTGCTCTATTTTGCCTGGTTGAAACAGAAGACCGGAGTCACTGAGGAAGAGGTCGAGCTTCCCGGCGAGGTGACCAAGGTCAGCGAACTGCTGGACTGGTTGGCCGGACGCGGCGAGGGCTACGCCGAGGCGCTGGCCAACCGCAAGACCATCCGCGTTGCGGTCAATCAGGAGTACGCCCGGGCGGACGATCCGGTAAAGAATGGCGACGAGGTGGCGCTCTTCCCACCGGTCACCGGAGGCTGAAGCCATGGCCGTACGCGTACAGCGCGAGGACTTTGACCCCGGCGCAGAGATCGCGGCTCTGACTGCCGGGAACACCGCCGTGGGCGGCCTGGCCGTCTTCGTCGGTCTCGTGCGCGAAATGGCGGAGAACCGCCAGCTCTCGGCCATGACGCTCGAACACTATCCGGGCATGACCGAAAAGATGCTGGAGCGTATCGAGGCGGAAGCGAAGGAGCGCTGGCCCCTGGAGGCCAGCCTGATCATCCATCGCCACGGCCGGCTTGAGCCGGGCGAGCGCATCGTTTTGGTCGCGGCCGCCAGCCCGCACCGCGACGCCGCCTTCGATGCCTGCCGCTTCCTGATCGACTGGCTCAAGACCCAGGCACCCTTCTGGAAGCTGGAAGAGGACAGCAAGGGCACCGGCACCTGGGTGGAAGCCCGCGAGTGTGACGAGGAGGCGGCAGACCGCTGGCAATGAAGCGCGGATCCTGCTGCCATTCGGCCTTGCGTCCCAGCCCCTGTCGCTTATAGCTGAGTCTAGTTTCGGTAGACATCACAGCTTTGGGGGCAATCAGTGAAAGTGCGCCGGGTAATCGGGGTGGCTGCAGCATGCTGCCTGTTGGCGGGCTGCTTCGAGGCGGACCAGGACCTGACTGTGGAAGAGGATGGCTCTGCCACCTTCCGCACGCGCATCGCGATGGAGGCCAGCGTGGTGGAGATGTCCGAGGATGACGAGGACTTCTGCGCGCCGGACGAGGTTGCAGCGGTAGACGGCGTTTCGGTTGAGCAGGAGAGCTTTGCCGAAGGCAGCATGGAGGTCTGCACCGTCACGGCTTCGGGCCCGATTGACCGCCTCGCGGAGTGGATCGAACTGGATCAGGGCCCGACCGGGGCCGACGGCGAGATGGGAGAGGCGCCGACGATCACGCTCCGGCGCGAGGACAGCAACTACGTTTTCTCCGTCCACTTCGAAAGCAGCCCGATGGAAACCGGCGCCGATGATCCGATGATGGAAGAGATGAAACCGATGATGGTGGCTGCCTTCGCCGGACGATCGCTGGACTGGTCCGTCTCTGCGCCGGAGATCCTCGAGACGAACGGGCAGCTTTCGGAAGACGGCAAGACAGCAAGCTACTCTGTACCGATGGCCAGCCTCCTGGACGAAGGCTTCAAAGACCGCCTGTTTGAAGTGCGTTTTGCCCTGGACTCCCCAGGCCTGATCAAGCGGCTGCTGGGCAATTAACAGGGATCGCCCTCAAGCGGAATCGCCTCGCGATCCGGCCTAAACAGAAAGTACCATGGCGCAGCGGTGCCCGGCAGGCAGTCCGGCTTGCGCTTCACGCTCCAGAATGGCCTTCAGCCGCGGGTTCACGGCGTCAGCCTCAAGCACCCTGAACCCCAGGCGTGCATAGTATGGTGCGTTCCACGGCACTTGCCGGAATGTCGTCAAGGTGAGCGCTGCAAGCCCGCGTTGGCGCGCGCGGCGCTTTGCCGCCTCGATAAGCCGCCGGCCGATCCCTCGCCGCTGGTAGTCATGGTGGACGGCCACCTGCCATAGGTGCAGGGCATCCGCGGCGAACTCCCCGTTCACAAATCCGACGACACCGCGCCCTGGCATCTCGGCGACCAGGACGACACCTGAGGCAATCAAATCATGGTGCTGTTGGATCGATTGCACATCGTCGTCAGCGATCCACTCCAGTCCCGGCCATTCGCGAAAGATCGCCCCGGAACTGCGCTCGACGTTCGGCAGAACAGCAGCATCATGATGCTCGGCTGGCCTGATGTTGATCATGGCGCCGGCGTCCCGAGCAGCGGCGCGCAGCACAGGAGACAGCCATCGAGCGTTCTGCGGCGCAACTTGACGCCAAGTGCTCCTATCGGCCCTCTATTTCCCCGAGAGGGATGCTGCCTCACGCCTGAAGCTCCAGACCGACGCCGGCGGAAAATTCAAGGGCACGAAACGCTCGCGCCGGGCGACGAGTCCGGCCCTTTGCAGCAGCGAGCGCCGCGCCGGCGCCACCGGACCATAGGTGAACTGCAGAAAGGGCGCGCCAGGCTCCAGCAGCTCCGCTGCCTGGTTGAGCAGCAGTCCCTGCTCGTCGGCCGGGATCGCCACCAGCGGGATGCCGGAGACGATGGCCGCCACGCGTTGGATGCCCCGGGCCCGCAGCAGGGAGCCCAGGTGCAGAGCGTCATCGGTCAGGATCTCGGCGCCTTCGGGCAGGTCCTTGGCCAAGAGTTCCGCCAGCTGCGGCTCCCGCTCGATCGCCAGCAGGCGGTCGGGGCGCAGGCCGCGCTTGAGCAGCGCGCGGGTGACGACGCCGGTGCCCGGGCCCAGTTCCACCACCCAGGCCTCGGGATCATCCAGCGGCACCGGCGCGGCCAGGGCCTTGGCCAGGGCGTGGCTGCTGGGCACGACCGACGCGATGGACAGCGGGTGCTCGAGCCAGAGCTGAAAGAAGAGACTGTTCGGATTTCCCATGAACTCGCCGTCGCTCCCTGCGCGGTCAGCTGTCTCAATTAAACGGCGTTGTCCCTATCACGATGGGTCCGGCCGTCAAGGCTGCAGCGACCCGCGCAAGTCGAACGGAGTCAAGCCGGTATCCACAGACGCGCCCGCAGACCTCCACCGGGCGCGTCATTTAGAGACAGTTCCCCCCCTTGTCCACGTATCATATCACGAGCAATGGTCAATCCTAGCCCGGTGCCGCCGGTGTCGAAGTTGCGCGAACGCTCCAGGCGGACGAAGGGCCGGAAGACCGCCTCGCGCTGTTCCTCGGGAATGCCTGGTCCGTCATCGTCGATCAGGATCTCGATCCCCTTGTTGCGCCGGTGGGCCGTGACGCCGACCCGCTCACCGTAGCGCGCGGCATTGGCCAGGAGATTGGCGAGCGCCCGATGCAGTGCTTCGGGCCGCACCACCGAGACCAGCGCGCTCTCCAGATGCAGATCGACCCGCGCCCCGGCCCGACGGGTCTCGGCCACGCAGTCGCGCAGAAGCTCCGCCACGTCGATCTCTCGTGCCAGTTCGCTGCCCTCGCCGCGCGCGAAAGCCAGATAGCCTTCGACCATGCGCTCCATCTGCGTGATGTCGGCCTGCAGGCTGTCGATTTCCGGCGACGGGGGCAGCATCGCCAGTTCCAGCTTCATGCGGGTGAGCGGCGTGCGCAGGTCGTGACTGACGCCGGCCAGCATCTCCGTTCGCTGCTGCACCTGGCGGCGCAGCCGATCGCGCATCACCAGAAAGGCGCGCCCCGCCCGCCGCACTTCGGAGGCCCCGGCCGGCCTGAAATCCCCCACATCCTGGCCGCGGCCGAAGGCATCCGCTGCCTTCGCCAGCCGGCGAATCGGCCGGACCTGGTTGCGCATGAAAATCGTGGCGATCGCCGAGAGCACCAGGGAGCTGCCGAACATCCACCAGAGGAAGATATAGATCGTCGAGCTGAACAGGCGGCTGCGGTCCACCATGACCCGCAGCACGCCCTTGTCCTCCAGATCGACGCGCACCTCCACGTGATCAGAGTAGCTGCGCGTGTCGATGGAGAAGTCGTGCCAGAGCTGCTCGCGCAGCGCCCGCCCCAGCCGGTCGTGAATGAGCGAAGGCCAGAAGGGAGGTTCATACGCCTCGATGTCGCCGGGCGGCAGCAGGCCGATGGAGATGGAGAGGTGGTCACGCGCCAAGCCGATCACCTGATCGCGGTCGACTGGCATCTCCTCGGACTCCAGCACGGCCGCTACGGCCGCGATCTCCCCGGACACGGCCTGGCTCAGCCGTCGGGTGATGTTCTCGTAGTGGCGGTCGTAGAAGGCCCAGGTGGAGATGCCCTGCAGGATGACCAGGGGCAGGATGATGATAAGCAGCGAGCGCGCAAGCAGGGTCTGGGGCACCAGACGTTTCAACCGAAGGCGCCGCCGACGCCGCCGGCGTGTTTCGGGCGAAGGGGCATAGCGCTCGCGCGAAGCCTGGCGCTCTTCCTCACTCGGCGAAACGGCCTCAGCCACAGCGAGACTCCTCAGTCGGGCTCGAGCACGTAACCCGTGCCGCGCACTGTCAGGAGATAACGCGGCATCTTGGGATCGCGCTCGATCTTGCGGCGCAGGCGAGTCATCTGGACGTCGATGCTGCGCTGATTGCCGATGTCCGGACTGACCGCCGCCAGCCCCTCCCGCGCCACCGGCACCCCGGGATTGCGCGCCAGCGCGCTCAGCAATTGCGCCTCCACCGTGGTCAGATGCACCAGGGCCTCGCCGCGCCGCAACTCCGTGCGGCTGAGGTCGAAGACAAACTCGCCGAAGAAGACGCGCTGGCTGCCGGGCTCCCCCGACCCGGCCGCGGCACGGCGCAGGATCGCCTGGATGCGCAGGATCAGCTCGCGCGGCTCGAAGGGCTTGGCCAGATAGTCGTCGGCGCCGCTCTCCAGGCCGGCGATGCGGCTGTCCACCTCGTCCATGGCGGTCAGAAGCAGCACCGGCGCCCGGCGCTCCTGCCGCAGCCAACGGGTCAGCTCCAGCCCGTCCTCGCCGGGCATCATGATGTCCAGGACGATGAGATCGAACTCCACTCCGGCCAGCGTGCGCCGCGCCTCGGCCGCATCCCCCGCCGTGGTGACCCGCAGCCCCTGGTCTGTGAGGAAGCGCTTCAGAAGTTCACGCAGGCGCGTGTCATCATCGACGACGAGGATGTGCGGCCGCTCCTCGCCCGGCTGCAGCGCCGTCAAACCCATTGTCCTTCCATCGCGGCCCGCTCCGTCATCGCTTGGCTCCGCCCCCCGTCTCCCGGTCCAAGAAGCGCTTGCGGTCCTCCTCGTTGATCAAGCCGAGCAACACGGTGCGGAATCCTTCGACCGCCTCGGCCCCGGCGGCCCGATAGGCGCGCGCCACCATCTCCATCTGGGCGGCGCTCAACTGCCGTTCCAGGGCCCGCCCCTTGTCGGTCAGCTCCAGCAGGCGCTGACGCCGGTCCCGCTCACCGCGAGTTTGGCGCACATAGCCTTCCTCCACCAGCTGACCGAGGACGCGCGACAGGCTCTGCTTGGTGATCTTGAGGATCCCCAGCAACTGGGTCACCGCCATACCCGGATGGCGGCCCACGAAGTAGATCACGCGGTGATGCGCCCGGCCGAAGGCCTTATCGGCCAGGATGCGGTCCGCCTCCCCGGTGAAATCGCGGTAGGAGAAGAAGAGCAGCTCGATGCCCTGACGCAGCTCCTCCTCGCGCAGGAAAAGCGGATTCACCTGGGCTTTTATGTCAGTCATGTTGACTTAGTTCACTAAGGTTGTTACAGATGATCGCAGCGGACGGTCAGAATGTAACAAAGTCAGCGATTCCCTGGTAATGATGCACCTGGTCGCCCTTGACAGCCGAAGTCCGAACGCGTGTAACCACGCCCGGACCCTGTAACCCGGCAAACGGCGGGTCGGCGGACACAACACTTATAGGGCCTGAGGACCCGCGATTTCCATGCTTCCTTTTGACGACCGTGATGGTTCGATCTGGTTCGATGGCGCTCTCGTGCCCTGGCGCGACGCCAAGCTGCATGTACTCACCCATGGTCTGCACTATGCCAGTGCCGTGTTCGAGGGCGAACGCAGCTATGGCGGCCACATCTTCAAGATGCGCGAGCATCATGAGCGGCTGCATGCCTCGGCAGAGTTGATGGGCTTTGAAATTCCTTGGAGCGCCGCGGAAATAGACGCTGCCTCCGAAGAGGTCCTCAAGGCCAACGGCATCGTCGACGGCTATGTGCGCCCCATCGCCTGGCGCGGTGCCGAGATGATGGGTGTGTCTGCCCAGCACAACAAGATCCACCTGGCGATTGCCGCCTGGGAATGGCCTGCCTACTTCAGCCCGGAAGCCCGCCTGCAGGGCATCCGCATGACCCAGGGTCTGTATCGCCGCCCGGACCCGCGCACGGCGCCGGTCCACTCGAAGGCCGCCGGGCTCTACATGATCTGCACGCTGTCCAAGCACGATGCCGAGGCCAAGGGCTTCAACGACGCACTGATGCTGGACTGGCGCGGCCAGGTCGCCGAGGCCACGGGCGCCAACATCTTCCTGGTGCAGGACGGCGTGATACACACCCCCACCCCGGACTGCTTCCTGGATGGCATCACCCGGCGCACGGTGATGGATCTGGCGCGCCAGCGCGGCTATGAGATCGTCGAACGGGCAATTATGCCGGAAGAGTTCGGGCGTACTCAGGAGGTCTTCCTCACCGGTACGGCTGTGGAGGTAACACCCGTTCGGGAGATTGCCCTGGCTGATGCGACCTACCATTTCACACCGGGTGAGATAACGGTTAACCTGGTGCATGACTATGATGCCTTGGTCCAGGGCAAGGCGGCGACGCCTGCCATCAGCGCGGCCTGACACGACACTCGATACGAGAAGGCGCCGGTCATGAGCCGGGCCTTCGTCCGTGAAGACGATCTGGAATCCCGCGGCGAGTTCGAGGGACTTGAACGCCCCCTGCCGCCGCGGCCGATCCTGATCACTGCCGCCGGGCGTGCGCGTCTGGAAGCCCAACTCGCCGAGACAGAGGCCGAGGAGGCCGCACTCGCCGAGGACACCGCCCTGGCCGCAGACAGCGCACGCCAGCACCTACAGCGGGAAAAGCGCTGGCTGGAGAGCCTGCTGGCTGCCGCCCATACGCCTGCTCCAGAAGGTGGCGACGAGGTCGCGTTCGGCGCCTGGGTCGCGGTGGAGGACGCAGAGGGTCAGGAGCAGCGCTACCGGCTGGTCGGCGAGGTGGAAGCCGACCCCAAGGCCGGGGACATCTCCTGGCGCTCCCCGCTCGGACGGGCATTGATGCAGTCGCGCAAAGGCGACCTGGTCACCTGGCAGCGCCCTGCCGGCGATATCGAACTGGAAGTCCTCGCCGTCGAGTGGGATTGAGCCTGGCGCGCCTGATCGACTCTGGAGCAGATCGACTCAAATCGGGTTCGCGAAGCGACCTGGTTTGAGGCGTGAATCTGCTCTACACCATTGATTCAGAGCGGATTCACGCGTTTGTTCTGAACGCTGCGCGTTACAGATCAAACGCGATCCGCTCTAGGCAGACGTCGCGCGGCCCGTCACAGGTTGCCTTGGTTCACACGCTGCGCCACCTCCTGCGCAGACTCCACCCGCTCCGAATAGCGTTCGGTCAGGTAGGCGCTCCGGTCACGCAGGAGCAGGGTGAACTTCATCAGCTCCTCCATCACATCGACGATCCGATTGTAATAGGGCGAAGCCTTCATCCGCCCGTTCTCGAATTCCGTAAAGGCGCGCGGAACGGAGGACTGATTCGGAATGGTAACCATGCGCATCCACCGCCCCAGCACCCGCAGCTGGTTGACGGCGTTGAAGCTCTGGGAGCCCCCGCAAACCTGCATCACCGCCAAGGTGCGCCCCTGGGTCGGACGAAGCCCACCCATCGCCAGCGGCAACCAGTCGATCTGCGCCTTCATGATGCCGGTCATCGCGCCGTGGCGCTCCGGCGAACACCACACCTGGCCCTCCGACCAGAGAGACAGGCTGCGCAGTTCCTGGACCTTGGGGTGATCCGCATCGGCCCCATCCGGGAGCGGCAGGCCAGCCGGATTGAAGGTGCGCACGTCCGCGCCGAAGCGCCGGAGGATGCGCGCGGCTTCCTCGGTTACCAGCCGCGAATAGGAGACTTCCCGCAAGGACCCGTAAAGCATGAGAATGCGCGGCGGGTGCCCGGAAACCGGCGCTTCGAAAAGCGCCTCGCGATCGATTGGGCGAAAATGCTCCTCCTGCAGACTCGGGAATGTAAGCAAGGAATGGGCCGATTCGGGCATGGAAGACGTCCTGCTGAGAGCGCGACATAATTTCGATTATTCGAGAATTATAGATATTAAGGGCGAGCCGTTGAATCAAGCCGGCTTTCGTCGCCGTGATAGCGAGAGGGACCGGGCCGTGAATGAGGCCGTTGAGTCCGCCTCACGCCCTACCACTTTGAAACCAGACCGGATTGACGCATCAATTCAGAAGCCTTGTGGCGATCCGGCTTAATGCAGCCGGCTGCCGTCGGGCACCGGCTTGTCCGGGCGGACCAGCACCACGTTGCCTTCGGTGTCGGCAAAGCCCAGGACCAGCACCTCGCTGCGGAACTTGCCGATCTGCTTGGGCGGAAAGTTGACCACCGCTGCGACCTGCCGCCCCACGAGCTGCTCAAGATCATAGTTTTCGGTGATCTGCGCGGAAGTCTTGCGCTCGCCGATCTCCGGGCCGAAATCGACCCACAGCTTGATCGCCGGTCGCCGAGCCTCGGGATAGGGCTCGGTCCGCACCACCGTGCCGACCCGAATGTCCACCTTCAGGAAATCGTCGAAGGTGATTTCACCCGCCGGTGCATCGCTCATGGCATTCCCCGCATTTCTCATTGCGCAACTGTTACAAACGAAACAGGGGTCGCTCCAACCGGAACGACCCCCGCTGCTGACTGACTTTCCGACCGGATCTTAGTGCAGGTCGGCCCAGATCTTGCGCTTCACCGCATAGAGCAAGCCGGTGAAGATGAGCAGGAAGAGGATGACCTTCATGCCCATGGTCTTGCGATCTTCCATGTGCGGCTCGGCCGCCCAGGTGAGGAAGTAGGTGAGGTCTTCCGCCATCTGCGACACCGTGGCCGGCGTGCCGTCGGCGTAGTCGATCACACCCTCCATCAAGGGCGGCGCCATGGCGATCTGATGGCCGGGGAAGTAGGCATTGTAGTACATGCCGTCCATCAACTCGACGTCGGCCGGCGGATCCTGGTAGCCGGTCAGAAGATGATAGAGGTAGTTCGAGCCGTCGGCGCGCGCCTTGGTGATCAGCGAAAGATCCGGCGGGTAGGCGCCGCCGTTGGCGGCCCGGGCGGCGTTCTCGTTCGGGAAGGGTGGCGGGAAGCGGTCCGACGCCGTGCCGTCGCGCATGAACATGTCGCCGTTGCCGTCGGGACCGTCCTCGACCTGATAGTCGGCCGCGATCGTCCGGATCTCGTCTTCGTTGTAGCCGAGGTCTGCGAGGTTGCGGAAGGACACGAGGCGCAGGCCGTGGCAGGCCGCACAGACCTCCCGGTAGACCTGCAGACCGCGCTGTTGCTTGGCCCGGTCGAAGGTGCCGAACAGGCCGTCGAAGGACCAGTCACGGGAGGGGATATCGACCCCCTCCGCCGCCTGGACCGTGGGCGCCTGGGCCAAGCCGAGGAAGGCGGCCGCCGCGGCGATGATTGCCAGCTTCTTCATGGGTCAGGCCTTCTCCGTCGACTGGTTACCGCTCCTGAGCACCGGCTCGGAAATCGAGGCCGGCAGCGGCTTCGGCCGCTCCAGCTTGCCGAGCAAGGGCAGGATGATCAGGAAATGGATGAAGTAGTAGGCCGTGGCGATCTGGCCGACCGTCACCCAGGGCTGCTCCGGCGGCATGGCACCGACGTAGCCCAGCACCACAGCCGCGATCACCAGCAGCCAGAAGAACTGCTTGTAAAGCGGGCGGAAGCGCGCCGAACGCACCGGCGAGGAGTCCAGCCAGGGCAGGAAGAAGAGCAGCAGGATGGAGCCGAACATCACCAGCACACCACCCAGCTTGGCCTCGATCAGCACGATCCCGGTGAAGGGGATGGAGATGTCGAAGGTGATGGCCCGCAGCATCGCGTAGAAGGGCAGGAAGTACCACTCGGGCACGATGTGCGCCGGCGTCACCAGCGGGTTGGCCTCGATGTAGTTGTCCGGGTGGCCCATGTAGTTCGGGGCGTAGAACACGAAGGCCGCGAAGATGATCAGGAACACGCCCAGGCCGAACATGTCCTTCACGGTGTAGTAGGGGTGGAACGGGATCTTGTCCTGCGGGCCCTTGGCGTCGATGCCCAGCGGGTTGTTCGACCCGAAGGCGTGCAGCGCCCAGAGATGCAGGAAGACCACGGCGACGATCACGAAGGGCAGCAGGTAGTGCAGCGCGAAAAAGCGATTGAGCGTCGGGTTGTCCACCGAGAATCCGCCCCACAGCCAGGTCACCAGCGCATCGCCGATGCCCCATGGTATGGCCGAGAAGAGGTTGGTGATCACCGTGGCGCCCCAGAAGGACATCTGGCCCCAGGGCAGCACGTAGCCCATGAAGGCGGTGGCCATCATCAGCAGCAGGATGATGACGCCCAGCCCCCAGAGCACCTCGCGCGGCGCCTTGTAGGAGCCGTAGTAGAGCCCCCGCAGCATGTGGGCGTAGACCACGATGAAGAAGAAGGAGGCGCCGTTCATGTGGATGTAGCGCACCAGCCAACCGTAGTTGACGTCGCGCATGATCCGCTCGACGGAATCGAAGGCGTGATCCACATGCGGCGTGTACTGCATCGCCAGCAGAATGCCGGTGACGATCATGACCACCAGCACGATGCCGGCCAGGGAACCGAAGTTCCACAGGTAATTCAGGTTACGCGGCGCCGGATAATCGACCAGATGGTGATTCATGGTCGAGACAATCGGCAGCCGGCTGTCCAGCCACTTGATGGCTCTGTTGTTCGTTTTCAAACCGCTCATCCCTCGCGCCCCCTCAGCCGATCACGATCGTGGTGTCGTCGCGGAAGTCGTATTCCGGCACATCCAGGTTCCGCGGCGCCGGGCCCCGGCGAATCCGGCCCGAGGTGTCGTAGTGGGACCCGTGACAGGGGCAGAACCAGCCACCGAAATCGCCCTTGGGATCACCCGCACGCTGACCGAGAGGCACGCAACCAAGGTGGGTGCAGATGCCAACCATTACCAGGAACGAGGGATTGACAACCCGTGCCTCATCGGCTTCCGGGTCCATCAGGTCCGACAGCGGCACGCTTTCGGCTTCCTCGATCTCGTCGGCCGTCCGGTGCCGTATGAACACCGGCTTGCCGCGCCAGGTCACGGTGATCGCCTGCCCTTCCTGGATCTGGCTGACGTCCACTTCCGTGGTCGCCAAGGCCAGGACGTCGGCGGATGGATTGAGCGTGTCGATCAGCGGCCAGGCCACCGAAGCGGCACCCACCGCGCCCATCGCGCCGGTTGCCAGGTAGAGGAAATCGCGGCGGGTCTCTCCTTCGCCGCCGTGTCCGGCATGCGCACTGTCTGCCATTGGATTCCAAGTCCCCTCGTCGTTGACGCAACGCGAAGCTTGTGCCCGTGATGCCGGCCGCCCATGCACCGCGCGTGGGTCCCCTGCCGTCCTGCTCGCGAACACCGGCCTCGTCATGGCGCAAGCCAGCAGCCGCGCAGCTCGCTCGCCTTGCGTGACGCGGTGCATATAGAGGAAATTCCGCCGTGAAGTAAAGGCCGGCTGGTCCGGTTGCGCGCCGATTTCGCCCAGGCGTGGTTGCAAGACCCCAATTCCACCACCCCACCGACCAAGGATTGTCGAGAGCCGCCATGCGCCTTGCCCTCTATCAACCGGACATTCCCCAGAACTGCGGCACATTGTTGCGCCTCGCCGCCTGCCTGGCCGTGCCGGTCGATCTCATCGAGCCTTTCGGCTTTCTCTGGGAGGACAAGCGGCTGCGCCGGGCCGGCCTCGACTATGCCGTGCTGGCCTCTGTCACCCGCCATTCCTCCTGGGAAGCCTTCCGCCGCGCGCGGGCACAGCGGCTCGTTCTGCTGACCACCGCCGGCACGACGCCCTATACCGACTTCACCTACCGTGCGGACGACATACTGCTGCTCGGGCGCGAGAGCGCGGGCGTGCCCGAGTCGGTCCACGCCGCTGCCGACGCCCGACTGGCGATTCCCTTGTCTCCGGGCTTTCGCTCCCTCAATGTCGCGGTGGCCGGCGCCATGGTGCTCGGCGAGGCCCTCCGTCAGACCAGGGGATTTCCGCAGCAGGAGTCGCTATGAGCGATACGAATGGCATCGAGGCCCGCAAAGCAAAGGCGGCAGCCTGGTTCGAGGAACTGCGCAACGGCATCTGCGCCGCCTTCGAGGAACTCGAGGACGAGCTGGGGGCGCGGCCGGATGCGCCGCTGGCCGAGCAGGAACCGGGGCGTTTCGAGCGCAAGAGCTGGGAGCGCAAGGACCACGACGGTGCGCCGGGTGGCGGCGGGGTTATGAGCCAGATGCACGGCCGCGTCTTTGAGAAGGTGGGGGTCAACATTTCCACTGTGCACGGCCGCTTCTCGCCGGACTTCGCGAAGAAGATCCCCGGCGCCGAGGCCGATCCGCGCTTCTGGGCCTCCGGCATCTCCCTGGTCGCCCACATGCAGAGCCCGCTGGTGCCGGCGGTGCACATGAACACGCGGCACATCGTCACCAGCAAAGCCTGGTTCGGCGGCGGCGCGGACCTCAACCCCATGTACCCGGACGAGCAGGACACCGCCGACTTCCACGACGCCTTCCGCAGCGCCTGCGACCGACACGATCCCGAGCACTATCCGCGCTTCAAGGCCTGGTGCGACGACTACTTCATGATCCGCCATCGCGGCGAAGCCCGCGGAGTCGGCGGCATCTTCTACGACTATCTGGAAACCGACTGGGAGCGGGATTTCGCCTTCACCCAGGACGTCGGCCGCGCCTTCCTCGAGGTCTATCCGAAGCTGGTGCGCCGTCACATGCACCGCCCCTGGAGCGAGGAGCAGCGCCGGCACCAGCTGTTCCGCCGCGGGCGCTACGTCGAATTCAATCTGCTCTACGACCGCGGCACCCGATTCGGCCTGGAGACGGGCGGCAACGTCGAGGCCATCCTCATGTCTCTGCCGCCACTGGCGGCCTGGCCGTAACAGAGCAGTCCAGAGTCGGACGGCCGGGCTCAGGACTTCGTTTTGATTTCGGAAGGCGTGCGCAGAGCGCTGCGCTTGCCACGACGACCATGGCAATTGGGCCGCCCCTTTCGGAGCGGCCCAAACGTTTAGATCTCGCGCTTTCGCGCTCGCAACTGCCGGCTCGGCGCACCGTTCGGCAGCAGCGTGCAAGGGACGGGTTATTCCACCCCCATCCCTTCGTACATCGCATGCAACATGTGATGCGCCGCGACTGGGTCGCCAAAGAACGGGTAATCGCGAAGGTCGGCCTTCTGCTCACCCTCAGGTGCCTCGTAGATGACCGCGCCATCCTTGATCGTCACCGCGACTTCGAGCTCGGCCAGCGTCTCGGGATCCACTGCGGTGGGATCATCCGACAGGATCACGAAATCGGCGATCTTGCCGGTCTCGATCGTGCCCTTCCGGTCTTCCTCGAAATGCTGCCACGCAGGCCAGATGGTCAGTGCCTTGAGCGCCTCCATCACGCTTACCCGCTGTGCCGGCCCAAGGATGTCGCCCGAGCGGGTGCGCCGGGTGACCGTGGCCGAGAGGATCCGCATGCTGTCGGGGAAGGCCACCGGCGCGTCATGGTGACTGCCGAACATCATGCCGCGCTGGCGCACCCATCCGGTGGGCGAGATGTTGTCGGCGTTAATCGGCCCCACGGTGTGGTCGCGATGCCAGTCGCCCCAATAGAAGGTGTGCATCGGGAAGAGCGACGGGAACACGTTCAACTTCTGCATCAGGTCCACCTGGTCCTCGCGCAGGAATTGTCCGTGGACCAGCACAGGGCGGTTGCCGATGTCTCCGTAGGACTCCTGGGCTGCACCCAGCGCCGCCAGCAACATGTCCGACGCGCCCTCACCATTGGCATGGGTGATGATCTGATGCCCATTCTCGTAGCACCAGTTCACCGCGTCCTGCGTCTGCTCCATGGTGATGGCGGAATAGCCCTTGTAGCCTGGCGGGTAGTCACCAACGGGGTCGTAGTAGGGCTGGTCGCGAAGTGCGGTGAAGCCCTGCGGCGAGCCGTCGATCGTCAGCTTGCAGCCACCGGTGCGCACCTTCCCGTCGTACTCCTGCGAGGCGTGCTCGTTGATATAGTCCGCCGCCTCCAGCACGTCGGGAAAGGCCACCACGTCGATCGGAAGTTCACCCCGTGCGTCGACAGCGCGCAGCGCCTCGACCAACGAGCCCGACGAGCGGCCCTCCTGACCTGTGGTGTAGCCGAACTGCGCCCAGAGTTCAGCGCCAGCCTTGGCAAAGGCTTCCTGGCCATCCGCGCCGAGATCAGCGATCATTGGCATCAGCACGCGGAAGAAAGCATATTCCTCCATCACGCCGTTCGGTGCGCCGTCCGCGTCGCGGTGAAAGACGCCGCCCGCCGGGTCCTCGGTGGAAGCATCGATCCCGGCCAACTCCAGTGCTTTGGAATTGGCGACGCCAAGGTGGCCGGACTGGTGCAGTATGATCAGTGGCCATTCGGTGGTGACAACATCGAGCTCATCGCGCGTGGGATGCCGCAACTCGGCAAGCTGCGCGTTGTCATAGCCAAAGCCGATGACCATCCCTGCATTTTCGAGAACCGCCTCGTTGTCGGCCATCCAGTCCCTCAGCGCCTGCTGAAGCTTCGGGATGTCGGAGACGGTTCCGTCGGGCGGTGCCTGCAGATTGGCCGAAAGCGCCTGGATGCCACCCATCACCACGTGGCCGTGGCTGTCGAAGAAACCGGGCAGCATGGCGCGACCGGCAAGATCGAACATCTCGGTTCCCTCGCCTTCGAGCGCCGAGACCTCGTCCATCGTGCCGACAGCCAGGATCTTCCCATCCTTCACCGCTACCGCCTCAGCGGTGGGCTGCGCATCGTTGATTGTGACAATCGGCCCGCCGGAATAGATCGTGTCAGCGATCTCCTGCGCTGTCGCGCTCCCGGCCCACAGCGCCGCGCCGATCAACAGCGCCGCCCTGCCCACAATTGGTCTCATTGATAATCCTTCCAAGAGATAACTTAATCTAGAGCACAAGTTCTGTGCCACTAGACCATGTCCGTCAACCCGGTTGTCGTGTGCTGAAGACTGAGAGAGCAAGCAGAATTTGGAGATCAGCTCGCCAAATATTGATTTAGCGCGATCAATCGTACCTCGACCGCGAACATTCTCGAATATGGTAATTGTATAGTTTTGTCATCTGGCGAGACGCGGACTGCAATCACTCACATCTTCAGCCCAAAGAGTCAGACCGGATCGCATTCAATCTGAAGCAAGGGGTTCAGACTCGAGTAGCGCGCTCGAGCAGGATCGCCGTGCGACCCAAAAAGAGCGCGCGAATCTACTTCACCACTTTGTAAATAGACCGGAATCACGCAGCTAATATGAAACCCTGTGGTTCAGATGAACCGATATCCAGCCTGAATGCGCGTATCAGGCTTCGGTTTCAGCCATGGCGCAGATCAGGCGCCAGTGCTCGTCGGAAACCGGCACGACGGACAGGCGTGACTGGCGCACCAGTGCCAGATCGGCCAGCCGCGGCTCGGCCTTGATCTCGGCGAGGGTCACCGGCCGCTCGACAGGCTTGACCGCTTCCACGTCCACCATGCCGAAGCGCCCACTGGGGTCGCTGTCGTCGGGATAGTACTCCTTCACCACCCGCACGATGCCGACGATCCGCTTCTCGTTGACCGAGTGGTAGAAGAAGGCGAGGTCCCCCACCTTCATGGCCTTCATGTTGTTCGAGGCCTGGTAGTTGCGCACACCGTCCCAATGGGTCCGGCTCTCGCGCACCTGATCGTCCCAGGACCAGGTTCCCGGTTCGCTTTTCATCAGCCAATAGGCCATGCTTTCCTCCACAGCGGTTGAGGCCCCATAGCAAAAGCCCCGCCGCACCGCCACACCGGAAAGGAGACCTTATGAAGCTGCAGCACTGCGCCTGGCCGGAGATCGAGGCCTATCTGCGCGGGTCCACCGCCATCATCATTCCCATCGGCTCCACCGAGCAGCACGGTCCCACCGGCTTTCTCGGCACGGACGCGCTCTGCCCCGAGGTGCTGGCGGAGGGCATCGGCGAGCGCTGCGGCGCGCTGATCGCCCCGACACTGTCCATCGGCATGGCACAGCATCACCTGGGCTTTCCCGGATCGATCACCCTGCGGCCGACCACGCTGATCGCCGTGGTGCAGGATGTGGTGAACTCCCTGGCACGCCACGGCTTCGACCGCTTCTTTTTCCTCAACGGCCACGGCGGCAACATTGCCAGCGTCACGGCCGCCTTTTCAGAGATCTATGCCGAATCCAGCCTGGGCACCGCCTCTGGCAATCGGCCGCCGCTGCGCTGCCGCTTGCACAACTGGTGGGACGTGCCCGGCGTCAAGCGGCTCTCGAGCGAAGTCTTCGGCGCCGACGAAGGCAGCCACGCCACCTGCTCGGAGGTGTCGCTCACTTATCACGCCTTTCCCGAAGCCGGGCAGCGACTCGCCGCGGCCGGCAACGCGCTGACGCCGGGGCGCGCGCCCAACGGCCCGATCCGAGATGCCGACGACTACCGCCACCGCTTCGCCGACGGGCGCATTGGTTCCGATCCGCGCAAGGCCAGCGCCGAGGCCGGCGCTCGGCTGTACGAGACAGCCGTGACCGAACTCAGCGAGGTCTGGAAACGCTTCGCGGTGGAGGACTGACCGGACTTCAGGCGGCCTTGGCGTAGATGCCGGCCGCCTTCACGGGATCGTCCACATAGGCCTCGAACTGCTTGAAGTTCTGCTCGAAACGCTTGGTGAGCTCGTGCGCCGTGGAATCGTATGCGCCGGTGTCCTGCCAGGTGCGCCGGGGGTCGAGCACCTCGGCGGGCACGTCGGGGCAGGCGGTCGGCACGCGCAGCCCGAACTGCGGATGGACCACGCTTTCCACACCGGCAAGGCTGCCATCCAGGGCCGCGCGCAGCATGGCGCGGGTGTGGCGGATCGACATGCGCTGTCCCACGCCGTACTGGCCGCCGGTCCACCCGGTGTTCACCAGCCAGCAGCGGGCACCGGTCTTGGCCATCTTTTCACCGAGCATGCGGGCATAGACGCTGGGATGGCGCGGCATGAAGGGCCCGCCGAAGCAGGTGGAGAAGGTGGCCTGCGGCTCGCTGCCCAGCCCCTTTTCCGTCCCGGCGACCCGCGCCGTGTAGCCGGAGAGGAAGTGATACATGGCCTGCTCGGGGCTCAGCTCGCTGATCGGCGGCAACACACCGAAGGCATCAGCGGTCAGCATGACAATGTTCTGCGGCAGGCCGCCCGCGCCCTCCTGCACGATGTTGGGAATGAAGTCCAGCGGATAGGAGGCGCGGGTGTTCTCGGTGAAGCGGCCGTCATCCAGATCCAGTTCACGGGTGGCCGGGTCGAGGGCCACGTTCTCCAGGATGGTGCCGAAACGCCGGGTCGTGGCCCAGATCTCCGGCTCGGCCTCGGCGGAGAGCTTGATCACCTTGGCGTAGCAGCCGCCCTCGAAATTGAAGACCCCGCTGTTGGTCCAGCCGTGCTCGTCATCGCCGATCAGGTTGCGCGAGGGGTCGGCGGAAAGCGTGGTCTTGCCGGTCCCGGAGAGGCCGAAGAAGATCGCGGTGTCACCCTTGGGCCCGACATTCGCCGAGCAGTGCATCGGCAGCACGTCGCGCGCCGGCAGCAGGTAGTTCAGGACGGAGAAGATCGACTTCTTGATCTCGCCGGCGTACCAGGTGCCGCCGATCAGGATCAGGCGCTGGGCGAAGTTGACCAGCACGAAGCACTCGCTGTTCGTACCGTCCAACTGCGGGTCGGCCTGCAGGCCCGGAAGCTGCAGCACTGTGAACTCCGGCTCGAAGGACTGCAGGGCCTCGGCCGGCGGGCGGATGAACATGTTGCGGGCGAAGAGATTGTGCCAGGCATTCTCGGTGATCACCCGCACGTTGAGGCGATGCTCGGGGTCGGCGCCGGCCCAGAGATCCTGAACGAAGGCTTCGCGGTTCTGCAGATAGGCCCGCGCCTTGCGCAGCAGGCCATCAAAGGCTTCGGGCGACATGGGGCGATTGACGTTGCCCCACCAAATATCCGCCTGGGAAGAGGGTTCCTCGACGATGAACTTGTCGTTCGGAGAGCGGCCGGTATGCTGACCGGTGTAAGCAACGAAAGCGCCGCCGGAAGCAACGAGCCCTTCATTCCGCCGCAATGCCGCCTCGTAGAGCAGCGGCGCAGGCAGGTTCCAATGCGCCTTGCCGAGATTATACAGTCCGATGGTATCCAGTCCGTGGCTGCTGACGACCGGGCCGGTGTTATCCACGATGCGTCTCCGTTCCCTTGTTTCGTGAACCTCTCCGAGATTGTGGTTAGTGGGCCGCGGTGCAAATGGCAAGAGTTGGGCTGTCGCAGGGGAAACGCCCGACGATTGCAAGTGGTTCACCAGCCCCGCACCGGCGTTCCTGCACGGCGCGGACGCCACCTCATATCGCCCCGGCGGCCCGCGTTTTCGGGCGGCAACGCAGGAGTTCTGGCCAGTCCTGCCGCGCTGACGCTATGATCGCGGACTTTGAACACGACAGCAGCAACACCACCCATCGGTCCCGATGACCCTGTGACCAGAGTGAGCAGAGCATGAAAGCACAAAGCGAGCGCCAGGGGAGCGCAGCCTCACCGGACGAGATCGAGCCCCAGCGCTACGACATCGCGTTGGTGGATGATGATCGGAACATTCTGACTTCGGTTTCCATGGCACTGGAAGCGGAAGGCTTCCGCGTGCGGACCTATACGGACGGCACCGAAGCGCTGCGGGGACTGAGAAGTCATCCGGCAGACCTCGCCGTGCTCGACATCAAGATGCCGCGCATGGACGGCATGGAACTGCTGCAGCGCCTGCGCGAAAATTCCAACATGCCGGTGATCTTCCTCACCTCCAAGGACGAGGAGATCGACGAAGTGCTGGGCCTGCGCATGGGGGCCGACGACTACATCACCAAGCCCTTCTCCCAGCGCTTGCTGGTCGAGCGCATCCGCTCCCTGCTGCGACGCGAGCGGGCGGCCCGCGAGGAACTCGACCCGGAACGCGAGGCGCCGATCCGTCGCGGCGAACTGATGCTGGACCCGGCGCGCCATCTTTGCACCTGGAAGGGCGGCCCGGTGAACCTCACGGTCACCGAGTTCCTGATCCTGCGCGCGCTGGCGCAGCGCCCGGGGCATGTGAAGAACCGCGACCAGTTGATGGACGCGGCCTATGGCGAACACATCTATGTGGACGACCGCACCATCGACAGCCACATCAAGCGCCTGCGCAAGAAGTTCAAGGTGGTCGACGATGACTTCGCGCAGATCGAGACCCTCTACGGTGTCGGCTACCGCTACCGGGACATCTGAGCCGAAGGCGGCGGCGGCATCGGGCGCGAAGCGGAGGCGGAGCGGCCGCCCGGAAGAAAGGACAGGCGAGACGATCGCACCCCGGCTTTCGCAGCTGCGCGGAAGGCAGGAGAGCAGCGCCGACGCGCGTCGGCGTCGGCCGGCCTGGCGCTCCCCCCTCACGCGCCGCATCCTGCTGATCAACACCCTGGTGTTGCTGATCCCCGTGCTCGGCCTTCTGCATCTGGAGCAGTACCGCCAGAGCCTGATCGATTCCGAGATCGAGGCCATGCGCACCCAGGCCACCACCGTTGCGCTGGCCCTCGGCTCCGCGGCCATCCGCGACGGCCCCCAGGGCGATCAGCAGCTCATGCATGAGTCCGCCCGCCAGTTGATCCGGGTGCTGCTCAGCGACATCTCCCTGAGCGCGCCCTTGCGGGCGCGCGTCTTCAGCCAGAGCGGCGAGTTGGTGGCGGATTCCTTCATGCTCGGCGGGCCGGAAGCGGTGGTTCGCGTGGAAGAGCTGCCGCCGCCGCAATCGCTTGGCCTGGAGGCGATCCGCTGGATCGAGGACTTCTACGACAAGAACATGCGCCGCCTGCTGTACCCGGATGCCCTGCCGCTCTATCAGGAGCAGCCGCGGCAGAGCGCCACCCACTACGAGGAAGTCGAGCAGGCCCTTGCCGGCGAAGGCTCCGCCGCAGTGCGCCAGGACGCCGGCCAGCGCCTCGTGCTCTCGGTCACCGTACCGGTCCAGCGCTACCGTCAGGTCGTGGCCGCACTGATGGTCAGCAAAGAGGGTAGCGCCATCGACCGTGCGGTGCGCGACCGCCGCAGCGACATCCTGCTGGTCTTTGCCGTGGCACTGGCGGTCACGATCCTGCTCTCGCTCTACCTGGCACGGACCATCGCCCGACCCATCCGGCGCCTGGCGGAAGCCGCCGACCGGGTTCGGGGCAGCAGCGGACAGGCTGACAGCATTCCCGATATGACTGCCCGGCACGACGAGATCGGCGACCTCTCTGCCGCGCTCATCGAGATGACCCAGGCGCTGCACAGCCGGCTCAAGGCCATCGAGCACTTCGCCGCCGACGTGGCGCACGAGATCAAGAATCCCCTCACCTCCCTGCGCAGCGCAGTGGAAACGGTCAGTCGGATCGAGAACCCCGAGCAACGCGCGCGGCTCATGGCAATCATCATCGACGATGTGTCGCGCCTCGACCGGCTGATCAGCGACATTTCCGATGCCTCCCGCCTGGATGCCGAATTGGCCCGGGCCGAAAGCGAACGCTTCGACATGGCGATCCTGCTCGAAACCCTGGTGGCAGTGGAGCGCGAACGGGCCGAAGTCGGCACCGCCGATCTCAGCCTGACCCTGCCGCTGCGGGCAAACCTGGCGGTCATGGGCAAGGAAGGTCGCCTGGGGCAGGTGTTCCGCAATCTCATTGCCAATGCCTTGTCCTTCAGCCCGCCAGACAGCACCATCCGGCTTGCCGCCTGGCGTGAAGGCGTCTGGGTGATCATCACCGTGGATGACGAGGGTCCCGGCATCCCTGAAGGCAAGGAGAACGCCATTTTCAGCCGCTTCTACAGCGAGCGTCCCGCCGGAGAGAAGTTCGGCACCCATTCCGGCCTGGGACTGTCGATCTCGCGTCAGATCGTCGAGGCCCACCACGGGACCATTGTTGCCGAGAACCGGCCGCAGGGCGGCGCCCGCTTCACCGTGCGCCTGCCGGCGGCCGGCTGATTGCTGCAGGAGTCGCGTATGGAACGCATGCATGCCACCTGCGTCGCCCTTTCCACCCAGGCCGGCCCACTCGGGGTGCTGCTCCGCGGGCCGGCCGGCGCGGGCAAGTCCGGTCTGGCGCTGCGCCTGATCGATGAGGGCGGCTGGCTGGTCGCCGACGACCAGGTGGAAATCCGCCGAGAAGAAGATCGGCTGCTGGCCCGCGCGCCGGCGCAGGTCGCCGGCATGATGGAACTGCGCGGCTTCGGTCTGGCCGAGGTGCCCCACCTGCCGGAAACGCCGCTGGTCCTGGCCGTGGACCTGGTGCCCGGAGAAGGCGTGGAGCGTCTGCCCGAAGAGGCGAGCCTGGAACTGCTCGGCCTGGACCTGCCGCTGCTGCGCCTGGACCCGGCCGCAGCGACCACGCCGGCCACGCTGCGCTTTGCCGCCCGGGCACGGGCCACGGCTCTGGCGCCGCCCACAGCGGAGACACAGGACCCCGCCGCGCAGAAGGACGACACCCCCGCACCGCTGCTGCTCATCACCGGGCTGTCGGGAGCGGGGCGAACCCTGGCACTGAAGCACCTGGAGGATCTTGGCTGGGAAGCCATCGACAACCTGCCTCTGGGCCTGCTGGACGGCGTGCTGGGCGCCAACCCGCGCCGGCAGCCGCTGGCCGTGGGCATCGACAGCCGCACCATGGATTTTTCCGTGCCGCTGTTCCTGCGGCAACTGGCTCGCCTGCGCGCCGACCCACGCATCGAGCCCAGCCTGCTCTTCCTCGACTGCGACGACGCGGTGCTGCAACAGCGCTACACCGAGACCCGCCGGCGCCATCCGCTGGCGCTCAACCGGCCGCTGGCCGACGGCATCGCCGCGGAACGGGTCCTGCTGGAGCCACTGCGCCTCAAGGCCGATCGGCTCCTTGACACCAGCGACCTGCCGCCGGTGGAGCTGCGCCGCCTGCTGGCAGCCGACCTCGCCATCGATCGCGCCGCCGGCATGCAGGTCTTCATCACCTCCTTCTCCTATCGCTTCGGGCTCCCGCGGGAGGCAGACTTGGTGTTCGACACGCGCTTCCTGGCCAATCCCCACTGGGAGATGGAATTGCGCGGCCTGACCGGACGCGACCCGGCGGTGGCCGCCTATCTGGCCGCCGACCCCAACTACGAGCCCTTCATCGCCGGACTGCTGGGCCTGCTGGAGCCTCTGATGGAGCAGTACCAGGCGGCCGGAAAGAGCTATCTGACCATTGCCTTCGGCTGCACCGGCGGACAGCACCGGTCGGTTGCCACCGCGGAGCGGGTCATGGCGCGGCTCTCCGAGCTTGGGTGGCCGGCGGGCCTCTCGCACCGTGAACTGGAGCGCGCTGTGGTCAACGCCAACAGCTCCCGCCCCTCCCCGGTCCCGCGCTGACCGGTGTCCAAGGGTCGCAAGTGGACGAATGATGGCTGCGGTCGCAGATCAATTCAGGTAGTAATGGCCGGCCCGCGCATGGCTGCGCCCGTAAGGAAAGCGAAATGATCGGTCTCGTTCTGGTCACACACGGCAATCTGGCGAGCGAATTCATCGCAGCCATGGAACATGTCGTCGGCCCTCAGGCTGACGCCGTTGCGGTCTGCATCGGTCCCGAGGACGATATGGAACAGCGGCGCCAGGAGATCATCGAGAGCGTGCAACGCGTGGACAAGGGGGCCGGCGTGGTCATCCTCACCGACATGTTCGGCGGCACGCCCTCCAACCTCGCCATCTCCGTGCTGGACCAGGGCCGGGTGGAGGTGATCGCCGGCATCAATCTGCCCATGCTCATCAAACTGGCTCAGGTGCGCGGCCGCGAGCGCCTGGCCGACGCCGTGCTCCAGGCCCAGGAAGCCGGGCGCAAGTACATCAGTGTGGCCTCGCAGCTGCTGCGCGACGAAGCCAGTCGCTGAGGGGCCACTCGCTGAGGAGCCGCCCGCCGAAGGGCCGCTCGCGGAAGGACTTTCAAGAACGTGGATGATCAGAAAACAACATCCCCCTCTGTTCGTCGCGTCACCATATGCAATCGCAAGGGACTGCATGCCCGGGCTGCGGCAAAGTTCGTGAAGCTGGCCGGGGAGTTCTCGGCCCAGGTCTCCGTGGTGCGCCGTGACCAGGAAGTGCCCGGCAACTCCATCATGGGCCTGATGATGCTTGCGGCCGCGCCGGGCTGCGAACTGGAACTGCGGGCAGAGGGCCCCGAAGCGCAGCAGGCGCTCGACGCTTTGGCCGAACTTGTGCAGCGCGCGTTCGATGAAGACTGAGAGCGGACAGGACAAGACGAAGCCTCGGGGCGAAACCCGGCTGCAGGGCCTGGCCGTCGCGCCCGGCATCGGCATCGGCACGGCGCATCTGCGCGATGGCAGCCGGATTCCGGTGCCCGAATACCTCATCTCCGCCGCCCAGGTGCCCAAGGAAATCAGCCGCTTCACTGTGGCGGTGCAGGCCGCCGAGCGGCAGATCAGCAAGCTGCGCAGCAAGGCCGGCTCGACGCATGGCGCCTCGGCAGAGGAACTGACCTACCTGCTGGAAGCCCACGCGCAGATGCTGCGCTCCGGTCAGTTGCGCGAGGGCGTGGAACGCCGCGTGCGCGATGAGCGCCGCAATGCCGAGGCGGCACTGGCGATCGAGATCGACCAGATCGTCGGTTTTTTCGAGGCCATGGACGACTCCTACCTGCGCACCCGAGGCGAGGAAGTGCGCCAGGTCGGACAGCGCATCCTGCGCCACCTCACCGACCAGGCCTATCAGGGCTTCGGCGAACTGGGCCGCAACTCGCTGGTCTTCGCCGAAGAGGTGACACCGGCGGACACGGCCCTGATGGACCCGCGCCGGGTGGTGGGTTTTGCCAGCGTGCTCGGCGGCGCCGAGGGCCACACCGCGATCATGGCCCGCTCGCTCGGCATTCCCGCGGTTCTGGGCGTGGCGGAACTGCTGCGCCATGCCCGTAACAGCGCCGCTGCCATCGTCGACGGGAACGAGGGTCTGGTGATCCTCGACCCAACGCCCGAGACGCTGGAGAGCTATCGCCGCCGTCGCGCCGGGCAATTGCGCTCCACCCGGGCACTCAAGCGCCTGCGCGACCTGCCGGCCGTGACCCGCGACGGAACGCGCGTCACGCTCCAGGCCAACCTCGAACTCCCCTCCGATGTGGAACAGGCCGTGGCCGCCGGCGCCGAGGGCGTGGGCCTGCTGCGCAGCGAATATCTCTTCATGAACCGCGACGACCTGCCCGAACAGGAAGAACAGGCCGACTCGATCCGCCACATCCTCGGCGGCCTGCCCGAGGGACCGGTCACGGTGCGCACCCTGGACGTGGGCGGCGAAAAGCTCGCATCTGCCCTGGGGCACCATCTTGGTGAAGCCACGAACCCAGCTCTGGGACTGCGCGCCGTTCGCCTCTCGCTGCGGGTTCCGGAGTTGCTGGAAACCCAACTCGCGGCGATCCTGCAGGCTGACGTAGGGGGCCGCCTGCGGATCCTGCTGCCGATGATCGTCAACGTCGAGGAGCTGCGCATGGTGCGGCGCACCCTCAACAGCGTCGCCCGCAAGCTGGCGGCGCAAGGTCGACCGGTTCCGCACCCGCTTCCCCCGCTGGGCGTGATGATCGAGGTGCCCGGCGCGGCGCTTGCCGCCGATGCCCTGGCGCCAGAAGCCGACTTCTTCGCCATCGGCACCAATGACCTCATCATGTACACCCTGGCGATCGATCGGGGCGATGAGCGGGTGGCCTATCTCTATGACCCGCTGCACCCGGCGGTGCTGCGGCTCATCCACTTTGCCGTCGACGTGGCACTGCGGCATGGAAAACCGGTGTCGGTCTGCGGCGAAATGGCAGGCGACCCACGCTACCTGCCGCTTTTCGTCGGCCTGGGGGTGCGCGAGCTGTCCATGCGCCCCACTGCCCTGCCCCGCATCAAGCAGTCGCTGCGCCGACTGGATGCCTCGGCCTGCCGGACCCTTGCCGAAGCCATGTTGCGCGAGCACGATCGCGAGACCATCCAGCACCTCCTCGAGAGCTTCCGCGCATAGCAGAGGCGCTTCACGTGCGTTGCCGCAACCCAATAGTTTGGCTAGGGTCCGGGCACATGCATATCCGCCTATAGTCGTCATGCCGCTCGAAGAGCCGTTCTTCCAACCGCCCGCACCGCCGCTGCCGGGAACCAACTGGGCGTTGTTTCTCGACGTGGACGGCTGCCTGGTGGACATCGCCGCGCGCCCCGATGAGGTTGCGGTGGAAGCCGGCCTGACAGAAACGCTGGCTTGCCTGCGCACCCGCCTGGGCGGCGCCCTGGCTCTTGTAAGCGGCCGTCCCTTGGCACAGCTCGATGCGCTCTTCGCTCCCCTGCATCTGGCCGCCGCCGGGCAGCACGGTCTGGAGCGGCGCGATGCCCGGGGGCACCTCCTGCCCACAGCCACCCTGCCCGCCGGCTTCGCCGAGGTGGAAGCGCGGCTTGCGCTCTTCGCCGAGCGCCATCCCGGCATGCTGCTGGAACGCAAGTCACACGGCCTCGCCCTGCACTATCGTGGCGCGCCGGCGTGCGAGACCGAGGCACGTCGCCTGGCCGAAGCGCTTGCTGCAACCTGCGAACCGCCCCTGGCCGCCGTGCCGGGCAAGGCGGTCATCGAACTGCGCGTGCCGGGCAGCGACAAGGGTCAGGCCATCGCGGCCTTCCTCGACGAACCACCCTTCCGCGGGCGCATCCCCGCCTTCGCCGGGGACGACGTGACCGACGAGGACGGCTTCCGTAGGGTCAACGCCCTGCAGGGCCACACCATTCTGGTTGGACGGCGGGCCAGCGCGGCGCGCTGGGCCCTGCCGGATCCCCCAGCCCTGCGCCACTGGTTGAGCCAGGCTGCGCAGGCCCTGACCCCGAAAGGAGACTGACGCTTGACCTTTGCGCCCCGGCCCAACCTCGATCTGGCGGTGATCGGCAACTGTGCCATCGGCGTCCTGGTGGACTGCTACGGGCGGATGGTCTGGGGCTGTCTGCCCGCGTTCGATGGCGATCCCTGGTTTAGCGCCCTACTGGGAGGCGAGGAGCCGACCGAAGGCTTCTTCGCCATCGAGCTCAAGGGGCAGCAGCGCTGCGAGCAGGAATATCGCCGCAACTCGGCGGTGCTGGTCACGCGGCTCTATGCCGAGGACGGCAGCGCCGTGGAGATCACCGACTGCATCCCGCGCAGCAAGCTGTTCGGCCGCACCTTCCGCCCAACCATGATCGTGCGCCGCATGCGCCCGATCAGCGGCACGCCGCAGGTCCGCGTCGTCCTCCGCCCCACCTGCAGCTACGGCGCCGAAAAACCGCAGGTCACACGCGGCAGCAATCACGCCCGCTACATCGGCCCCTCGTTCACCTTGCGGCTCTACGCCACCGCGCCGTTGGCCTACATCCTGCCCGAGCGCTGGTTCCTGCTCGAGGAGGACGAGCACCTGCTGCTGGGGCCGGATGAGAGCCTGGCCGAACCGGTGGAAACCGCGGCCAACCGCCTGATTGCCGAGACCGATGCCTACTGGCGGGACTGGGTGCGCTCGCTCTCCATCCCCTTCGAGTGGCAGGAGGCGGTGATCCGCGCCGCCATCACGCTCAAGCTCTGCAGCTACGAGGAAACCGGCGGCCTGATCGCGGCGCTCACCACCTCCATCCCCGAGGCGCCGGGCTCGCAGCGCAACTGGGACTACCGTTACTGCTGGCTGCGGGACTCCTACTACACCGTCAATGCCCTCAATCGCCTGGGCGCCACGCGCACCATGGAAGGCTATCTGCGCTACATCATGAACGTGGTCTCGGCGGCCCCGGACGGCTACCTGCAGCCGGTCTTCGGGCTCGACCTGGAACAGCGCATCGACGAGCGCGTGGTCGAGAGCCTGCCCGGCTATCGGGGCATGGGGCCGGTGCGCATCGGCAATCAGGCCTACACCCAGGTCCAGAACGACGGCTACGGCAGTGTGATCCTGGCCGCAACCCAGTGCTTCTTCGACCAGCGCCTGATGGCACCCGGAACGCTCAATCTCTTCCGGCGTCTGGAGGAGTTGGGCGAGCAGGCGATCCGGCGTTTCGACACCCCGGATGCGGGCCCCTGGGAGTACCGCAGCCGGCAGATGGTCCACACCTACTCCACCCTGCTCTGCTGGGCGGCCTGCGACCGCCTGGCGCGAATCGCGCGCCGCCTGGGGCAGACCCAAAAGGCGGCCTACTGGCACACCGAGGCTGAGCGCATCCGCAGCGTGATCCTGAAGCGCGCCTGGAACGACAAGCTGAACAGCTTCGTGGCCACCTTCGAAGGCGAGACCCTCGATGCCAGTCTGCTGCTGATGCAGGAACTGGGCTTCGTCGAGGGCAAGGACCCCCGTTACCTGGGAACCGTGGCTGCCGTGGAGCGTTCCCTTATGCGGGAGGGTTACCTTTTGCGGTATCATGCAGCGGACGATTTCGGAGTACCTGAGGTAGCCTTCACCATCTGCTCATTCTGGTATGTGGACGCCCTGGCCGCGACCGGGCGGGAGGAAGAAGCGCGCGCGCTTTTCGAAAACCTCCTGGCGCGGCGCAACCACGTCGGCCTGCTCTCCGAGGATCTGGACTCGAAGACAGGCGAGCTCTGGGGCAACTTCCCCCAGACCTACTCTCTCGTCGGCATCATTCATTCGGCAACGCGCCTCAGCCGGAGCTGGGAGGCTCTGTGATGCGGCGCCTGCTGCTGCTTTCCAACCGTGTCACGCCTCTGCAAACCGGCGCCGGAAACCGCGGCGCAACCGGGGGACTGGCGGTGGCCATTCACGACGCGCTGTCGGAAAGCCACGGCCTCTGGTTCGGCTGGAGCGGTCGCATTGCCGAAAGCGAGACGGAGCGCAGGCTCAACACGGAGGACAAGGAGCATTACCAGGTCACCACCATCGATCTGACCGAGGCCGAACTCGAGGGCTACTACAACGGCTATTCCAACGGCGTGCTCTGGCCGATCCTCCACTACCGCGCCGACCTTATGGAGTATCACAGCGCGCATTTCGAAGCCTATCGCCGGGTCAACGAACTCTTCGCCGAGCAGCTGGCGCAGCAGGTACGCGCCGGCGACCTGATCTGGATCCACGACTATCACCTGCTGCTGGTGGCGCAGGAACTGCGCAAACGCGGCGTGGACAACCCCATCGGTTTCTTCCTGCACACTCCCTTCCCGGCCCCCGAGGCCCTTACTGCCCTGCCGAACCACCGCGAACTGATGCAGGGGCTCTGCCACTGCGACCTGATTGGGCTGCAAACCCGCACCGACCTGCGCGCCTTCCTGGACTATTTGCGCTTCGAAGCCGGGGGCAAGGTGCTGGACGAGGACCGCATCGAGTGCTTCGGCCGCCGTCTGCGCGCCGGCTGCTTTCCCATCTCCATCGATCCCGACAGCTTCTCTCAGGCGGCGGCCCAGGTGCGCAACGAGGCCCGGCGGCGCCTGCTCGTCAGCCTGGATGGCCGGCGCCTGCTCTTGGGAGTCGACCGCCTGGACTACACCAAGGGTCTGCCCCAGCGCTTTCTCTCCTACGAGCATCTGCTCGAGCATCATCCCGAACACCGCAGGCGCGTCGCCTTCCTGCAGATCGCCCCCCATTCGCGCTCGGAGGTGCCGGAGTACATTTACCTGCGCCGGCGCCTCGAAGAGTTGAGCGGGCACGTCAACGGCCGCTTCGCCGAACTGGACTGGGTGCCGCTGCGCTACGTCAACCGCGGCCTCTCGCGCAGCGCTCTGGCCGGGGTGCTGCGCATCGCCTCGGTCGCGCTGGTCACGCCGCTGCGCGACGGCATGAACCTGGTGGCCAAGGAGTATGTGGCCGCACAGGACCCGGAAGATCCGGGCGTCCTGCTGCTGTCACGCTTTGCCGGCGCGGCGCATGAACTGGAAGCGGCGCTGATCGTCAATCCCTTGGACTACGAGGCCACCGGCGAGGCCCTGCACCAGGCGCTCGCCATGTCCCTGGAGGAACGGCAGGAGCGCTGGCAGGCCATGATGGAGGTGATCCGGGCCCAGGATGTCACCCGCTGGTGGCGCAGCTTCGTCACCCGCCTGGCCGAGGACGCCTGGGCAGCCTGATCAGGCCCTTGCCACCCTGGTCCCGCTGTTCCCGCTGTCGAGCAACTGCGGGCGGGACAGCCCGGCCAGCTGCAGCATGTGCCAGGCCAGCACCTGGTTGCTGGCCAGCACCGGCTTGCCCAGCCGCTCGCGCACCTCGGCCAGAACCTCGACAGCCTGCAAGTTGGTGCAGGAGGCGAAGACCGCCTCGCAGTCATCCTCGCCGCCGATCCGAAGCAGGGCTTCGCGGATCGAAGCCGGAGCAATTCGCGCCACCACTCTCTCCTCCTGCTGGTCGAAGCTACCGAAGGCGGGCACGGCAATGCCGGCCACCTTAAGCCCATGCAGCAGGACTTCGGAAACGGAGCGGATATAAGGGCTGACCAGACCGAGGCGCCGAATGCCGAGGCTGCGGCAGGCCGCCTTCAGCGCCGTCATGGGGTCGGTCACCGGCACGGCCGGCCGCGCCTCTGCGATCAACGCGGCGACCCGCGCCTCGCCCAGTAGCGTCGCCCCGGAGGTGCAGGCATAACCGATGGCGCCCAGGCCGGCGTGCGCGGGCAGCAGCGCGGCACTCGCCGTCAGCCGCTGGCTCATGGCAGCGATGCTGTCCGGCGTCAGGTCGCTGCCGCTTTCTATGCGCGTGTGATAGAGGCGCGCGGCGTCGAAGGGCAGCAGCCTGCGAAAATCCTCCTCGACCGTTTCGTCCACGCCCAGGACGATGAGGCCGAGCGCGACGCGGCCGGGCGCTTGCGAATCAGCCAGGGTGTAGGGCAGGTGCATGAGCAGCGTTCCCTCAGATGACCGGCAGCTGAGGCGGGGCACGGCGGCTGAGCCAGCGCGCACCCGCCTCCTCGATGACGATATTCTCCTCGTGCACCATCATCCGTTCCGGGGCGAAGGTCATGCCCGGCTCGAGCGTCAGGACCATGCCGGGGCGCAGTTCCGTCTCGTCCCGAGCGGTGTGCGAGGGCCACTCGGTGAGCTGCATGCCCAGCCCGTGCCCCATGCGCCCGACAGCATTGCCGTGCGCGCCTCCACGCTCGAGTACCGCCTGCATGGCCTGGAAGACATCGGCACAGCAGGCGCCGGGCCGGGCCGCCGCGAAGCCGGCATCCGTGGCCGCGAAAACCGTGTCGTAGGCCCGCTGCACTGCTTCATCGGCCCACCCGAACGCGTAGTTGCGGTCGAAATCGCAGAAATAACCGTCGAACGTCGCGCCGGTGTCGAGGATCAGCACGTCGCCTGCCGCGACCGGCCGGTCGGCGGGCGGCGAGATGATATCGTCGTAACCGCCGGGTCCGGCACCGCCAACCAGATAGGCCACGTCGTCCACGCCGGCGGCCAGGCAGGCCTGCTTGAAGCCGCGAAAGATCTCCACCTCGCTCATCCCCAGCGCAAGCCGTCCAGGCAGCGTCTCGAACACGCCGCTGACCAGGCCGCAGAGGTGCTCGATCTTGGCGATTTCCGCCGGCGACTTGATCATGCGCAGGGCCCGGATGACCGGCCCGGCATCGGCCACCCGTACCCCCGGCAGCAGCGCGAGCAGGCGCTGGTAGTCCGCCAGCGGCATACGCAGGTGCGTCTCCGGTCCCATGGGAAGGCCCAGGCGACCGCCCTCGCCCAGCGGCCCGCGCAGGGTATCGGCGAGCAAGCTCACCCCCTCGTCATCGGGCGCGGGCGACTCCCAGCTGCGAATGTCCTCGACCCAGGTCCGGGTCATGCTGGCGGCACCGATTGTCGGAATCACTGCGATCGGCTTTCCGGCGGCCGGAACGACCAGGAACCAGGGCCGCGTGGGTGACTGCCAGAACTGGGTGAGGAAACCGGAGAAGTAGCGCACCTCCGGCTCGGTGGTCAGCAGCAGCGCGTCCAGCCCGGCCTCCGCCATGGCGGCCTGGGCGCTTGCGGTGCGCGCGGCATACTCGGCCTCTGGGAAGCCCCGCGGCGGCGCGGCGTTCATTGGCCGGATGCCGCTTGCGGGCCGCTGCCAACCAACTGTCGATAGATGTCCGGGTCCGTCGCCCCCTCGCTGCCCAGCAGGAACACCCGGCTGTCCGGCCCCAGGCCCAACCCCGCCCGCAGGGTCTCGTCCTGTGCTGCGGCGATGAGGCCGATGAGACCGGCCACCGCCGATTCTCCGGCAACGATGGCGCCGCCGCCGGCCTCGCCCGAGGCCAGCAGGCGCATCGCCGGCGCCACGCCCTCCTCGCCGATAGTGAGGTAGTCCGAGGCACCAACCTTGAGGATGTCCCAGGCCAGCAGAGAGACGGTGCCGCAGGACAGCCCCGCCATCAGAGTCTCCTCCTCCAGCAACACCTGCGTCGGCTGCCCGGCGCGGGCCGTGGCAAGGATGCAGGCAGCGCTGGCCGGTTCCACCACCACGGTCCGCGGCCGCCTCTCACCCAGACCCTGCCAGAAGCGCGCGCAGAGCGCCGCGGCCACGCCGCCAACGCCGCCCTGGATGAAGAGGTGGGTGGGGGGCGCGTCGGCAAGCTGCTTCAACGCTTCCGAGGCCATGACGCTGTAGCCCGCCATCACCTCACGCGGTACGTCGGTGTAGCCCTCGTAGGAGGTGTCCGAGACCACGAACCAGCCGTTTTCCTCGGAGTCGCGCGCGCAGCGGATCACCGATTCGTCGTAGTCCCCCTCGATGCGCACCACCTCGGCGCCCAGCGCCTCCATGGCCTGCTGCCGTCCAGTGCTGACGGTGGCGTGGATGTAGATTCGGCAGCGACAGCCGGCCATCTGCGCGCCCCAGGCCACCGAGCGGCCGTGGTTGCCATCGGTGGCCGTGGTGACGGTCAGCTCCCGCAGCTGCTCCCGGAACGCTCCAGCGCGGATGCGGCTGAGCGCCGGCGTCGTGCCGCTTTGCTCAGCCACCTGCGCCGCCGCCAGGCGCAAGACGCCATAGGCTCCGCCCAGCGCCTTGAAGCTCTCCAAGGCGAAGCGA
Organism: Aquibaculum sediminis; assembly: GCF_040712085.1. NCBI lineage: Bacteria > Pseudomonadati > Pseudomonadota > Alphaproteobacteria > Rhodospirillales > Rhodovibrionaceae > Aquibaculum > Aquibaculum sediminis. The sequence goes on from NZ_JBFCVK010000012.1 coordinate 57,480, forward strand.
TGGCTCTCGTCCTTGTAGTAGACCGCGCCCAGACCCAGCGCCTCGGCCAGGCGGTCGAGCTGCTGGATCGGCGTCGGCGCATAGCCCGGCCAGTCAGCGATCTCCGCCAGCGCCGCTTCGGCCATCGCCGGCGAAAGCACGGCATCCAGCGCCGCGGGCCAGGGCCCCTGCGTCACAGACAGGCTCGCATGGTCGAGAATCCGCGGCGGTGGCTTCAGCATCTCATCCTCTTGGTCCGGCGTCTTTTCAGGCTGACGGAAGATGCCTAGCCTAGAGCAAGCTCGCTTTGGGCGGAATCGGCTTTCTGATGGAGACGTCCCAGCCATGACGCTTTCAGGGACCAAGGCCCTCTGGCTGGTGGCGGACATCGGCGGCACCAACGCCCGCTTTGCCCTCTATCCCGCCGGTTCGCTGGCACGCCAAGACGCCCTCTATCACGCGCGTATGGCCACGGCCTCGGTCGCCGGGCCGGCCACGGCCATCGCTCGCGTCCTGGAGCAGGCCGACTGCCCGACCCCGGCCGCGGCGGCCCTGGCCATCGCCGCGCCGGTGGGAAGCCACAGCGCGGATGCGGAGATCAGCCTGACCAACGCGCGCTGGCGCTTCACGCCCCGGGCCGTGCAGGCGGAACTGGGGCTGGAGCGTCTGGAGGTTGTGAACGACTTCGCTGCCCTGGCGCATGCCCTGCCCCTGCTGACCGATGGGGACCGCCGACCCCTGGGGCCGGCACTGGCACCGAGGCCCGGCAGACCGATCTTGGTGCTCGGTCCCGGCACGGGGCTGGGCGCGGCGGCCATCGTCGCCGACCGGCACGGCGGCTGGACCGTGGTGCCCGGCGAGGCCGGCCACATGACGGCCGCTGCCTGCAACGCAGAGGAAGCAGAGGTTCTGGACCAGCTGCGTCGGGAACGCGGGCATGTCTCTTATGAGCGCCTGGCCAGCGGCCCCGGCCTGGTGGAGATTGCCGAGGCGCTGGCAGCGCTGCGCCGCGCACCCGCCCCGCCAGGCACACCGGCCGAAGTCGTGGCGGCCGCCCGCGCCGGCGATCGCCTCTGCGAGGATGCCATCGGGCTGTTTCAGAACTGGCTGGCAACGCTGGCCGGCGACCTCGCCCTGGCCTTCGGCGCCCTGGGCGGCGTTTATCTGGCGGGCGGGGTCCTGGGCCATCTGGAGGGGCTGTTCGACGCCGAGGCTTTCCGTCGGCGCCTGGAAGACAAGGGGCGCTTCTCGGACTATCTCGCCCGCGTGCCGCTGTGGCGGCTCACCCGGCCCGACGCCGCGTTTCTGGGCCTGCGCCGCCTGCTGAGCGAACCGCCGGAGCCCGGAGACCTCCAACAGAACTAGACCAGATCGACTCAAATCCGGTTCGCGAAGCGACCCGGTTTGAGTCGTGAATCTGCCCTACACTCTTGGTTCAGAGCGGATTCACCGCTCTAGGCCGTGGCTACTGCGACGGCTCGTCCTTGGGCGTCTCTGGCGCCGGACCGCCCGGCTCACGCGCGTCGAAGGTGCCGGCCTGGCGCATCTCGATCACGCCGCGGCGGATCTCGCGGGTGCGGCGGAAGAGGTCTTCCAGCGTGTCACCCTCGCCCCAGCGGATCGCGCGCTGCAGCGCCGTCAGGTCCTCGCTGAAGCGCTGCAGCATCTCGAGCACGGCTTCGCGGTTGTTGAGGAAGACGTCGCGCCACATCACCGGATCGGAGCCGGCGATACGGGTGAAGTCGCGGAAGCCGCCGGCGGAATAGCGGATCACCTCCTGGCGCTCGCTGGCCTCCAAATCAAAGGCCGTGCCAACGATGGTGTAGGCGATGAGGTGCGGCAGGTGGCTGGTGACCGCGAGCACCTTGTCGTGATGCGCGGCGTCCATGCTTTCCGCCATGGCGCCACAGGCTTCCCACAGGGCCTTGACCCGCGCCACCGCCTGGCCGTCGCAGCCCGGAGGCGGCGTCAGGATGACGTAGCGGTTCTCGAAGAGGTCGGCAAAGCCGGCGTCAGGGCCGCTGTGCTCGGTGCCGGCAATGGGATGGCCCGGCACGAAGTGAACCCCCTCCGGCAGGCAGGGGCCAACGTCGCGGATGACCGAGAGCTTGACCGAGCCCACGTCGCTGACGATGCAGCCGGGGGCGAGGCTGGGCGCCATGGCCTCGGCGACGGCAGCGTTGGCGCCCACCGGCAGGCAAAGCATGACCAGATCGGCGCCGGCCACGGCGTCGGCCGGGCTGTCGGTCAGGCGGTCGCAAAGCCCCAGCGCCGCGCTGCGCTCACGCACCGCTTCGGCGCCATCGAAGCCGACGATCTCTTCGGCCAGGCCGCGCGTGCGCATGACCCGGGCAAGAGAGGAGCCAATAAGGCCAATGCCGAGAATCGCGACGCGCTGAAAGGGAACCGTGCTCATTGCTCGAAGCGGGAGAGCGCGTCCAGCACCCGCGCCATCTCCTCGTCGGTGCCGATGGTCACCCGCAGGTGCTGCGGCAGTCCGTAGGCATCCATACGGCGCACCAAGATACCTTCCTGCTTGAGATGGGCCGCCGCCGCAGCCGCATCGCCGAAGCGCACCAGGACGAAGTTGCCCTCGCTGGGTTCGGCGCGAAGATTGAGACGCTTCAGCCCCTCGATGAAGGCAGTGCGGGCCGCGGCGTTGTGCCGGCGCGAGCGCTCCAGGTGCTCGCTGTCGCCGATGGCCGCCACCCCGGCAGCCTGGGCCGGGGCCGCCACATTGAAGGGCCCGCGCACCCGGTGCAGCACGTCGGCCACCGCCGGCGGGCAGTAGGCCCAGCCCAGCCGCAGGGAGGCCAGGCCGTGGATCTTCGAGAAGGTGCGGGTCATCACGACGTTATCGTGCTTTTCCACCAGCGCGCTGCCGTCGCTATAGTCCGCCCCCTCCACATACTCGGCGTAGGCGGAATCGAGCACCAGCAGCACCGAGTCCGGCAGGCCGGCGTGCAGCCGCTCGATCTCGGACGCCGGCAGGCAGCTGCCGGTCGGATTGTTCGGGTTGGCCAGGAACAGCAGCCGCGTGCGCTCGGTGACCGCAGCCAGCAGCGCATCCACATCGGCCGTCAGTTCGCGCTCCGGCGCCGCCACCGGCGTCGCGCCGACGCTCTTGGCGGCGATGGGGTACATGAGGAAGCCGTGGCGGGAATAGAGCACCTCGTCGCCCGGTCCGGCATAGGCGCGGGTGAGCAGGGAAATGAGCTCGTCGGAGCCGGCACCGCAGACGATGCGCGCGGCATCCAGGTTCAGGGCCTGCGCGATGGCCTCGCGCAGCGCCACAGCACCGCCGTCTGGATAGCGATGCAGCTCGTCCGCCACCGCGCGATAGGCCTCCACCGCCCGGGGGCTGGGGCCGAGCGGATTCTCGTTCGAGGCCAGGCGAATCACCCGCTCAACGCCGGGAATGGCAGCCTCCCCGCCGACATAGGCGGCGATCTCCATGATTCCGGGACGGACTTGCAAAGGCATCAGCTACGCTCTCGTTCCTTGGCGGCAACTCTCGGGTCGACCAGTTCGGCTTCGGCGAAGGGCAGGGGATAGCTGCCGATCAGCCAGCAGTGCTGAACCCGCCCGCCGCTCGTGTCCAGCAGGCGCTTCAGGCGCGGGTCGTCGCGCCCCACGAAATCGGCGACCTCCACCAGGAGGAGATAGCCCTCCGAGGGGCTGTCCCACAGCACCGTATCATGGACCGGCAGGTCGGCCTTTTCCACCAGGCTGCGCGCTGCGCTGCGACTTAGTTCCGATCCGGCCTCGAGGACCAGGAAACTGTGATCCGCACCCGAGGGCTCGGCATCGACCAGGCCAATGACCAGCGCTGTCTGGCCGGCGCCCGACGGCGCCGCAGCCGGCGCAAAGGGCAGGTAGCCAATGATGCGCGGCACCTGCTTGCCCCCGCGCGCCAGATAGCGCCACCAGGCATCCGGCGCATCGCTGGCCGCCGGCGGCAGCAGCCCGATGCTGCATTCTTCCTCAACGACAGCGTTGATCACCTGCACCGCTGAGCCACGCTCCAGCACCGGGGTCAGCACGCCGAAATGGTCGCGTGCCAGCCCAGTCAGGTTGCTGCCCGGCTCGGCGCTGTAGGCGGCCACGGCGAATGGCCCTTGCTGGGAGAGGGAGTCGGCCAGGATCTCGCGCCAAAGACGCACCAAAACGGCACGCGGCAACGGGCCCGCATGGCGCGCAACCAGGCGGCGGAGAACCTGCATTTCCCGCGCCAGGCGGAAGGAGGTCGGCCCTTTCGGCTTGGCATTGGCGATGGTGCGCGAAACCTGGGTGCGGCGCATCAGGAGATCGTGGATCTTGCTGTCGATCTCGTCGATCTCGCCACGCAAGCTGTCGAGGGATGGAGTGCTATCCATCATTGTCCGGGATCTTGGTTCCAAGGGCGCCCAGTGTTAGTCGCAGAATCGACGAAAATCAAAGGAATCCCGCAACCTTTGCGCTGAACGGAAGCCGGGGCTGCTTCCCGGAAAGGGGCATTGACAGAAAGGGGCGCCGCTTCCTTAGTGTGCGATCGTTCCGCCGTTTGCACCCCGTTACACCAGAGTAGTCGCAGCTTCGCAGCCCATGGCCGGTCCAAGCTCCTCGAAAACCCCGGAGATTCAGCGCGCCCTGCCCGGTCACCGGCTCGAAATCGGACCGGAGCGACCTCTGGAGCTGGACTGCGGTGCCACTCTTGCACCGGCGGTGCTCGCCTACCAGACCTATGGCGAGCTGAACGCCGAGCGCAGCAATGCCATCCTGGTCTTTCACGCGCTCACCGGCGACCAGTTCGCCGCCGAGGATCACCCGATCACCGGCCGGCCGGGCTGGTGGGAAGTGATGATCGGTCCGGGGCGGCCGCTCGACACCCGCCGCTATTTCATCATCTGCGTGAACGTACCCGGCGGCTGCATGGGTTCGACGGGGCCGAAGGAGATCAATCCAGCGACCGGCGAGCCCTGGGGCCTCGATTTTCCCGTGGTGACCATCGCCGACATGGTGCGCGCACAATTGCGGGTGCTGGACGATCTGGGCATCGACAAGCTCTTCTGCGCCATCGGCGGCTCCATGGGTGGGATGCAGGCGCTGCAGATTGCGGCGCACCACCCCGAACGCGTGCACAGCGTCATCGCCATCGCTACGGCCGCCCACCACAGCGCGCAGAACATCGCCTTTCACGAAATCGGCCGCCAGGCGATCATGGCCGACCCCGACTGGCGCGGAGGGCGCTATCTCGAGGCCGGCAGCGTGCCGCGCCGCGGCCTCGCGGTGGCGCGAATGACCGCCCATGTCACCTATCTCTCCGAGCCGGCGCTGCACCGCAAATTCGGCCGACGGCTCCAGGACCGCGGCGCGCTCAGCTATGGCTTCGACGCGGATTTCCAGGTGGAGAGTTACCTGCGCTACCAGGGCGCCAGCTTCGTCGAGCGCTTCGATGCGAACTCCTACCTCTACATCACCCGGGCCATGGACTACTTCGATCTCGCCGCCGACCATGCCGGCGTGCTGGCCGGGGCCTTCCGTGACTCGCCGGTGCGCTTTTGCCTGGTCTCCTTCACCAGCGACTGGCTCTTCCCGACGGCCGAGGCCAAGCGCGTGGTGCACGCCCTTAACGCCGTCGCCGCCGACGTCAGCTTCGTGGAGATCGAAAGCGACAAGGGACACGATGCCTTCCTGCTGAACGAGCCCGAGTTCCACGCCACGCTGCACGGCTTCCTCAACGGCTCGGCGGAACGGCTCGACCTGCCGACAGGAGACCTGATTCCCCTCGAGCTGGGCGAACGAGACCCGAGCGAAGAGCGGATCTCATGAGCCGACCGCAACCTCTCTCCGTGCCAGCACCGGGCAGCCTCGGGCGTTCGGACCTTCGGCTGATCGCCGAGCTGATCGAGCCCGGAAGCCGGGTGCTCGACATCGGCTGCGGCGACGGCATGCTGCTGGAGTTCCTGGTGCGGGAAAAGTCGGTCGTCGGACGCGGCATGGAGCTGAGCCAGGAAGGCGTGAACGCTTCGGTCGCGCGCGGTCTTTCCGTGGTGCAGGGCGATGCGGACACCGCGCTGTCCCATTATCCGGACGGCGCTTTCGATGTCGCCGTGCTGAGCAAGACCCTGCAGGCGACCCGTGACCCGCGCGCCGTCCTGCGGCAGCTGGTGCGCATTGGCCGGCGTGCCATCGTTTCCTTCCCGAACTTCGGCTACTGGCGCATCCGCCTGTCCCTGCTGCTGCACGGCCGCATGCCGCAAACGCCCTCGTTGCCCGAAGCCTGGTACGAGACGCAGAACATCCACCTCTGCACCCTGCTGGACTTCCTGTCGCTGTGCCGCGAGGAAGGGATTGCCGTGGACCATGCCTTCACGGTGCGCGACGACGGCACGCCGAAAGAGATCACCTCGCCCACGCTGGCCAACCTCCTGGGACAGGACGGAGTGTTCCTTCTAAGACGCGATTGAAAGACCGTCCAATGAGGGACGCACAGTGAGGGACCGGGCATGACCGCGGGGCAATCGGCGTGGCGTGAGAAGCTGCGGGCGCTGGTCGAGCACCCGCGCACCCAGCGCACGATCATGGCGCTGATCGTCATCAACGCGGTGGTGCTGGGCCTGGAAACCAGTGCCACGGCGCGCGAAACCGCCGGCGACCTGCTGCGCCTGCTCGACAGCCTGATCCTGGCCGTCTTCGTCGCCGAACTGAGTGCGAAGATGCTGGTCTACGGCCGGCGCTTCGTCCGCGACCCCTGGAACATTTTCGACTTCCTTGTGGTGGCCGTGGCGCTGGTGCCGGCCACCGGCAACCTCTCGGTCCTGCGCGCGCTGCGCGTGCTGCGCGTCATGCGCCTCGTCTCCGGCATCCCCTCGATGCGCCGCGTGGTGGGCGCGCTGCTGAGCGCAATCCCCGGCATGGGCTCGATCGTAGCCCTGCTCGCCCTGGTCTATTACGTCTTCGCCGTCATCGCCACGCGGCTCTACGGTGCCAGCTTTCCGGAGTGGTTCGGCACAATCGGCGCCTCATCCTACTCGCTGTTCCAGATCATGACTCTGGAATCCTGGTCCATGGGCATCGTGCGGCCGGTGATGGAAACCTATCCCATCGCCTGGCTCTTCTTCGTGCCCTTCATCATGCTGACCTCCTTCACCGTGCTGAACCTCTTCATCGGCATCATTGTCGACGCCATGCAGAGCCAGCACCAATCGGAAATCGAGGCCGAGCGCGAACAGGCCCACGCCGATGCCGCGGCCATCCTGGAAGAGCTGCGCAGCCTGCGCCAGGAGGTGGCAGAGATGCGCCAGGAGCGGCGACCGGAGGATCAGAGGCAGTAGGGCGGCTTCGGCACGTGTTGACGATTTCCGTGTTCTGCTCGGCAGCTCAACGCCGGAAATTCGGCCCCCTACCCCCCCGCTGCACGGTGATTGATCCGGGAGGAACCGCTTACCACGGCCGTCATCGCGAGGAGGCGAAGCCGACGCGGCGATCCAGGGCCATTGGCTCGCGGCCCTGGACTGCCGCGCTCCCGCTGGTCGCTCGCAGTGACGGTGGTTAAGGCGTTGCCGGCGCTGCATTGGTGCGAGAGAGGGGCCCTTTGCGAGCCACGTTCATCGCGCGCCGCCGCCAGCCGGCGCCCTCAGCCCTCCTTCACGACCTTCGGGGGCAGGGCCAGCTTGAGGTGCAGTTCCTTCAGGCGCTCCGCCGGCACTTCGGCCGGGGCCGCCATCATCAGGTCTTCCGCGCGCTGGTTCATCGGGAAGAGGATGACCTCGCGGATATTGGGCTCGTCGGCCAGCAGCATGACGATGCGGTCGATGCCCGGTGCCGAGCCACCATGCGGCGGCGCGCCGTAGCGGAAGGCATTGAACAGGCCGCCGAAGCGCGCCTCCACCTCTTCCTTGCCGTAGCCGGCAATCTCGAAGGCCTTGATCATCACTTCCGGCAGATGGTTCCGGATCGCGCCGGAGGAGAGCTCCACGCCGTTGCAGACGATGTCGTACTGGAAGGCCTTGATGGTGAGCGGGTCCTGGGTCTCCAGGGCCTCCAGCCCGCCCTGGGGCATGGAGAAGGGGTTGTGGGAGAACTCGATCTGCCCCGTCTCCTCGTCCCGCTCGTACATCGGGAAGTCGACGATCCAGCAGAACTTGAAGACTCCGCTTTCGATCAGCTCCAGTTCCTGGCCGACGCGGGTGCGCGCCTGGCCGGCGAAGGCAGCGAATTTCTTCGGCAGTCCGGCGACGAAGAAAACGGCATCGCCGTCCTTGAGCCCAAGCTGCTCGCGGATCGCGGCCGTGCGCTGCGGGCCGATGTTCTTGGCAACGGGCCCGGCACCCTCGCCCTCGCGGAAGAAGATGTAGCCCAGACCCGGCTGCCCCTCGCCCTGGGCCCAGGAGTTCATGCGATCACAGAAAGCTCGGCTGCCGCCACCGGGTGCGGGAATGGCCCAGACCTCGACCTGCGGATCCTTCTCGATCATGCCGGCAAAGATCTTGAAGCCGGAACCGGCAAAGTGCTCGGTCACCGCCTGCATTTCGATGGGGTTGCGCAGGTCGGGCTTGTCGGAGCCGTACTTGCGCATGGCCTCGTCGAAGGGAATGCGCGGGAAGGGCGCCGGGGAGACCTTGCGGCCGTCGGCGAACTCCTCGAAGACCCCATGCAGCACCGGCTCGATGGCGGCGAAGACGTCCTCTTGCGTGACGAAGCTCATCTCGAAGTCGAGCTGGTAGAACTCGCCCGGTGAGCGGTCGGCGCGGCTGTCCTCGTCCCGGAAACAGGGCGCGATCTGGAAGTAGCGGTCGAAGCCCGCCACCATGACCAGCTGCTTGAACATCTGCGGCGCCTGCGGCAGGGCGTAGAACTTGCCCGGGTGCAGGCGGCTGGGCACCAAGAAGTCGCGCGCGCCTTCGGGGCTAGAGGCGGTGAGGATCGGCGTCTGAAACTCGACGAAATCCTGCTCGATCATCCGGCGCCGGATCGAATTGATCACATTGCCGCGCAAAACGATCTTGCGCTGCATCTTCTCACGGCGCAGGTCGAGGTAGCGGTAGCGCAGACGGATGTCCTCGCCGGCATCCTCTTCCGAGTTGACCTGCAGCGGCAGGAGGTCGGCCCGGGACTGCAGCGTGAAGGCCTCGATGCGCAGTTCCACCGCGCCCGTGGGCACCTTCGGATTGACCGTTTCCGCCGAGCGCTCGACCACCGTACCGGTGATGGTCACCACGCTCTCCGGCCGCGCAGCCTCGACCTCTGCGAAGATCGGGGACGACACGTCCACCACGCACTGGGTGATCCCGAAGTGGTCGCGCAGGTCCACGAAAAGCAGCTGACCATGGTCGCGCTTGCGATGGATCCAGCCGGACAGGCGCGCTTGCGTGCCGGCATCGGAGGCGCGCAGTTCACCGCAGGTGTGGGTACGATAGGCGTGCATTGGCTTTTCCGTTTCGAAGGGCTCCGCGCCTGCCCCGTGAGCGGGCAGGCAACCGGCTGTTCAGCCGCGAATGATGCTGGATCGTCTTGCAGTCAATCGGCTCGCCAAGCGACCCCGATCGAAAGCGTCCTGTTCCAGGCCCCGACCCCACGCCGCACAAGGCTGCGCGCGCGTCGAAAAGGCGGCGGCAAGAGGCAACGAGCGGCGGGTGTTTGTCAAGGATCGGGGCACAGGGAGGGGTCCCCACGGTGGAATTGTCGATGCACGAAGCAACGCCGCCGTCCCACAGCATGTCGACGCGCCCTCGTCGCTGATGCTGAATCAAGTAGGTCCGAAGGGTGAGCGCAAAATCGATTACAGCCAAACATTGGTGTACAAATAGTTCACTGCCAAAGGCTCACCGCGATCTTGACTGGCTGCTGATCAACGGTTGTGAGCAGTTGCACCGACAGGTTATAGTTCCTGAACCAACAGGATTTGCATAACATTGGGAGGCTGGCATGAAACATCCGATTCTAACTCTGGCAGCGGGCGTTGCCGCGGTCGGGCTGAGCGGGGGCCTCATGTCCTCACCGGCCACGGCCCAGGACACTCAGGAAATCCGCTGGGCGACGTCCTCTGTGGGCTCGGCCGGTCACCGTGCGCTGGTGAGCCTGTCCCAGCTCCTGAATAGCAACATGGATGAGATCTCCATCACCGTGATGCCGACCCCCGGGGCAGCGGCCTCTGTGCGTGGCTTCTCGGCGGGACAGTTCGACGGCTACTACGGCGCCGACGTCGCCTTCCACGAGATTGCCGGCGACACCGGCCGCTACGCAGGCTTCGAGCCGGGCGAGAACGAGCTCACCCAGTCCTTCTGGGCCTACACGCTGGAGATGGGCCTGGGCGTGCGCGCCGAAGACATCGACGAGTTCGAGGGCTGGCGCTCGCTGAGCGGCCGCCCCGTCTTCACCAGCCCGGCGCCCTGGGACACGCGCGCGGCTCTTGAGCGCGCAATGAACGTCCTCGAGGTCGGCCACGAGTATGTGGAGCTCGACACCGGCCTGACGGCCCAGTCGCTCCAGAACGGCACGGTCGATGCCTTCTCGATCTACACGGCCGGTGAAGCGAGTGCCTCCCCCTGGGTGCAGGAAGCGCTCATGAGCACGGACGTCCACGTCCTCAACCCCAGCGATGAGGAAATCCAAGAACTCGCGGATGCGGGCATCCAGGTGGTCCGTGTCAGTGCCGATGCCTACGACAATGCCATTGGCGCCGACGAGGTGGTGGCCGTCCCCTTCTATTACGGCTTCCATGTCGGCATGAATGTGGACGCCGACACGGTCTACCGCATGCTTGAGGTGGTCGAGGAGAATGTCGACGAGCTTGTCGCGGCGGACCCCGGCCTGTCCCAGCTGCAGGAGGATCTCGTCGGCATGCAGGTGCGCGGCATCGAGTCCATCGGCGATGCTGCCCCGATCCATCCGGGGCTGGCCCGCTTCCTCCAGGACCGCGACGCCTGGAACGAGGATTGGGACGACCGCATCGCGGAATGAGTAGCCTTACCGTGTATAGGGCGCACAGCGCCCGCTGCTGAGACACCGCCCCCGGTCCGATCGGCCGGGGGCGGTTGAATCTGATCCCACCAGCCGCAAGAGACACAAGAGGATGTCGGACATCGTCGAACTGGAAACTGGACCGCCGCCCCGGGACACCCCGCTCAAGCAGCGGCTTGGCCTGGTCGCCGACATCCTGTTCTACGTCTTCTGCACCGGCTTTTTCGTCTACCTTTTCCGCTATTACATGACCGGCGCCGGGGGCCCCTCCCTGCTGGCGGTCACAATGATGCCGATCACGCTGTGCATCGTCATCCTGAACGACCTGCGCAAGCAGATGCTCTACCCGGCGCTGGGGCCTGCGCTGCCATGGCTCTTTGCCGTCGTCTACATCGGCTTCAGCGTCTACGCCGCCTACTATCTCCGGACCGAGTTCGACAACATCCGCATCTACCGCATGGGTATGTGGAACACCCATGACCTGATCGTGGGTGCCGGCATGGCGGCGCTGATCCTCGAATACACGCGGCGACGCTACTTCGTGCTCTTCGTCATCAATCTCCTGCTGATCCTCTACACCGTCTACGGCTATGCTGTTCCGGGCCTGTTCAACCACCCGGGCATGTCCTGGGAGCGGGTGGCTAGTTCGATCAGCGTCGAGATGTCGACCGGCATCTTCGAGCGCCTGCCACAGCTCGGCCTCACCCTGATCGGGTCATTCATTCTGGTTCTGGCAGCGCTGCGCGCCTTCGGTTGCATCGATTCCATCCTGCACGGCTCCTCGCGCCTGGCGGCACGCTCGCCCACCATGCTGCCGCAGGCCGTCGTGGTGGGTTCCTTCGCGGTTGCCGCCGTTTCCGGCTCGGGTGCCGCCAATGCGGCGACCACGGGCTCGGCCACAATTCCGGCTCTGGTGCGCGCCGGCTTTCCCCGCGTCACCGCAGCGGCGGTGGAGACCGCGTCCTCCCTGGGCGGGCAGCTCATGCCGCCGCTGATGGGCATCGCGGCCTTCCTGATGGCCGAGTACCTGCGCGTCAGCTACTTCGATGTCGTGGCCCGCGGCTTCGCGCCGGCCTTCGTCTACTTCATCGGCGTGGCCTTCGCCGTCTACCTCCTCGCCCTGCGCTTTCAGCACCGCACCGTGATGGACAAGGTCGGCCCGCTGCGCCACCTGGACCGATTCAACATCGCCGCCTATGCCCTGGCGGTGGTGGGCCTGGTCTATTTCATGGGCGTCGAGCGGCGCGCCGCCATGTCGGCGGCGCAGACGGTCTTCATCTATCTCTTCCTTGCCATGACGGCGGTCTTCCTCTTCCGCGTGGTCAAGGAGCGCCTTTTCGACATTCGGGAGATCGCGCGGCCCTTCCTGCGGATGATCGAATCCTTCGCGACGATCACCTGCGAACTGGCGATCCTGCTCGCCACCCTGGGCATCCTGACCGCCAGCTTCACCATCACCGGTGTCCCGACCAAGGTGGGCGTCATCCTGATGGAAGGCGCCGGCATCAATCTCATCGTCATGGTGCTGGTGGCCTTCGGCTTCGGCTACCTGGTGGGCATGGGCCTGCCGGTGGCGCCGACCTATATCATCACCGCGGTGGTCATCGCCCCCTTCATGATCAGGGCCGGGCTCGACCCCTGGGTCGTGCACTTCTTCGCCTTCTTCGTCGCCGTCTTCGGCGAGCTCTCGCCACCAACCTCGGTGGTGGCGGCCGTGACCTCGCGCATTGCGGACGCACCCTTCGTGCGCACCATGATGCACGCCATCGTTCTGTGCATGCCGCTCATGGTCATGATGGCCGCGGTCTTCACCCATCCGGAACTGGTGCTCAATCCGGGCTGGGCGCAGCTTCCCGCCTTCCTCATCGTGGTGACCGGCACCCTGGCGCTGAGCCTCTCTTTCCAGGGGCGGCTTTCGCACAGCACGGCAGCGGACATCGGACTGCGCGTGGTCATCGCCGCACTCGGCTTGGGCGCCATCCTGATCCCCGACACCACGCTTGCAGCCGCCTTCGCGGTGGCCTGTCTGGTGGCGTTGGTGCTGGGCACGCTCGCCATGCGCCGAGTCGTCAGCACTCTGAGGTCGGGAGGTACGGCGAAGGCTTGAAGCAGAGCGGGCAGTCCTTGCGCCTTTCTAGGCCCGGCGCGGCGCGCTATAACTGCCGGCCATGCTAGTCCTGACAGATACCGATGCGCTCGCCGGCTATTGCGCGGCCCAGCGCAGTGCAGATTTCGTCACGGTCGATACGGAGTTCGTTCGCGACACAACCTATTGGCCCAAGCTCTGCCTGATTCAGATCGCCGGCCCCGACGAGCCGGCGATCATCGATCCCCTGGCACCGGGCATGGACCTGACGCCGCTGCTGGACCTCTTTGCCGACACGCAGGTGCTGAAGGTCTTCCACGCCGCGCGCCAGGACCTGGAGATCTTCTATCATCTTTGCGGACGCCTGCCGTCGCCCGTCTTCGACACCCAGGTGGCGGCCATGGTCTGCGGCTTCGGCGAGCAGGCGAGCTACGAGAAGCTGGCCGGCGCCCTGGCCAATGCCCGGATCGACAAGTCCGCACGCTTCACCGACTGGGCGCGCCGCCCGCTCGGCCGGCGGGAACTGGACTATGCCCTCTCCGATGTCACGCATCTGCGCACGGTCTACGCCAAGCTGCGCAGCCGCCTGGAGCGCAACGGACGGGCGGAGTGGCTCAGTGAGGAAATGGCCACGCTGACCAATCCGGCGACCTACGACCTCGACCCCGAGAATGCCTGGAAACGCCTGAAAAGCCGCTCGCGCGACCGGCGCTATCTAGCCGCAGTGAAGGCGCTGGCCGGCTGGCGAGAGCGAGAGGCGCAGCGCCGGGACGTGCCACGCAACCGGGTGATTCGCGACGAGCAGCTCTACGACCTCGCCGCCCAGCTTCCCACCACGCCCGACGCCCTGGGGCGCACGCGCGGCCTGAACGCCGACGTGGCGCGCGGGCGTATCGGCAAGGAGATTCTGGCCGAGATCGAGGCGGTGCTGGCGCTGCCGAAGGACTCTCTCCCCCAGGCCCCCAAGGTGGACAATGCCGAAGCACCGCAGGCCCTGCTCGACCTGCTGAAGGTGCTGCTAAAACACAAGTGCGAGGAGCACGACATCGCCCAGAAGCTGGTGGCGAACAGCGCCGATCTGGAGCAGATCGCCCTGGACGATCATGCCGAGGTGGCGGCGCTGACCGGCTGGCGCCGCAAGATCTTCGGCAAGGACGCCCTGGCGCTCAAGCGCGGCGACCTCGCCCTGGCGGCCGCGGGCCAGCGGGTCAAGCTCGTCCCCCTCACCGCAGGCGGCGCCGAACCCAAGTCCTGACGCCCCTCCGGTCGCCCCCGCCCCGATCGTCCCCGCCCCGGTCGCCCCCACCATGACCGAGACCCTGCCCATCGAAGAACTCCTGCCCGCCCTGCGGCGGACGCTTGCCGACGAGAGGTCTGCGGTGGTTGAGGCACCGCCGGGTGCCGGCAAGACCACGCTGGTTCCCCTGGCCCTGCTGGAGGAACTCTGGCTTGCCGGCCAGAAGATCCTGATGCTGGAGCCGCGCCGGCTCGCGGCCCGTGCAGCCGCCGCGCGCATGGCGAGCCTGCTGGGCGAAGTGCCCGGGCAGCGCGTCGGCTACCGCACCCGCCTCGACAGCAAGGTCGGCCGCGAGACCCGCATCGAGGTGGTGACCGAGGGCATTCTGACCCGCCGATTGCAGAGCGACCCGGGCCTGGACGGTGTCGGGCTGGTGATCTTCGACGAGTTTCACGAACGCAGCCTGCAGGCGGACCTGGGCTTGGCGCTCTGTCTCGAGGTGCAGGCCCTGCGCGACGACCTGCGCCTCCTGGTCATGTCGGCCACCCTGGACGGAGCGGCCGTGGCCGCCCTGCTCGGCGAGGCCCCGCGGCTCACCAGCGCCGGGCGCCAGCACCCCGTGAGCGTGACCCATCTCGGGCGCCCGCGCGACCGCCTGGAGCCGGCAATCACCGCCGCGGTCCGCCAGGCCTTGCGCGAAGCCCAAGGCGACCTCCTGGTCTTCCTGCCCGGCGAGGGAGAGATCCGGCGCTGCGAGGCCGCCTTGACCGAGGCCAGCACGGATGAAGCGGTGCAGGTGCTGCCGCTCTACGGTGCCCTTCCGCCGGAACGCCAAGACGCAGCCCTGCGCCCGGCCAAGGCAGGCCGACGGAAGGTCATCCTTGCCACGGCCATCGCCGAGACCAGCCTGACCATCGAGGGCGTGCGGGTGGTGATCGATTCCGGGCTTGCCCGCCGGGCCCGCTTCGACCCCGCCAGCGGCATGACCCGCCTGGAAACCGGTCCCGTCTCCCGGGCAGCCGCGGACCAGCGGCGCGGGCGCGCCGGCCGCACCGCGCCCGGCCACTGCTACCGTCTGTGGTCCGCTCCGGAAGAGCGTGCACTGCCGGCCTTCGACCGCCCAGAAATCCTGGATGCCGACCTGGCACCCCTGGCGCTTGAACTCGCCGCCTGGGGCTTGGAGGACGCAGAGCAGCTCGCCTGGCTCGACCCGCCCCCCGCGGCCGCCCTGGCACAGGCGCGTGACCTGCTGAGCGCTCTGGGAGCGCTGGATGCTGATGGCCGCATCACGGAGCACGGCCGCGCCATGAACCGGCTCTCCGCGCATCCGCGCCTGGCGCACATGCTGCTTTCGGCAGAGGGCACCGAGAAACTGTTGGCCTGCGACCTCGCGGCCCTGTTGTCGGAACGCGATATCCTGAAAGCCGCGCGCGATGCCGACCTGCGTCTGCGCCTCGATCTGCTGCGCGAGGGGGCTGCGGCGACCCAAGGTTTGCGGGTGGATCGGGGTCTGCTGCGGCGCTGCCGCCAGGCCGCCGCCGAATGGCGCCGTCGCCTCGGACTTTCGGGCAAGCCGGTCTCCAGCGAGGCCGCCGGCCGGCTGCTGGCCCTGGCCTATCCCGAGCGCCTGGGCCAGGCCCGATCCGGCCGTCCCGGCAGCTTTCGGCTCGCCAATGGCCGCGGCGCGGTGCTGCGAGTGGAGGATCCGCTGTCGGCCGCCGACTGGCTCGCGGTGGCCCACCTGGACGGCGCGGAGCGCGATGCGCGCATCTTCCTGGCCGCTCCCCTCACCCAGGCCGAGATCGAGGCGGTTTGCGCCGAACGCATCGAGGAAAGCGAGAACATCACCTGGAACGAACGCAGCGGACGCGTGGAGGCCCTCTGGCAGCGCCGGATCGGGGCCCTGGTGCTTGAGAGACGGCCGCTGGCGCGCCCCGCCCCCGAGCAGATCGCCGCCGCGCTGCTGCAGGCCGTGGAACGCCGTGGGATGGAGTCGCTGCCCTGGAGCCAGGCGGCCCGACAGTTGCAGGCACGCGTTGCGCTGCTGCGCCGTGTCGAGGGCGAGGAAACCTGGCCCGACTTGTCCGATGCGGCGCTGGCCCGGGACCTGGCCACCTGGTTGCAGCCCTACCTACACGGCATGACCCGCCTGGAGGACCTGCAGCGCCTCAACCTCGCCGCCATCCTGACCGACCGCCTGGACTGGCCGCAGCGTCAACGCCTGGACAGCCTGGCCCCCACCCACCTGAGCACACCCAGCGGCCGACGCCATCGCCTGGACTACTGCGCCGGCGACCAGCCGGTGCTCGCGGTGAAGCTGCAGGAAATGTTCGGGGCCGAGTCGAGCCCGAGTTTGGCCGGAGGGCGGGTGCCGGTGCTGCTCCACCTGCTTTCTCCGGCCGGGCGGCCGCTTCAAGTCACGGGCGACCTGCGCACCTTCTGGCGCGAAGGCTACCGCGAGGTGCGCGCCGAGATGCGCGGCCGCTACCCCAAGCACCCCTGGCCGGAGGATCCCCTGACCGCCCCGGCCACAGCCAGGGCCAAGCCGCGGCGATGAGCGGCTGCACGAGCCGACGAACAGCGTCATGCTTTGGCCGCAGGGTCACTTGGGTTATGCTGGCGACCGTTACGAGACAGCAAGAAAGACAGCCGGTTGGGGCGGACAGACTTGGGGCGGGTCGGCGTGGCTGGGCCGCGCAGGGCATGGGTGTGGACGGCCGCGGCATGAGTGTCGCTGCGCCTGCAAGGCTGCGCGCCCGTCTTGAGGCCTGCCGGCCGGGTCTGCTTGGCGGTTTGTTGCTTGCCATCCTGCTGCTGGTGTCGCCCTTGGCCGCCCAGGAAGAGGCTGCCGACCCGACCGAGGGCGAAGCGGCCGGGACCGAGGAGCCAGGTGCGGAAGTATCGGACACGCAGCCCTCCGCCCGCATCATCCGCCGCATCCCCCTGGCCCGGCTGGGTCATCTCCAGGGTCTGGCGCTGGAAGGTGTCGCCGACGCGCGCGAGTTGCGCTTTCCTCTGCCGCACGGCGTGTCCATCGAAGAGGGCTGGCTGGGACTGGGTCTCGAGCATGTCACCCCCTTCAGCGACACCGCCAGCCTGCGCCTGTCGATCAACGGCATGCCGCGCGCGACCCGCGGTCTCGCCGGTGAAGGCGAGAGCGACTGGCCCTTCCCGCTCGATGCTGCCGCCCTAAGCGGCGACAGCCTGAGTCTGGGCCTCGACTTTCGGGCAAGCCGCAGTGAGAACCGCTGCCTCGATGAACGCACGCTGACGGACTTCGTACGGATCGGTCCGGGCAGCGGTCTGCACCTGGCCATCGATGCCCACAGCGTCCAGTCCCTGGCCTCGGCCTGGTCGCTGCTGCCGCAGCGGGTCACAGTATCGCTGGGGCGCGAACCGCTGACGCCGGGCGCCTTTGCCGCGCTGCTGGAAATCACCCGACGCCTGCAGGCCAGCGGCCGCGAAGTGCGCACCCTGCCACTGCCGGAGATCCCGGCCGACGCGCCGGTTGGTCAATTGGCCTCCGGGCTAGCCGGCGCGCGCAGCCTGCTGTTCGAGGGCTTTGCCCCGGACGAGAGCTTCGGCATCGGTCACATCGTGGTGGCCGCACGCAGCGAACTGGCCGCGCTGGAAGGCGCGGTGGCACAAGCGCAGGAACGTTTCGAGCGCTTCTCCGGCGCTGCGGAGGGCGAGATGCCGCTCCCGTCAACACGCCTGCAACCGCAGCCGGGCGACGCCCCCGACCTGCGCCTGGTGCGCTTCCTGGATTACCCGGTGATCGCGGCCGGCAGCAGTGATCCGGAGCCGGCGATCGGGCTGCTGACGGGCCCCTGGTCAAGTCTGGCCGACTCCAGCAGCCTGCGTGCAGACCTGCAGCAGTCGCTGAGCGCAGACACACCAAAGCGCGAAGGCGTCACCTTTGCCGAGCTGGGGTTCGACGATGGCCTGCGCAGCGGCGCGGGCCGCTCCGAATGGCTCCTCGACTTCGCCCTGCGCGACCTGCCGCAGGGCCGGCTGCCCACGGCGGTAGAATTGCAGCTCATCCTGCCGGGCGCGCCGGACGGCACGCGATCGGGCCCGCTCGACGTCTATTTCAACGACTCGCTGCTGGCCAGCATTCCGCCCGGACGCAGCGGCGAGCGACGGCGCGAGACCCTGGCTCTGCCCACCTACCTGATCGGCACGGAAAACCGCCTGCGGGTGGTGCTGCACCGCACCCAGAGCGCTGGCGATTGCGCCCTGCCGCCGGCCGACACCCCCGCCCAGTTGCTGGCCAGCAGCCGCGTTCTCACCGAGCAAGAGGCGCCGCGCCCGCGCGACTTCTACGAACTGATCAGCCACATGGGGCAGGATCCGCTCTTCCTTCTGCCCGAAAGCCTGCTGGCCGACCCTGCCGCAGCCCTGCCGCTGCTGGCGCGCGTGAGCGAAACCCTGCTGCCGGCCAGGGTGCGGCCGCGCCTGCGCTTTTTCGGGGAGAGCACCCCGGCCGGCGTCGATGGTCCCTTCCTGCTGTTCGGTCAGGCGCAGGGGCTGCGGCCGCAGGCGCCGCTCGATCTCTCCGATGGCCAGCTCACCCTGCGCGACGGCACCGGCCGTAACCTGCTGCAGGCCGATGCGCCGCTGCAGACCGCGGTGGTGCAGTTGGCACGACTCGGCGAGCACAGCGGCCTGTGGGTCCTGCCTGACGGCCAAGGACGCTATCCGACGCCGCCCAGCCTCTCCCTCGGGCGCAACAGCTTGGCCTGGATCGACGACGGGGGTGTGGCCCTTGCGCTGCAGACCGAGCCCGAAGCGGCCGCGCGCCTGCGCTACCCCTGGGCGGAAACCTGGCTCGAACTGCTGGACCGGCACCGCCACGCGATCCTCGCGGGGGGTGCCGTCCTGCTGACGCTGCTGATCCTGGCGCTGATCACCCGCCAGCGCCGCCGCCGTCGGCGCGACCAGGGCTGACCCACCGCCGGCGCGATGCCCTCACAGGCCAGCCGGCCGGCCTTCCACCGGGTTGCTGAAGGGCACGAAGGCCTTCTGCCCGGCCACCTCGCGATGGTGGCGCAGGGCCCAGTGCACGGAGGGGAAGGCAAGCGACTCCCAGGGAATGTCGGCCCAGGCAAACAGCCCGACATCGCTTGATTCCGGCCCGGCCCACACGGCATCGTCCAGCAGCCGAGCGCGGTAGATCAACTGCACCTGGCTGATGCGCGGAATGGAATAGACGGCGAGCAGCTGGTCGATCTCGATGCGGGCGCGCGCCTCCTCCCAGGCCTCACGCCGGGCCCCGGCATCGGCTGTCTCACCCAGCTCCATGTAGCCGGCCGGCAGCGTCCAATAGCCGAGACTGGGCTCGATGGCGCGACGGCACAGCAGAAGCTTTTCCTCCCACAACACCACCGAGCCGACGACGATCTTCGGATTCTGGTAGTTGATGAAGCCGCAATCGCGACAGACCAAACGCTCCCGGTCGTCGCCCGCAGGCCTGCGCTGTTCGAAGTTCGTCCCGTCTCCGCCCAAGCCACCGGCTCCTTCACTGTCCGTCGCCTGCAGTGTGGGAAACGACAGGGATGGGGGCAAGACGCAACCCTGTTCCGCAGGTCCGAAGATCAGCCCAGCAGATTCGCTCTCCGTTCGAGTTGCCGGCAACCCAGCATCAATTCATCGAACGCCAAGGCATCATCAAGCAGCAAGCCATCATCCACCATGCGACCATAGTCGACTGCCAGCACCTCTCGTGCACGTCCGTTCGGTACGAGTTGCAAAGCCCCTCGAACAGCTTCGTGATAATTCACCGCTTGGCCCGAAGCGTCCTTCTCGGGGAAGAACAGCGATTTATGGCGCGCGACAGCTGCAGCAAGGTCACGGCTTTGAATTGCCGGCTGGGCATGCCCGGTCGCATCCAGGCAGTACAAATCATACCAGTGCCGCGCGATCCGATGTCCGCGCAACCGGCCGCCACAGCAGAAAACATGAATCGCCGTGGCCTTCTCCCAGAAGGTGCGCTCAACGCGCATTACCTTGGACAGTGCCTGGGGAAATTCCAGCTGATGAAGATGATCAGCTGCGTCGCAGCGGATATTTCGAAGCGCAAAAGGCTCACCCGTCGCCCTGGCACCGAACTCCAGCATTACGGAGGGGTTCACGTACCCCGAGCCGCCAGCCACCGCCTCATAATCAAGGTATACATTCGCCCCTTCGACACGGATAACTGCCGGCAAGCGAGCATGATGGATGGCATGCTCCAGAACAGGGACAATCTCTTTAGCGATCGTCTCGTCGAGCCGGCCGCGAATCATCCGAGTCCAACGCCTTTCCTGACTGCGATTTGGCGGAAGCGCATCGCCTCGATGACTGACGACATCCGGCAGCAGGGCGCGTATGTCATAGGTTAAATCGACGTCTTCGGAGAACCTGCGGATCGCGTCATAGGCTTTCGACAGTGACGTGCCACCCTTGAAGACCAGATGCTTCCCGACAGGTGCGTTAAAGAGCGTCGCCAACGCCCAGACCACCCAAACGTCTTTTTCAAGCAAGTGAACCGGCCTGCCGCTCTCGGCTTCCACGTAGCCAAGTGCATCGAGCCGATCACGGCTTGAAAGCTGGAGAAAGTCTTCAGCCATGCCTCACGAGTTCGCTGACCTTGGCGGCGAGCCATGACGGCAACTGGGGGCGGACCGACGCCAGGTTCTCCAATTCAGTCGCCGAGAGTCGGCGCCTGAGCACGCCGAGAGCTTCCCCGACCTTCTCCCGCCCAAGCCATGCCAGAGCCCGGATTGCGTCGCCTGCCGGCTGGTTTGGCATCAGAAGTTGCCAGCGCGGCGCATGGCGGAGCTCGATGGTTTGCTTGCCGAGGGTAAGCCGTTGGGTCGGCCCGGACGTGAGGTAGACGCTGTATAGCGGAACCTGGGGCGAGAGACCGAGCCTGTTCGCCGCCGCTGCGCCGTGCGGCACGATCGTTGCGCCCTTGAGATGCGCAAAAGCCTCAAGCGCCTCCGGAGCGGAAGGAGACCGCTGACCAAAACGGCCTTGAACGGGCCTGAGATAGACACCGCGGCTAAACCGCAGCAACCGACCTTCCCTGGCCAGACGGGAAAGCCCCTGATCCACAGCTGCACGACTGCCCAGGTGCAGCAGTGCTTTGGCGCAAATTGGTGCGCCTTCCGGCAGTGACTCGCTATGAGCCAGGATTGATTTCGCTAGGGCCGTCATGGCTGCGCTCCTTCTGTCAGAAACATAGTCTGTTTTCTGACAAAATCCACGCCAATTCCCATATTCCTTATACCCTGCCGGGTTAATGGGAGGTCAGGAGGAACCCTAGGGGGCCACGCTCAGCAGTCGCGGAACAGGCCGTGGCCGGCGGCCTTGTGGCCTTGTTCGGTGGCGGCGGCGCGGTAGTAGGCAACCAGGAAGGTGCGTACGGCCGAGGCCAGATTGCCCTCGCTGGTGGCACGGATGCAGGAAATCAGGCGATCCATGCCGACGCCCTCGCGCAGGCATACCTCCTCCAGGGCATCCCACATCGGGCTTTCCAGGCGCAACGACGTGCGGCGTCCCCGAACCCGGATGTTGCGCAGTTCCTGCGCGCCCCGATGATCGAGGGCGTCCCGGTTCGATTGAGGCGCGGAGGCTTCCTCGGGGCCGTCCAGTGGACGGGATTCAAGGGCGCGTGTTGGCATGGCGCACCCAATGATTGAGGCCGTGACGTTTCATCCTCCATTAATCGCGCGTCCGTTGCGAGCGGCGCAAGTCTATTTCACAGCCAAAAGGCGTACTGATCAGTTTATTTCACTTCCTCAGGGGTAAGGGTTTGCATTTGCAGGGCGTGCAGGCCGGCCTCGAATTCCGCGCCCAGGGCCGCATAGACCGCCCGCTGGCGCTCCACTCGACTCAACCCCACGAAGCGCTCGGAGACGATGCGCACCCTGTAGTGCGTCTCGCCGCCGGGCCGCGCGCCGGCATGGCCCTCGTGGAGGGCCGAATCGTCCTGAATCGTCAGCTCTTGCGGCGCAAAGGCCTCACGCAACTTCCGTTCCAGGTTCTGCGACATCGACATGGCATGCTCCTCCTCGGGACTGTATGGCTTTACGACTGTATGGCTGGACGCGACGCTCCGCTGCCCCCGCCGACCTGTCAAGCCGGCCCGCAGCGGGGAAGCACGCAAGCGCAGGAGGGGATGACCCGATTTCATGAGCAGGACCGCTTCAACCCCGGCATCCACGTCGCCACCACCCACTCCCGCCCTCGCCTACGGCCTCTTTGCCATCACGGTGCTGATCTGGGGCAGCAACTGGCCGATCATGAAGATCGGGCTGACCATGGTCCCGGCCTTCTGGTTCGCCTTCCTGCGCGTCTTCCTGGGCTGTCTCGCCCTTTTTGCCGTGCTGGCTGCCGTGGGCAGCCTGCGCCTGCCGCAGCGCAGCGATCTGCCGGTGATCCTCTCCGTCGGCATGCTGCAGATCGCCGCCTTCCTGCTCATCATCAATCTGGCGGTGCCGGTGGTGGGCGCGGGACGCTCGGCCATCCTGGCCTACACCACGCCGCTCTGGGTGGTGCCGGGCGCCCTGTTGCTGCTGGGCGAGCGCCTGCGACCGCTGAAGACCCTCGGCCTGCTCTCCGGCCTGCTGGGGGTTGCGATCCTCTTCAACCCCACGGCCTTCGACTGGGGGGATGCCGCCCAGCTGCGCGGCAATGCGCTGCTCATGCTGGCCTCCCTGGCCTGGGCCGTGGCCATCCTGCACGTGCGCTCGCGCCGATGGCAGGGTTCGCCGCTGGAGCTGGCGCCCTGGCAGCTGCTCGTCGCCATGCCGCCGCTGCTCGCCGGGGCGCTCTTCTTCCATCCCGATTGGCGCCCGCCGGCGCGCTGGGATCTGGCGCTGCTGCTGCTGCACAACGGCGTGCTGGCCACCGGCTTCTGCTACTGGGCCGCCTTCACGGTGACCCGTGCCCTGCCGGCCATGTCCACGTCGCTCGGCTTCCTCGGGGTTCCGGTGGTGGGCGTGCTCTCCTCCGCCGTGATCGTGCAGGAGGCCCTGACGCTCAGCGTGATCGCCGGGCTGTTGGCGATCCTGCTTGGCGTCACGCTGGTCAATCTCTCCGACCTGCGTCGCAATCGGCGCACACGATAGAGCCGGCGACACGCAAGGCTCTTGCGAGCGCGGCTTTCCGGACGCACCCTGCAGCCATGCTGCCTATGCCCCTTCTCGCGCTTGCGCTCATCGCCCTGCTGCCGGCCCTGCCGGCCGCGGCCCAGGATCGCCATCAGGCCTGCCTGGAGGAGGCGGCCTCGCAGCCCACCCAGGCACTCGAACGCGCCCAGGCTTGGCGACAGCAGGGCGGGGGCGCTGCGGCACGCCACTGCGCCGCGGCGGCCCTGGCCGAGTTGCAACGCTACGGCGAGGCGGCACTGGAACTGGAGGGCGTGGCCCGTCTGGTCGAGAACGACGCCCGTCCCGGCCTGCTGGCCGAGGCGGCCTGGCTGCACCTGCTGGGCGGCGATCGCGATGCGGCGGACACGGCCTTGAGTGAAGCAATCGAGCAGGCGCCGAACAACGCGGACCTGCGGATCGACCGCGCCATCGTGCGGGCGGAAGGCGAGCGCTGGTGGCAGGCGATCGATGACCTGGACCGCGCCTGGGAGCTGGCGCCGCAGCGCACGGAAACGCTGCTGCTGCGCGCCGAGGCCTACCGCCGGGTCGATGCCGCGGAGCTGGCGCTCGACGATCTCAACCGCCTGCTTTCCCTGGAGCCGGACAATGCCGAGGCGCTGATGCAGCGCGGCATCGTGCAAGTCGAACTGGGCGAGAGTGAAGCCGCCGCCGCCGACTGGCGTCAGGCGAGCGACCTGGACCCGCAGGGCGAAGCCGGACGGATTGCGCGCGAGAACCTGCAACGCCTCGAGGCCGCGGCAGATTAACTCCCCGCCGGGAATCTGGCGTCAGAAATCCAGATCGGCGTAGTGGGCCGGCGCCGGCACCCCCGGCACGCTGTCGGCAAGCAGTGCGCGCATGATCGGGCGCGACTTGATCCGGGCATACCAGTCCCGCGCCACGGGGTGATTGTCCCAGGGGACGTGCCCCAGGTAATCCACGCAGGAGAGATGCGCCGCAGCCGCCAGGTCGGCCAGACTGAGGCTTTCACCCGCCAGCCAATTGCGCCGCTCGGCCAGCCAGGCGAGGTATTCCAGGTGGTGATGGATGTTGTGATTGGCGGCCCGGATCGCCTGGGAGTCCGCCGAACCGCTGCGCGCCAGGCGTTTCAGCAGCTTTTCCTCCAGGAGCGGCTCGGAAACCTCGCGCGCGAACTTGCGGTCGAACCAGTTGGTCAGGCGGCGCACCTCAACCCGGTCCAGGGCCGTTTCGCCCAGCAATAGGCGCTCGGGATAGATTTCGTCGAGGTACTCGGTGATGACCCCGTCGCCGGGCACCACGGTCCCGTCCTCCTCGATGAGAACGGGAACCTCGCCGGCCGGGTTGAGGCGCAGGAAGGCCTGGCGCCGTTCCCAGACCTGCTCGGCCTTGAGCTCGAATTCGAGTCCCTTCTCCGCCAGCGCCAGTCGGACCTTGCGGCTGCCGGGATTGAGGGCATGATGGTAGAGGACACGCATGAGCGCCACCATATACGGACTGTCTCCCGGACTGAACAGGGCCGGGGTTTCTGCCGATTGCAGGGAGAGCGCATCCGCATGACATTGCGGCAGCGGCCCGTCCACCCTATTTTCCGCCTTCCATGAGCCTGCAGGCTCCCAGGAGTCTGCACGCCCAGAGCGCCCCAGCCACGGTAACCGGACCGGCATGAGCACCGACCTGAGTCATATTCGTAACTTCGCCATCATCGCGCACATCGACCATGGCAAGTCCACCCTGGCCGATCGCATGATCCAGCTCTGCGGCGGGTTGACCGAGCGCGAGATGAAGGAGCAGGTGCTCGACTCCATGGACCTGGAGCGCGAGCGCGGCATCACCATCAAGGCCCAGGCTGTGCGGCTGGAGTACACCGCCGACAACGGCGAGACCTACCAGCTCAACATGATCGACACGCCCGGCCACGTGGACTTTTCCTACGAGGTCAGCCGCTCGCTCAAGGCTTGCGAAGGTTCGCTCCTGCTCGTCGATGCCTCCCAGGGCGTGGAGGCGCAGACGCTGGCCAACGTCTACCTCGCCATCGACCACGACCATGAGATCGTGCCGGTGCTCAACAAGGTCGACCTGCCGGCCGCCGAACCCGAGCGCATTCGCGAGCAGATCGAGGAGGTGGTGGGCCTGGATGCCACCGACGCGCTGCAGATCTCGGCCAAGACCGGCATCGGCGTCAAGGAGGTGCTGGAAGCCATCGTCCACCGCCTTCCGCCACCACAAGGAGAACCCGAGGCGCCGCTGCAGTCCCTGCTGGTTGATTCCTGGTACGATCCCTACCTCGGCGTGGTCGTGCTGGTGCGCGTGATGGACGGCAAGCTGCGTGCCGGTATGAAGATCCGCATGCTGGGTACCCGGGCGCTGCACGACGTGACCCAGGTGGGCATCTTCAAGCCGACCAAGACCAAGGTCCAGGAACTCGGCCCCGGCGAGCTCGGCTATGTGGTGGCCGGGATCAAGGACATTGCCGACGCCAAGGTGGGCGACACCATCACCGACGAGCGCCGCCCCTGCGCCGGCCCGCTGACCGGCTTCCAGCCCTCGATCCCCGTGGTCTTCTGCGGCCTCTTCCCGGCCGACGCCAGCGACTACGAGGAGCTGCGCGACAGCCTGGGCAAGCTGGCGCTCAACGACTCCTCCTTCGTCTTCGAGCCGGAAGTCTCCCCGGCGCTGGGCTTCGGTTTCCGCTGCGGCTTTCTGGGACTGCTGCACCTGGAGATCGTGCAGGAGCGCCTGGAGCGGGAGTTCGGCCTCGACCTCGTCACCACCGCGCCCTCGGTCGTCTATCACGTGCATCAGCGCAACGGCGAGACGCTGCACCTGCACAACCCCTCCGACATGCCCGACCCGACCCGGGTGCTCTCCATCGACGAACCCTGGATCAAGGCGACCATCATGGTGCCGGACGAGTTCCTGGGCTCGGTGCTCAAGCTCTGCGAAGAGCGGCGTGGCGAGCAGCAGGACCTCACCTACGCCGGTGATCGGGCCATGGTGGTCTACAAGCTGCCGCTCAACGAGGTGGTCTTCGACTTCTACGACCGCCTGAAATCCGTGACCCGCGGCTATGCCTCCTTCGACTATCACCTGGAGGGTTATCGCGAGGGCGACCTGGTCAAGCTTTCCATCATGGTCAACCAGGAGCCGGTGGATGCCCTGGCACTGATCGTCCATCGCAGCCAGTCGGAAGCGCGCGGACGAGCACTCTGCCAGAAGCTGAAGGAACTGATCCCGCGCCAGCTCTTCAAGATCGCCATCCAGGCCGCCATTGGCGGCAAGGTGATCGCCCGCGAAACGGTTTCCGCCATGCGCAAGGATGTCACCTCCAAATGCTACGGTGGCGACATCTCCCGCAAGCGCAAGCTCCTCGACAAGCAGAAGGAGGGCAAGAAGCGCATGCGCCAGTTCGGCAATGTGGAGATCCCGCAGTCCGCCTTCCTGGCCGCGCTGCGCATGGGCGAGGAGTAGCGCGACCCTCTGATCCAGGTCATGCTGATCCAGGTCATGGCAGCCGAGCGGCGGGGGTGGCAAGGAGCCGGCGAGACATGACCGCCGGAGCCCACCAATGCCCCGCCGCATCCTGATCATCCAGGGTCATCCCGACCCCGACCCGGCACGCCTCTGCCGCGCCCTGGCCGAGGCCTATGCCGAGGGCGCACACAAGGCGGGGCATGAGATCGCCCGCCTCGACCTCGCCCAAATGGACATTCCCCTGCTGCGCAGCGAAGCCGCCTTCAAGGAGGAGCAACCCACGCAGGAGGTCCGCCGGGCCCAGGAGGCCCTGCTGGCCGCCGAGCACATCGTGGTAATTTTCCCCTTGTGGCTCGGCACCCTGCCCGCCCTGGTCAAGGCCTTCTTCGAGCAGGCGCTGCGCCCCGGCTTCGCCTTTGCCACCGAGGGCAAGGGCTTTCCCAAGGGACGGCTCAAGGGCCGCTCGGTGCGCCTGGTGGTCACCATGGGCATGCCCGCGCTGGCCTACCGCTGGCTCTACGGCGCCCACGCCCTGAAAGGCCTGTCGCACAGCCTCTTCGGCTTCGTCGGCCTCAAGCCGGTGCGCCAGACCCTCTTCGGCATGGTGGCCAGCGCCAGCCCGCAGCGGCGCCAAGGCTGGCTGGCCGAAATGCGCCGGCTTGGCGAGCGGGCGCGGTAGCGCTGACTCCCTGGCGCCGCCGAATCAGCTCTGTGCTGCTGACGGCAGGCTGGCGCAGTTGCTCTGCACCTCGTTGCCCGCGAAGAGGTCTTGCACCCAGCTATGCGCCGCATCGGCGCCGTAGCGCAAAGCACCCCTGTGGTCGGCCTGAGCGAAGACCTGATAGTTGATGAAGTTGCCACTCTCGCAGAGCCGCCGCACCGTGCTGTCGGTCGCGGACGGGAGGACCGTGTGGTCCTGCGCGCCCTGGACGATCATCGCCGGCCGGTCGATCTCTAGCTCGCCGGGTTCGTTGCTGGCGGCAACAGAGCGAAAGGCCTCCAGGTCCGGTGCCTCCAGGAACTGAGCGCCGGAACTGACCGTGGTCCAATAGCCCGAGGTGCTGGCGGCCGTTACGCAGTCATCGTGGATCCTGGGCAGGTTATCGAGGGCGTCCAGCGTCAGGATATCGTAGAGATTTATCGCGGAGTGGGTCGTGGCGTAGGACTGCAGAATATAGAGCACGTAGGCGAGCGCCGGCTGCGGGCTGTCGGACTGGCGCATGGCATCCAGGCGATCTGCCAGATGCGAGGCCGGCGCGAAGGCCACGGTCCCCAGGAAGTCGTACTGCGGCACATACTCCGGGCCAAGAGATGAGGCAAAGAGATCAACCTGACCTCCTTGGGAGTGTCCCATCACGACGTAGCGCGTGCCCAGGTCGGCTTCCACCTGATGGCCGGCCGTCAGCATATCCAGGGCACTGCGGCCGGTGGGCACACCCTGGAGGAAGGGCTGATGGTTGACCACGCCCAGGCCTTGGTAGTCCGCGGCCACAACCGCATAGCCCTTCTGCACGAAGCCATCCAGCAACTCTGCCATGGCACTGACATAGCCGTGTTCCGGGCCGTCGGCTGTGTCCAGGGAGGGGGCGCATCTGGGGTTCATTCCGGAAGTGCCGTGGGTCCAGACAATGACCGGCCAACCGCCTTCCGGCGGCGCGCCCTCGGGCACAGAGACACTCCCAGACAGTGGGATGGGCTGATCACGGTCACTGAGACCATGATAGAGGACCAGACTGTTCCGAGCGGCGCTGGGCAGGGCCATGGTCTTGGTTTCGTCCATGGCACGGGCGTAGATCACGTCGCCCCGCGCCCCGCTGGGCAGAGGGTCGGCCGGATCATAGAAAGCCGCGCCGTCAGGACCTTGGGGAACATTCCCCGCAGCCGCTGCTGAAGCAAGCACAAGCGTGAGAAACCCGCCGCCAACTGCCATGCCATACTTGTTGGTCTTCATTGCCGCCCCCCAAATTAACATTAGCCCATCCAAAGCAAACTACATCGCAATCTCATTTCATCGCAATAATAGATTACAAAAGCTCTCTATCTTCATCCTGCACATACCCAAAATCGACAAACATCTTTACTTCATCTCTACGTCGGCGCGCGCCTATCCCATCGCCTCCTGGCCGATGCCGCCGCGCAGGGCGCCGGGCGCCACCGAGCCCCAGAGCACCGCGTGGTCCTCCGGCAGGGGGCGACTGTTGGGCATGGCGAGCCAGAGACGGTGGAGCAGACGCTTGCGGCCGTTTTCCGGCGCGTCGGTGAAGGGCGTGCGGCCGTGATAGATGACGTGGTTGTTGAGCAGCTGGATGTCGCCCGGCTCCAGCGTCATCTCGAAGGAGAGCTCCTTCGCCACCGCCATCAGCATATCCAGCGCCTCGCGCTGGGCCGCCGTCATCTTCGGGATGTCGGGCAGCAGCTCCGCCGCCTCGATGTAGGTGAGGGAATAGTGGCTGGTGAACTTGCCGTCCCTCTGCCCAAAGATCGGCAGAGGATAGGCCAGCCGCTCCGCGCCCTTTTCCTCGCCGAAACGGCTGCGGTGATAGGGCTGGTAGAGTACAGCGGCGAGGTCCGGCCGGCGCTCCAGGATCGCGTTGTGCACCGCTGCCGAGGAGCAGAGCGTGCTGACGCCGCCACTGCCGGCCTGGCTGACGCAGAGCAGGCCCACCACGTCGCAGCGGTCGGTGTGGAAGCGCAGCGCGCCGTTGCTCAGCGTGCGGGCGTAGGAGGAGAGGAAGGTGCCCTTGTCGGTCTCCACCGCGCCATAGCGCTCGCCGATACCGGCCCCCTCGTCGCAGATCTCGCGCATCAGTTCGCCGCGGGCGTTCTGGAAGCGCGGGGTGCCGAGGTGCAGGCCGAGACCGTACCAGAGGCGCTTCAGGTCGGCCGGCTCGTAGCGCTCAACCGGAATGCGCCGCAGCTTAACCATACCGCTGCCCTCCTCCAGTTCGGCGCGTGCAGCTGCCAGCCGCTCCTCCAGGCCCGGCAGCGGGAAGCTCTCGCGGGTCAGCTCGTGCCAGGGCAGGCCGCGGCGCATGGCCGTCGCGACCGCTGCGTCCAGAGTCGCGATCTCTGCCTGGGTCAGTTCGATGATCCAGCGATCGGAAGCCGCCATCTCCCGGCCCTCCCAGACACAGACGCCTTCGATCTTCCGCGCTGTCATCATCGCTGCCTGGCTCCCCCTTCGTCTTGTGTGGTGTGAACCCCTCAGGTGGGGAAGTGCTCGGTCAGCTCGCCCACCTGTTCGGGCGTCAGGTAGCGCGTGCGCTCACCGCGCAGCAGCAGAAAGAGCCGTGCCGTTTCCTCCAGCTCCTCGGCCGCATAGACCGCCGCATCCAGTTCCTTTCCGGCCACCACCGGGCCGTGGTTGGCCAGCAGCATGGCACGGTGCTCGCGCGCCATGCTCCGCACCGCCTCGGCCAGCGCCATGTCGCCGGGGCGGTAATAGGGCAGCAGCGGCAGCTTGCCGACGCGCATCACATAGTAGGCGGTGATCGGCGGCAGCACGTTCTCGGGATTGATTTCCGCCAGGCAGGAGACGGCGACCGAATGGGTGGCGTGCAGGTGCACCACCGCGCGCTCATCGGGGCGCTCCTGATACATGGCGAGATGCAGGAAGGCCTCCTTGGAGGGCTTGTCGCCGGCCAGGAGGTTGCCCTGCCAGTCCAGCCGGGAAATGCGCGCCGGGTCGAGCCGGCCCATGCTGGAGTTGGTGGGCGTCACCAGGATGCCGTCCTCCAGGCGCACCGAGATGTTGCCCGAGGAGCCGCAGCCGTAGCCCCGATCGAAGAGGGACTTGCCGTGCAGTGCGATGCGCTCGCGCAGCCGGTTCTCCTCGCTCATGCCCCCTCTCCCGGCAGCTGCTGGAAGGCCTTTTCGAAGAAATCCACCGTGCCGAAGTTGCCCGACTTGAGCGCCAGGAGCAGCGGCGGCTCGCCCAGGGTCGCGGTCCAGGGCACGCCGGGATCGATCTCGGGGCCGATGCGAAGCGCAGCGATGCCGAGTGCGGCCACCACCGCGCCGGAGGTCTCGCCGCCGGCCACCACCAGGCGCCGCAGCCCGGCGGCGACCAGTCCCTTGGCCACGCCGGCCAGGGTTTCCTCGACCAACGTGCCGGCCGCCTCACGCCCCAGTTCGGACTGCACGGCGGCCACGGCTTCGGGCTCGGCGGTGGCGTAGATCAGGATCGGCTCCGCCCCCAGCTTCGGCCGTGCCCAGTGGAGAATCGTCTCGACGCTCTGCTCGCCACGGGCCAGCGCCAGGGGGTCGAGGCGCAAAGCCGGTCGCTTGGCGGCGAAGTGCGCCACCTGCGCGTTGGTGGCGCGCGAGCAGCTGCCGCTCAGCACGGCGGCCGCGCCCGCGAACTCCGGCAGCGCATCGCTGACCTCGGCGTGCAGCAGACCGCTGCGGCGGAAGTTCTCGGGCAGGCCCAGGGCGACCCCGGAGCCGCCGGTGACCAGGCTCAGCTCCGCCACGGCCGCGCCGATGGCGCGCAGGTGGGCATCGTCCAGGGCGTCGACGATGGCGTGGCGTTTGCCGGCCGCCCGGAGTTCACCCAGGCTCGCACGGATCGCCTCGGCGCCCCGCGACACGCTGGCATAGGGGACAAGCCCCACCGGATGGGTGGTCTGGCGACCCAGGACGCGCACCAGATCGGCATCGGTCATGGGCGTGAGCGGATGGTTCTCCATGCCGCTTTCCGACAGCAGGCGGTCACCGACGAAGAGGTGCCCCTGGTAGATCGAGCGGCCATTGGTGGGAAAGGCGGGGCAGTAGATGGTCTGCTCCCCGCCCAGCGCCTCCAGCAGGGCCTCGGCCACCGGCCCGATGTTGCCGGCATCGGTGGAATCGAAGGTGGAGCAGTACTTGAAGAAGATCTGCCGCGCCCCGGCACCGCGCAGCCATTCCAGCGCTTCCAGGGATTGCCGCACCGCCTCGGCCACCGGCGCGGTGCGCGATTTCAGCGCCACCACCACCGCGTCCACCTCCGGCGGCGTCCAGTCACTTGCCGGAACCCCCAGGACCTGGACCGTGCGCATGCCCTCGCGCACCAGCGTCGAGGCCAGGTCACTGGCTCCGGTCACATCATCGGCAATACAGCCAAGCAGCATGGCATTTCCCCGTTTGTGGTTGCCCGGAAAGCTAAACCGCGCACGGCACAGGGTCCAGCCTTCCCGAGCGTGCTCAAAGGTCGACCGAGCATTAACTGGAAGCTGAAGGCCGAAGCGTCTCGAGTCCGCCCATTGGGCGATTGCACGGCGGGGTGATTCTTGGTGCAATGCGCCGGTCAGGCTCGGAGGCCGTCGGCAGCCCCGTTCTGCGTGCCGATTTCGCCCGCCCGAGCGACATCTTTCCGCCGCCACCCGGGCGGCGGGACACGGCTTCTGCCACATTGGAGGTACATCATGACCTTGCGGATCAATGCCGTCGCGCCGGATTTCACGGCGCAGACGACCCAGGGCACCATCAACTTCCACGAGTGGATCGGCGATGGCTGGGCCATCCTTTTCTCTCACCCCAAGGATTTCACGCCCGTCTGCACCACGGAACTGGGCTACATGGCCGGGCTGCTGCCGGAGTTCGAGAAGCGTAATTGCAAGATCATCGGCCTGAGCGTCGATCCGGTGGACAATCACGCGGCCTGGGCCAAGGACATTGAGGAGACCCAGGGCCACGCCGTGACCTATCCGATGATCGGCGATCCGGAACTCAAGGTCGCCCAGCTCTATGACATGCTGCCGGAAAGCGAGGGGAGCAGCGCCGAGGGCCGCAGCGCAGCGGACAATGCCACGGTGCGCTCGGTCTTCATTATCGGCCCGGACAAGAAGATCAAGGCCATGCTGACCTATCCCATGAGCAGCGGCCGCAACTTCGACGAGGTGCTGCGTCTGCTGGATTCCTGCCAGCTCACCGCCAAGCACCAGGTGGCGACGCCCGTAAACTGGAAGCAGGGCGAGGACGTCATCATCGTCCCCTCCGTTTCCGACGAGGAGGCCAAGAAGCGCTACCCCGACGGCTGGAAGGCCCTGAAGCCCTACCTACGCATCGTGCCGCAGCCGAAGTAAGCCCCGACTTCAGGCATTCTTCGCCCGCCCTGCCCCTGTCGCCATCGGGCCGGATTCAAAGGTGCAACGCAGAGTCACGCATTCATTCGGATCGCGAAGCGACTTCGAATGAATGCGATCTGCCTTATTCGCGCGGCAGGGGCGGCAGGCTCTTGAGATAGGCCGCCATGGCCTGACGGTCCTCGTCGGTCAACTGGCTGGTGGAGGTCTCGATCACCTCGACCATCGCCCCGCCGGCGTAGTCGAAATCCGGCGTGAAGCCGGTCTCCAGATAGTAGGCGATGTCACCGGCGCTCCAGTTCGCCAGGCCATCGTCATGCGGCGTGATGTTGGCCACCCGCCGCCCGTCCGGCCCCCTCGGGGTTCCGGCGTATGCGCGGTCCTGCTCCAGCGCGCCCAGGCGATTGCGCGGCGTATGGCACTCGCCGCAGTGGCCCAATACCTCGACCAGGTAGGCGCCGCGCGCCTCCTCCTCGCTCAAAGCCGGATCCGCTTCGAAGCGACCGTCCTCGAAGAAGAGCAGCCGCCAGGGCTCCAGCAGGAAGCGGAAGCCGAAGGGGAAGGAGAGATCATGCTCCCGGTTGGCTTGGTCCGAGGGCTCGATGGTCTGGATATAGGCCCAGAGATCCGACACGTCGGCATCGCTCATGCCGGTGTAGGAGGTATAGGGAAAAGCAGGATAGTAGGCTGAACCGCCCGGCATCCGCCCCTCACGCAGGGCGCGTGCGAATTCCGCCTCGCTCCAGTTGCCCAGCCCGGCCTCCGGATGCGGTGTGATGTTCGGGCTGTAGAAGGTGCCGAAGGGCGAGGAAATGGCCCGCCCGCCGGCCAGGAAAGTGCCCTCGTCCGGCGCCGTGTGGCAACCGGCGCAGGAGGCGGCGAGGAACACCTGCCGCCCCCGCTCCTCGGCCGGCGAGAGTTCGGCTGCCGCTTCCGCTTCAGCCTGCTCTTCCTGATTTTGCTCTTCCTGGGCCTGCGCCGCCGTCACCAGCAGCGCCAGGCCCAGAAAGGCCGGGAGGCCGCGCAAAAGCGTTGCGGCCGCGATCAATCCAGTTCTTCGCGATAGGTCCGGTGACAGGCGCCGCAGCCGTCACGGCCAAGAGCGGCCATGCCGGCCCCGATCTCGGCCGGGTCCTCGGTCGAGTCGGCAAGCTCGGCAAAGCTGGTGGCCGCCTCGCTCAGCCCCTCGGCCTTGGCCGCGAAATCATCGGGATCTTCCCAGATTTGCGGACGCGCCCCGGTCTCGATGTCGACCTCGTGCATGCCGGTGCCCTCGGGGAAGAGGGCCACGATCTCGCCGGCGCGCTCGGCTATGGTCCGGGCAGCCTCGGCCACATCGGCGGCAGTGCCTTCGCCGTCCTGAACATAGGAGCGGGCAACGCCCAGTTGCTGGCCGAGGCCCTTCATGAACTCCTGCCGCTCGTCGATGATCTCCGCGGGGTCGGCCTGGGCGGCCAGGGGTGCGGCGATCAGCAGGCCGGCCGCAAGTAGCGTAAAGAGGGACTTGGTACGGCGCATTGCATCGTCTCCCTGTTTGTTTGTCGAACCCTGTCGTAGCGGACTTATGTCAAAAGACTAGCGGCCCGCGTGCCCTTGCCGCAAACATTCTTTGGTCAACAGTGCTTCCAAGCCGCGTTGCAAGTCCCCGTCGCCCCGCGACTACATATCCTCGTCGAGGCGGCCGCCCAGTTCGGCGATCAGGCCGCGCAGTTCATCTGTCGCGGCGTTCAGCCGGGCTTCATCGGTCGCGCGCAGCACCAGCGAGGTGCCGACACGGCCGTCGCGCATATAGGGATAGCTGCCCATCTCCACGTCGGGATAGCGCTCCTGCAGGGCACCCAATCCCGGCGCGACTTCGGACTCCGGCATGGCCACCGGCAGGGAGACCGACTGCATGGGCAGACTGCCCACCAACTCCGGCGCCAGGGCTTCGAACTGCCCCTGCATGATGCGCGGCACCCCGGCGAGCACAAAGACGTTCTCGATCCGGATGCCCGGCGCGCGGCTGACCGGATTCTCGATCAGCCCGGCCCCCTCAGGCGTGCGCGCCATGCGCAGGCGCGCGTCGTTGATGCGGTCGCCGTAATAGTCTTCCAGCAGGCGACGGGCCTCGGGATGCTCGATCACGGGGCGCTCGAACGCCGCGGCGACGCAATCCACCGTGATGTCGTCGTGGGTCGGGCCGATGCCGCCGGTGGTGAAAAGATAGTCGTAATCGTCCTTCAGCCTGCGCAGCGCCGGCACCAGCGCCGATTGCAGGTCCGGAAGGATTCGCACTTCGAGCAGGCGGATGCCCAGTTCGTTCAAGCGGCGGCCGAGGTAGCCTATGTTGGCGTCCTGGGTGCGTCCCGAGAGAATCTCGTTGCCGATCACCAGCACGGCGGCGGTGTAGATACGACTCATCTCAGCCCGCCACTCACTCCGTGGACGCCCCGCGACTTTCCATGCACTGACGGAAGTGCCGCTCGTAGCTGCCCTGTTCGCCGTGATCGCGCATGGAGCGGCTGAGCGAGCTCATCGGGGCGGAACCCAGGCGGCTGCTGCGCATCGTGTCCCGATCACTGCGGATGCGTCGGTCCTGGGCCACCACCGCCCGGGCATAGGCATCGCACTGCTCGTTGGCTTCCTGGTAACCCTCGTCCCGTCCACGCTGACCGGGCTGCGTG
Source organism: Aquibaculum sediminis (assembly GCF_040712085.1). Classification (NCBI taxonomy): domain Bacteria; kingdom Pseudomonadati; phylum Pseudomonadota; class Alphaproteobacteria; order Rhodospirillales; family Rhodovibrionaceae; genus Aquibaculum; species Aquibaculum sediminis. The sequence continues at coordinate 93,044 of NZ_JBFCVK010000012.1, forward strand.
GCCGCATCGTCGTAGATCAGGGGCGAGGTTTCCTGCCTTGGCTCATCGTAGCGATAGGCCGGGGCCGCGCTTTCGCCCGCCGGGGCTTCAGCCGATCGCTGGGCGCAGGCACCCAGAGTAAGCAGTCCCGCCAGGGCCACGCCAAACAGGATCGGTGGGCGGCAGGCGGCTCGGGGGGTGGAAGAAGTCAGTGCCATCATGCCGACAGCTTGCGACCCGCGTTGCGCAAGTGCAAGTGGGAAGCAAAGGACAAGGCGCCTTTGGCCGGCGCCGCTGCCACCTTTGTTTCCCGGTGCTGTGTCTCGGTGCTGTGTTTCGGTGGAAGGGCCGCGCCCTGTCAGACTGCCACAACCCGGATTTGCTTGAGCCCGGGCGGGGATTTTCCTACATAGGCTGCAAAAGGCGGGCGAGGACGCCCGTGTTGCCCACTCAGATATTCAGGGGCCGGACACGCAGGGGCCCGACCAACAAAGGGGATCGCACGAGCATGACCGACGACCGGATGCTGCAGGACCACAAGTCGACCTACTCTGGCTTCATCAAGTTTTCCACCGCCGGCGCCGTCATCGTTGCCGTGGTGCTCATCCTCATGGCCCTCTTCCTGGTGTAATTCCCGTCTTTCCCGCGCAGCGGGACCACTGGCCGGCAAGTTCAGTCCGGTTTTCCCTTCAGTGGCCCGTATCGCTCTTCGGGCGTGACACGCCCCACGCCCCTTCCCGGTTTGTCCGCGACGTACGCGCATCCCGCCGGCACGGAAGGCCCCACCGCCGCCGTGTGCCGGCTTGCGAGTTTAGGACGGGCCAAGGGAGTCGGGAGCCATGCATCTCCAGCGTTTCCTGGTCCTGAGCGTTCTCTGCCTGGCCGCCATGGTCAGTCAGTTCTATCGCGCCGCCAACTCGGTGCTGGCCGCCCCGGTGATGGCCGACCTCAGCCTGCCGCCCGCTGCCTATGGCGGCATGACCGCGGCCTTTTTCGTCGCCTTCATGCTGACCCAGATCCCCGCCGGCATCCTGCTCGACCGCTACGGCCCGCGGCTGACGATCAGCGGCCTGCTGCTTTTCGCTGTGGCCGGCGCGCTGCTGTTCGCCGCCGGCGACCGCCTGGTCGTGCTCATCGCCGCGCGCGTGCTGCTGGGGGTGGGCTGCGCCGCGGTGATCATGGGCGCCTTCATCGCCATCTCCGGCTGGTTCCCGGCGCGGCACTTCGCGCTGATCTCCTCGGTGATCATCTCCACCAGCCATCTCGGTAACCTGTTGGCCACCGCACCGCTGGGCTATTCCGTGGAAACCGTCGGCTGGCGCGGCAGCTTCGTCGTTCTGGCGGGAGTGACCCTTGTCGCCTCCCTGCTGGTCTATCTGCTGGTGCGCGACACGCCGCGACCGCGCAGCCGCCAGGCCGCGCGCAGCTCCTGGTCGGAGACGCTGAAGGGTTCGCTGTCGATCCTGAAGATGCGCGACATTCAGCGTGCCTTCGTCCTGGCCCTGGTCGGCTATCCCAGCATGATCACCATTCTCGGGCTCTGGGGCGGCCCCTACCTGCAGACCCGCTTCGGCCTGACCTCCTCCCAGGTGGGCGAGGTGCTGCTGGTGATGCCGGCCTCCAGCCTGGTGGGCGCGCTCTGCTTCGGCCCGCTGGACCAGCTCTTCAACTCGCGCAAACGCGCGGTGCTGGCGGGTATCGTGCCGCTCGGCCTGCTGCTGCTCGGCCTGGGCATTCATCCCGCGCCCTCGCTGACCCTCGTGACCCTTTTCCTTGGCGCCATCGCCTTCTTCTCGGCTGCCAGCATGCTGATCATCGCCCATGGGCGCGGGCTGTTGCCGGATCACCTGGCCGGGCGCGGCATCACCACCATCAACATCGGCATCATCGGCGGCGCCGCGCTGTTCCAGCTCTGCAGCTCGCTGCTGCTCAATGCTTACACAGGCTCGCAGGGCGTCATCGCCGATGCCGGTTTCCGGGTGCTCTTCACCGCCATGGGATCGCTGGTGCTGCTGGCCGTGCTGGTCTACCTGCCGGCGCGTGACGTGCACCCGCGCCAACTGACCGGCAAGCCGCGCGGCTGAAACTTCCTTTGAAAGCAGAAGCGCCCCGCAAGCCGGACCTACGGGGCGCTCTCACCAAGTAAACGTCGACCGGTCAGGACGCGATCTTGCCGCCCAGTTCGTCTTCGATGTGGGCGCGGATAATTTCCTCGAAGTTGCTTTCCGCCTTGAAGCCCAGCGCGCGGGCGCGTTTGGCCTCGAAGGTGGTGGGCCAGCCGGCGACGATGCCCTGGATGAAGGGATCCGGCTCCCAGCGCACGCGCGCGGCGACCTGATCGCCGGCGACCCGGCGCAGCGCCTCGACCATGCCGCCGACGGTCTCGCCGAGGCCGGGCATGGTCAGGTTGCGGCGCGGACCGACCGTCTCCCCGTCCAGCCCGGCGGCGTGGAGCAGGAAGCCGACGGCCGAGCGCGGGCTGGCGAACCAGTGGACCACGTCGGCATCGACGGGGCAGACGGCCTCCACCCCGGCAAGAGGCTCGCGGATGATGCCGGAGAAGAAGCCCGAGGCCGCCTTGTTGGGCTTGCCCGGGCGCACACAGATGGTCGGCAGGCGGATGCCGATGCCGTCGACCATGCCCTTGCGGGTGTAGTCCATCAGCAGCATCTCGCCGCAGGACTTCTGCACACCGTAGGAGGTCAGCGGGGTGTGATGGAAATCGTCGGGGATGATCTCGGGGAAGGGTGCGCCGAAGACCGCGATCGAGCTGGTGAAGACCAGCCGCGGACGGTAATCCGCCTTGCGGATCGCCTCGAGCAGGGCCCAGGTGCCGGTGAGGTTGATGCGGTAGCCCTTGTCGAACTCCAGTTCCGCCTCGCCGGACACGATGGCGGCCAGATGAAAAATGACGTCCGGGCGCCCGGCGATCAGCGTCTCGGCCGCGCCCTCCGCAGTGAAGTCGCCGGCATGGGTCTCGATGCTGAAACCGGCTCCGGCCGGGGCCGTGGGCTCGACCACATCGTAGAGCGTCATGGCCGAAATGGACTGACCGTTCAGCGATCCGTCGGCAACCAGGCGCTCCACCAGCTTGCGGCCCACCATGCCGGCAGCGCCGATGACCAGGACGTGCATTGGGCTTTCCCTTCCCTTCAGGTGAATTCTTGCTGCGCGATCCGATACCGGAACGCCCTCGGGGTCAAGCTCAAGCCACCCGCAGCACGCCGCTCATGCCGCCCAGCTGATGCTCCAGGATGTGACAGTGCAGCATCCAGTCGCCGGGGTTGTCGGCCACGAAGGCGATCTCCGCCACCTCCTGCGGCATCAGCAGCACCGTGTCCTGCCACTCTCCATGTGGCGTGGGCATGCCGTTGCGGCTCAGCACCCGGAAGACATGGCCGTGCAGGTGGATGGGATGCGGCCAGGCGGTATCGTTGCGCAGGGTCAGAACGTAGCTGCGCCCCAACCGCAGGGAGAGCATGGGCCGGTGATCGTGATCGCGCGCGGCCACGCCGTTCACCGTCCAGGCCAGGCCGTGCTGCATCAACTCGCGCGGCGAGACCTGGCGACCATCCAGTTCGGCCCCGGTCATCCCGCCCATCATGCCGCCGGCGAAGACCAGATCGTGCCGCTCCGCGGCTTCCAGATCCGGCTCCGCCACGGGATTGGCCGATAGGCTTGGCACCGCGCCCAGGGACTCCTCGCGCAGCACCTCCGCCTCATAGGCGATGTCCACCAGCCGGTAGGTCTGGTTCGGGTAGAAGGAATCGGTGACCGCAAAGGTCTCGTTCGGTCCGCCGGTCATGTCGATAATCAGGTCGGCGCGCATGCCGGGGCCGAGCACCAGCCTGCCGTCGGGCAAGGCGTGCGGCGTCACCGGCTGTCCGTCCCAGGCAATGATGCTTGGCGCATGGCCCTCGAAGTCGAGGCCGAACACCCGAGCGTTGGCCACATTGATGAGCCGCAGGCGCAACCGCTCGCCGCGGCGCACCGCCAGGGCCTCCGGGCTGCGGCCATTGATGGTCGCGCTGTTGCCGAGCCGGCCGGCATGGCTGATATCGTGAAAGGCACCGAAATCCTCGGCGATGGCCGCCTCCTCGGTCAGACGCCAGTCGTCGAGCACCCAGAGCAGATCCCGGTCCACCTGCGGCGGCTCCGCCTCCTCGACGATCAGCGCCCCGGCCAGCCCACGCTCCACCTGCTCGAAGCTGCGAAAGTGCGGGTGGTACCAGAAGGTGCCGGCGTCGGGGCAGTCGAAGCTGTAATGGAAGCTCTCGCCCGGCTGGATCGGCGCCTGGGTCAGATGCGCCACGCCGTCCATCTCGTTGGGCAGGCGGATGCCGTGCCAATGGATGGTGGTGGGCTGCTCCAGGCGGTTCTCCACCACCAGGTCCAGCCGCTCGCCCTGGCGCAGCCGCAAGGTCGGCCCCGGTACCACGCCGTCGTAGGCCCAGACATCGGTCTGCGGATAGCCGGCCGGCGCCACTTGCGCCCGGCCCGGACCGGCGACGAGGCGCTGCGCCTCGGCCTGTGCGCGCAAAGAGCGCGGAAGCGCCCCCGCCGCCACGAGGCCGGCACCGGTCAACAGCAGGCGGCGGCGGGAAAGGCCGGCGCCAAAGGTCGTGTGCTTCGAATGGTCTGCCCGCATCGTCGCCTGGCTTCCTGTGTTGCTTAGCGCCCCCGGTCACAGATGACGCAAGCGGCCGTCCGGCGCCACCCAAAGATGATGGGACGGGTCACCGAGTCAGGGCGGCCGGCCCTGTTACACGTTCTCGGGCGGGCTTTCCGGACGCGGTTCGTGATGTTTCACGTCACCGCGCACCTTGCGGGCATGGTCCTCCACCTGACGATCGGCCGCATCGAAGGAGTCGCGCAGCGCCACCTTGATGTCCTCATGGGCATGGTCCTTGGGGCCGGCGCGATTGACCACAAGCTGCTGCCCCGGCACGCCCACCACGATGTTCACGGCGAAGAGATCGCCCTTGCGGTGGCGATGCTGGCTGCGCTCGATCACCACGCGGCACGACACGATACCGTCGAAGAGTCGGTCCAGCTTCTCCAAGCGTTCCCGCACCAGGGTCTCGATGGCCGGCGAGTGGTCCAGGTTGTGGAAGACGATTTCAGGTTCTGTCTGCATCTTGTTTCCTGTGCATTGGGAGGAACGCGAGGGATGCCAGCCGGGGCAAGCCGCCCCGGCCGGTCAGGTGGTCGCTCTTAGCGCGTCGCTCAGTAGCGGTGATGGCGGCCGCGATACTGCCAGGGCGAAGCCGAGCCTTCGCTCGCCATGCTTTCGAAGCGCTCCTGGTGGAAGGTCATGAACTCTTCCTTCGAGATCTCACCGTCGCCATCGGCATCCATCTCGCCGAAACGTTCCTCCAGGCGCTGCTGGCGCCGTTCCGCCCGGGGGCCGTCCGCGTCACCGCGCGCCCGCTGACGGGCCTGCAGTTCTTCGAGCACCAGCGCACCGTCGCCGTCCTGGTCCAGGAACTCGAAGATGCCTTCGGCGTGGGCGGCGGCCTCGTCGGCAGAAATGCTGCCGTCATTGTCGCGGTCGATCATGCCGCGCTGCGGATCGCGCGCCTCAAGCCGGTCGCGGCGATCGCCCCGCTTCCCGTCGCCAGCACCCTCCTGCCAGCCAGCCCCGGAGCCGCCGCCCCACTGCTGGCCGTACTGCGGCCCATGGCCCGGCCCCGGACAGGGTTGACCGGCGCCATAACCCTGGCCCCACCCCATCATTCCGGGGCCCATCATGCCCTGGCCCATCATTCCGGGGCCCATCATTCCGGGGCCCATCATTCCGGGGCCCATCATTCCGGGGCCCATCATTCCGGGACCCATGCCCGGCTGACCGCCACCAGGGTAGCCGGGTCCATAGCCGCCCATGCCGTAACCACCCATCCCGTAGCCTGGGCCATGCCCGTAACCCGGACCCATCTGCGGCCCCATCTGGTAGCCATCGCCGGGGCCCATTTGGTAGCCGTAGCCCTGGCCCGGTCCCTGGCCCTCGCCACGCTCGCGACGCTCACGCGACCGGGGCGCCCAGTCGCCGTCCTCGTCCTGCTGCGCGCCGCGCTGGCTGCCGGGACCGCTGCCGTGCATGCCCATGGGATTGCCATCGTGGTACTGCCCCTGGCCGCGGGTTCCCTCCTGCATTCCGGAGGACTGCGCCATGGCCGTGCCTGCCGCCAAGACACCGCCCAGTGCCGCGAACATCAGTAGACGTAGCTTCCGTGTCATGATCGGGACTCCTTCCAAAGGTGAGAAACCGATGCGGCTGGATGCACCCTCAGTGCGGCCCGCCGCTGCGGCCGGGGTTGAAGCCCGGCGGATCGCTGGCGGGGAAGGATTGCCGGCCGGCCTCGTCGACCAGATCGGAAATGCGCGCACGCATCTGCAACGCCTCCCGCTCGCCGGCCGGCAGGTCGTGGACATGCACGTCCTCGCCGCCGTTTCGTGTCAGAATGTCCACCGCGCGACGCTCGTGCTCCTCGTTGCGCGTGTGCACCCAGAGCAGCAGGCCACCACGGGCAATCTGGTCGGCGATGGATTTCAGATAGCGCTTCTCGACATAGCGATCGAGCAGGTAGCCGAGCAGCCCGCCTCCGCCACCAGCCGCTGCGGCCGCGGCGATGGCTGCAGCGAAGGCGCCGCCAGAAGCGACCACGGCACCCGCGGCCGCCACCGCTCCGACATAGATCAGGGTCCCCGCAATGGCGCCCTCGATCTCACCCACCGATTCACGCGCCATGTAGGCCACGGTCGGCACATCGGGGTCGTCTTCCAATTCCCGCACCGAGCGGTAACTGTGCCCGAGCTTCTCTTCCACGGCCTCCCGGCTTGCCAGCAGGCTCACCTCGGCGCGGTCGAAGCCCGAACTCAGCAACTCGTCGATCGCCGCTTCCAGTTCGGACCGTTTGTGAAAGACACCCACCGCTTCGCGCACCGCACCACTTTCGCTCATGGCCATCTCCTCGCATAGAACAGGAACAGGCGATTACCGCGAGCCTGCCACCGCCGCGGCGCACCCGCCTTGATCTGGCGCAACCTTTGCAGACCATTGCGGAGACACGAAGGACACGAAGGGCTTCACAAAGTTCAGCAAGAGCGATTCAAGCCGCCGCTCACCCTTTTCGAATGAAATCCCTTGTGCACTTCGTGGAATTCTTCGTGTCCTTCGTGTCAACCAACCCTCCCTCATAGCCGGGTCATGCGCAGCCGCAGGGCGTTGCCAATGACGCTGACAGAGGAGAGCGACATGGCGGCAGCGGCCACGATCGGCGAGAGCAGCAGACCGAAGACCGGGTAGAGGATTCCGGCGGCGATCGGCACGCCCGCCGAGTTATAGGCGAAGGCGAAGAAGAGGTTCTGGCGGATGTTGCGCATGGTGGCCTGGGAGAGGCGCCGAGCCTGCACCAGTCCGGTGAGGTCGCCGCGCAGCAGCGTCACGCCGGCGCTTTCGATGGCGACATCGGTGCCACCCCCCATAGCAACGCCCACGTCCGCCGCGGCCAGGGCCGGCGCGTCGTTCACGCCGTCTCCGACCATGGCCACGACCCGGCCCTCCTCGCGCAGCCGTGCCACCACCCGGCCCTTGTCCTCGGGCAGCACCTCGGCCTCGACCTCGTCGATGTCGAGCTGGCGGGCAACGGCTTCCGCGGTTGTGCGGTTGTCGCCGGTCAGCATGACCAGGCGCAGCCCCTGCTCGTGCAGGGCACGGATGGCCTCGGGCGTGGTCTCCTTGATCGGATCGGCAACGGCCAGCGCACCGGCCGCAACGCCCTCCACCGCCGCAAAGATGGCGGTGGCCCCGTCGCGCCGCCAGGTCTCGGCCTGGCCCTCCAGGCCGCTCACGTCCACGCCGAGATCGCTCAGAAAGCCGCGGTTGCCCAGGGCGACGCGCCGGCCTTCCACCAGCCCGGTGACTCCCTTGCCGCCGGGGGCATCGAAGTCCTCGACGCTGGCCAGCGGCAGGTCGCGTGCCTCGGCCGCCTGCACCACCGCCGCGCCCAGGGGATGCTCGCTGGCCCGTTCCAGGCTCGCGGCCAGGCGCAGCAGTTCATCCTCGGACAGCCCGGCCACCGCGTGCAGCCCTGTCAGCCGTGGCTTGCCTTCGGTCAGCGTGCCGGTCTTGTCCACCACGATGGTGTCGACCTTCTCGAAGCGCTCCAGGGCCTCGGCATCGCGAATCAGGATGCCCATGCCCGCACCACGCCCGACGCCGACCATGATCGACATGGGCGTCGCCAAGCCCAGGGCGCAGGGACAAGCAATGATCAGCACCGCGACTGCGTTCACCAGGGCATAGGCCAAGGAGGGCGAGGGGCCCCAGATCGCCCAGATCACGAAAGCCAGCACGGCCACGCCCACCACCGCCGGCACGAACCAGGAGGCCACCACGTCGGCCAACCGCTGGATCGGCGCGCGGCTGCGCTGGGCGCTCGCCACCATCTGCACGATCTGCGCCAGCATGGTCTCCTTGCCCACCTTCTCGGCCCGCATCACGAAGCCGCCCTGACCGTTCAGGGTGCCGCCGATCACTGTGGCGCCCGCTTCCTTGCGCTGAGGCATGGGCTCGCCGGTGACCATGGATTCATCCACATTCGAGGCGCCCTCGATCACCTCGCCATCCAGCGGCACCTTCTCTCCCGGGCGCACGCGCAGGCGATCGCCCACCTGGATCTCCTCCAGGGAGACGTCCTCTTCACGATCGTCGGTGCCCAGGCGCCGCGCGGTCTTGGGCGCCAAGTCCAGCAAGGCACGGATGGCGCCGGAGGTGCGCTCACGCGCCCGCAGTTCAAGCACCTGGCCCAGCAGCACCAGCACGACGATCACCGCCGCCGCCTCGAAGTAGACTGGCACGGCGCCTTCGGCGTCGCGGAAGGCTTCCGGGAAGATGCCGGGCAGGAACGTCGCGACGATGCCGTGCAGGAAGGCCACGCCGACGCCCATGGCGATCAGGGTGAACATGTTGAGGCTGCGGGTCACCAGCGACTGCCAGCCGCGCACGAAGAAAGGCCAGCCGGCCCAGAGCACCACCGGCGTTGCGAAGAGAAGCTGCAGCCAGTTGGAGGTCTGCTGCCCGATGGCGTGGGTGATGCCGAAGAGGTGACCGCCCATTTCCAGGACAAACACCGGCAGCGTCAGCGCAGCGCCGATCCAGAAGCGCCGGGTCATGTCCTGCAGTTCCGGGTTCGGGCCCTGCTCCAGGGTCACATCCTCCGGCTCCAGCGCCATGCCGCATTTCGGGCAGCTGCCGGGGCCGACCTGGCGCACCTCAGGGTGCATGGGGCAGGTGTAGATGGCATCCGGCGGGCCCTCCGCTGCCGGCTTCTTGCCTGACAGGTAGCCCTCGGGGTCGCCCAGGAACTTGCTGCGGCAGCCGGCCGAGCAGAAATAGTAGTCCTTGCCGGCGTGCTGCGCGTGATGCTGGGCGGTCGCCGGATCGACGCTCATGCCGCAGACCGGATCGATGACCTGCCCGTCCTGCGCCGCAGCCTCGCCGCCGTGCTGATGCTTCGCGCCGGCGCTGTGTGCGCAGCCGCCGTGATGCTGTTCCTGGGCCATGCCCCTTCTCCTTCTGATACAGGAGCAGGTTATGGGGCTTCCCACAATGGGAAGGTCAAGAGCTATAACCGCTCATTCATCGCGTAGCGAAAAGGTCCGGCTGATCGCCCGGAAGCGCGCCCTCGATCTCCAGCAGCCGCCGCTTGGTGATGAGACCGCCGGGCGCCGAGAAGCCGCCGGGGCGCCCGCCGGCCGCCAGCACGCGGTGGCAGGGCACGACGATGGGCAGGGGGTTGCGGCCCAGGGCCTGGCCCACGGCCCGCGAGGCGCCGGGCTGCCCCAGGGCGCGGGCGATCTCGCCGTAGCTTTTGGTGTGGCCCGGCGGAATCCGGCGCGCCTCGTCATAGACCCGCCGATAGAAGGGGCCGACATCCGCCAGGTCGAGAGGCAGTTGCAGCAGCGTCGGCGTCTCGCCGCCGAGCAGCGCCGTGATCTCCGCCACAGCCGCGCCCACCCAGGTTTCCGGCGCCAGTTCCTCAGGCGCGGCGGCCTCTGCCCCTGGACAGGCGCGCAGGAGCGCCGCCAGGGTGTCGCCGTCGCTGGCCTCCGGCAGAGCGAGCGCGCGCAGGCCCGCGTCGCTCCAGGCCAGGCCGCAGCGACCGATCGCAGTATCGAAGAGATGGTGGCGCAGGGTGGACATGACCGGGGCAGGATACCACGCCTCGCAAGCGGGCGCCGCCTCTGCTTTTCGCCGCCCCCTTTTCGCCGCCTTGCCCTTTCGCCGGGCGGAAGGGGCGATGTAAGCTTGGATAAATGTGATTTACAGGGAGACGAAGACTTGTCGGAAGCGAAAAAGGCAGCGCCGCAGACACGCTTGGCCCACGCGGGCCGCAGACTGGCATGCAAGGGGGGACACCCGGTCAATCCGCCCGTGGTGCGCGCCTCGACCATCCTCTTCGATAGCGTCGAGGAACTGCTGGCGGTGCATAGCCACCGTCTCGATCCCGAATTCGTCTCCTACGGCCGCAACGGCACGGAAACCAGCTTCTCCCTGGAGCATGCCGTGGCCGAACTGGAGGGCGGTGCCGGCTGCGTGGCCGTGGGCTCCGGCCTGGCGGCCATCACGGTCGCGATCCTGTCCCAGATCAAGCAGGGCGACCATCTTCTGGTGGCCGACAGCGTCTATGCGCCCACCCGCAAGTTCTGCGACGGCCTGCTGGCGCGCTTCGGCGTCGAGACCACCTACTACGATCCGCTGATTGGCGCCGGCATCGCCGAGCGCATCCGGCCCAACACCCGGGTGATCTTCCTCGAGGCACCGGGCTCGCTCACGTTCGAAATCCAGGACGTGCCGGCCATCACCAAGGTGGCCCGCGACGCCGGCGTGACCACGATCATGGACAACACCTGGGCCACGCCGCTCTTCTTTCAGCCGCTGGCCCACGGCGTCGACATCTCGGTGCACGCCGGCACCAAGTATGTGGTCGGCCACTCCGACGCCATGCTGGGTCTGGTCATCGCCAACGAGGCACAGCATGACGCCGTGCGCCAGCAGGCCCAGGACCTGGGTCACGGTGCCAGTCCCGACGATGCCTGGCTCGGCCTGCGCGGGCTGCGCACCATGGCCGTGCGCCTGGCACAGCATCAGACCAATGCGCTCAAGGTCGCAGAGTGGCTCCAGGGTCGCCCGGAAGTGGCCCGGGTGCTCTACCCCGCACTGCCGAGCGATCCCGGGCACGCAATCTGGAAGCGCGACTTCTGCGGCGCCAGCGGGCTGATGGGCGTGGAGTTGCACCCGGTGGGAATGGAGAGCGTGGCCGACCTTCTGGAAGGCCTCCAGTTCTTCGGTATGGGCTACTCCTGGGGTGGCTACGAGAGCCTGGCCATTCCCACCTTCCCGGCCAAGCTGCGCTCGACCGTCCCCTGGACCGCCGAAGGCCCCCTGCTGCGGCTGCACATCGGCCTGGAGGATCCGGCAGACCTGATTGCCGACCTGGAGGCCGGCTTCGACCGCTTGCGCCTGCGCGCCGCGGCGGAGTGAGCCCATGCCGCCCCGCCCTCGCCTGCGGGTGCTTCTCGGCGAGGCAACCGCCATGGGACCGGGCAAGGCGGCGCTGCTGGAAGCCATCGACGCCAGCGGCTCCATCAGCAGGGCCGCCCGCTCCATGGGCATGTCCTACCGCCGCGCCTGGCTTTTGGTCGAGACCATGAACTCCGCCTTTCGCCAGCCGCTGGTGGAGGCCGCACGCGGCGGCAGCGGCGGCGGCGGTGCGCACGTCACCGCGCTGGGCCAGGAAGTGCTGGCGCAGTACCGCGAGATGGAAAGCCATGCCGCAGAGGCACTGGCCGGGGACATGGAGCGCTTCGCGCGCCTGCTCGGCGAGCCCGACTCACAAGAAGACAGATAAGGATATCCCATGCCCTTCGGCCGCTTCGGTCCGGATGACTGTGAACCTTTGGACAAGGAGGAGCTGCACCGCGGCTTTCTGACCGTGGAGCGCCACAGCGCGCGCTATCGCCGCTTCGCCGGTGGCTGGATTGAACAGCTGCGCGAGATCATCGACCAGCACCAGTCCGCCGCTGTTCTGCCCTACGATCCCGAACGAGACTGCGTCGTCCTGATCGAGCAGTTTCGCTTGCCGGCGCTGCTGGCCGGGCGTCCGCCCTGGCAGATCGAGGTGGTTGCCGGCCTGCTGGACCATGAAGGCGAGGCTGCGGAAGCGGTGATCCGACGCGAGGCGGAGGAAGAGGCCGGCGTGACCATCACCGACCTGGAGCCGGTGGCCGCACTCATGTCCTCGCCCGGAGCGAGCACCGAAATCATCCACCATTTTATCGGCCGCACCGACGCGCGCGACGTCGGCGGTCTGCATGGATTGGAGAGCGAACAGGAGGACATCCGCGCCGAGACCCTGCCTTTCGCGGAGGCCTGGGCGCTGTTGGAAGCCGGCCGGATCACCAACGCACCGGCCTGGACCTGCCTCACCGGCCTGAAGCTGAAACGCGACGGCCTGCGCGAGCGCTGGCGCCGCGACTGAGCACCGCGAACTTGCAGGCTTCAGTCGCCGGCCGGCTCCAGTTCGTCGAGTGCCGGCAAGCGGGCCAGATGCAGCTCCAACAAAAGGCGAATCGTCGGCCGCACCGCGAAGAAGACCGAGCCGACCAGGAAGAACCAGGTTCCGGTGTAGACCAGCGCCGAATAGAAGAAGAGCACGCTGCCGACGATGAAGGCCAGCGCAGCCAGGAATTCGATCGCCGTGCGGGCGATCTCGTAGCGCCGCGTCAGCGCCTCGTGCCGGGGCGTGCGCAGGCGCAGCCCCTGATCGAACGGTTTCATCGTGCCGCGCCTCCCCCGATTTTCCTGGCCCCTTAATGGGCCTGAAGCAGGCTCACACTCCGCTGTCGGGAGTGTCAAGTTGCGCCGGCTTGCCCGGAACGGGGCGGCGGCGCTACTCTCCGCGTTCCGCTCATCAAAGACTTTCGGCAAGGCTGGCCCCATGGACATGCGCGACGGATTCATCGGTACAATCGGCAACACCCCGCTGATTCGGCTGCGCCGGGCCTCGGAGGCGACCGGCTGCGAGATCTTGGGCAAGGCAGAGTTTCTCAATCCCGGCGGCTCGGTGAAGGACCGGGCTGCCTGGGCCATCGTCAAGGATGCGGAGGAGCGCGGGCTGCTGCGTCCCGGCGGCGTGATCGTCGAGGGAACGGCAGGCAACACCGGCATCGGCCTGGCGCTGGTCGGGCGCGCCCGCGGCTATCGCACCGTGATCGTCATTCCGGAAACCCAGAGCCAGGAAAAGAAGGACATGCTGCGCCTGTGCGGCGCGGACCTGCGCGAAGTGCCGGCGGTGCCCTACAAGAACCCCGGCAATTACGTGCATGTCTCGGCGCGCCTGGCCGAGGAACTGGCCGCCAGCGAGCCCAACGGCGCGATCTGGGCCAACCAGTTCGACAATGTCGCCAACCGCCGCGGCCACTATGAAACCACCGGGCCGGAGATCTGGGAGCAGTCCGAAGGCAAGGTGGATGGCTTCGTCTGTTCGGTCGGCACCGGCGGCACTCTGGCCGGCATCGGCCAGGCGCTGAAGGAGCGCAACGCCAAGGTCGCAATCGCGCTCTCCGACCCCAGCGGCTCGGCGCTTTGGCACTACTACGCCCACGGCAGTCTCAAGGCCGAAGGCACCTCCATCACCGAAGGCATCGGCCAGGGCCGGATCACCGCCAACCTGGAAGATGCACCGATCGACCGCGCCTACAGCATTCCCGACAGCGAATCCCTGCCGGTCGCCTTTTCCCTGCTGGAGGAGGAAGGCCTGTGCCTGGGCGGCTCCAGCGGCGTCAATGTCGCCGGGGCGATCCGGCTGGCGCGCGACCTCGGCCCGGGGCACACCATCGTGACCGTGCTCTGCGATTCCGGCGCGCGCTACCAGAGCAAGATGTTCAATCCCGCCTTCCTGCGGGACAAGGGCCTGCCGGTGCCGGGCTGGCTGTAAGCAAAAGAGAGGGGGAAGCGCTTCATGGAGCTGTTGTTCCGCGAAGATGCCTATTTGAGAGAGGGCGAGGCCCAGGTCGTGAGCGTGGGGCCCGAGGGCATTCGCCTGGACCGCACCATTTTCTATCCCGAAGGCGGCGGCCAGCCGGGCGACAGCGGCCGCCTGCTGCTGGCCGATGGCAGCGCCGTCGTCATCCGCGACACCCGCAAGGGCGAGGCGGGCGATGAGGTGCTGCACATTCCGGCCGAGGACAGCCCGCCTCTCGCTCCCGGCACGCCGGTGACCATGGAACTGGACTGGGAAAGGCGCCACCGCCACATGCGCGTGCACACCAGCCTGCACCTGCTCTGCTCGCTCATCGAGGGCGAGGTGACCGGCGGCCAGGTGGGCGACGGCAAGGGACGCCTGGATTTCAATCTGGAAAGCGCCCCGGATAAGGTCTGGCTGCAGGAGGCACTCAACCGCTTGGTCGAGGAAGATCACGCCGTCCGGCCGCGCTGGATCGACGACGCCGAGCTGGCCACCCAGCCCGACCTGGTGCGCACCATGTCGGTCAAGCCGCCCAGCGGTAGCGGGAAGGTACGCCTGCTGGAGATCGAGGGCGTGGACCTGCAGCCCTGCGGCGGCACCCACGTGCGCTCCACCGGCGAGATCGGCCGGCTCGAGGTCGGCAAGATCGAGAACAAGGGCCGGCAGAACCGGCGCATCAACCTGCGGCTCGCCTGACCGGCAGAAGGACGCCCCATGACCCAGCACCCGGAACACTGCCTGGTCTCCACCGACTGGCTGGCAGCCCACCTCGAGGAGCCCGACCTGCGGGTGGTGGATGCCACCTACTACCTGCCGAACGAGGAAGGCAACGCCCGGGCCGAGTACGAGGCCGAGCACATTCCCGGCGCCGTCTTCTTCGACATCGATGCGATCAAGGACCCCAACAATCCCCTGCCTCACATGCTGCCACCGCCGGAGATCTTCTCCAGCAAGGTGCGTCACCTGGGCTTGGGGGACGGCAACCGCATCGTGGTCTATGATCGCAAGGGGCTGTTTTCCGCGGCGCGGGTCTGGTGGACTTTCCGGGTTTTCGGCCACAAGGAGATTGCGGTGCTCGACGGTGGCCTGCCGAAATGGAAAGCCGAGGGCCGCCCGCTGGACGACCGGCCGGTCGCGCCCATGGAGCGCCACTTCACCGCCCGGCTGGACAGCACGCAGGTCCGCGACCGCAGCCAGATGCAGCGCAATCTGGAAAGCGGCAAGGAACAGGTGCTCGATGCCCGCGCCCGGGCCCGCTTCGAGGGCCAGGCACCGGAGCCGCGCCCGGAGCTACGCTCCGGGCACATCCCGGGCAGCCTCAACCTGCCCTTCACCGAGCTGCTCGAGCCCGCTGATGGCACGCTGCTGCCGCCCGAGGCGCTGCGCGCGCGCCTGGAGGCCGCCGGAGTCAGCGAAAGCCGCCCCGTGGTCACCACCTGCGGCTCCGGGGTCACCGCCGCCGTGCTCAGCCTTGCGCTCACCTGCCTTGGTCGGCGCGACCACGCGCTCTACGACGGCTCCTGGGCCGATTGGGGCCGGGAGGGCGAGACACCGGTAGAGAGCGGGCCGGCCACGGTCGGATAGAACGCAGGAGCGGAGCGAGATCCATGAGCAACGAAGAGGTCGCCCCGCTCTACCGCCTGCGCCCGGCCGAAGCGGGTGACACGCCGGCGCTCTGTGTGCTCTGGCAACGCTGCGGCCTCACCGTGCCGCACAACGATCCCGAGGCTGACATCGCCCTGTTCAGGGCCAGTGCCGACGCGGAAATCCTGCTGGCCGAGCGAGAGGGCGAGCTCGTCGGTTCCCTGTGTGTCGGGCACGACGGCCATCGCGGCTGGTACTACTATCTCGCTGTCGACCCGGCCCTGCAGCGGCGGGGCCTGGGGCGGCATCTGGTCCAGGAGGGTGAGCGCTGGCTGAAGCAGCGCGGGCTGCGCAAAGTGCAGCTCATGATCCGCCCCACCAATACGCGCGTTCGCGCCTTCTACGAAAGCTGCGGCTACGATCTGACGCCGCGCCTGGTGATGGCGCGCTGGCTGGACGCCAAGGAAACGCCGGCCCCGGAAAGCGGCGCCGACATCGAAGTCGTCGTCACCCACCTGGAAATGGACGGCAAGCCAGCGCTGCAGCGCCCTCACCCCTCCGGCGGCCACAAGCTTGCCCTGCTGCGGGCCGAACAGCCGCCGCTGGACTTCTATCGCTTTCTCTACCGCAGCGTTGGCAGCGACTGCCTCTGGTGGGAGCGACTGGCGCTGGACGATGCCGCGCTGGCTGCGACGATCCACGACCCGGACGTGGCGATCTACGTGCTCTATGTGGACGGCGTGCCGGCCGGCTTTGCCGAACTCGACTCCCGGCCCCAAGCCGAAACGCCCCCCACCGGCGAGCGCGACACGCGGGCGTGCCGGCTTACTCACGTGGGGCTCGCGCCCGCCTTCCGCGGCCGCGGCCTGGGTGCCTTTCTGCTGCACGAGACCCTGGAACTGGCCTGGGACCAGCCCTGCAGCCACCTGCTGCTCTCGGTCACCACGCTGGATGCGCCGGGTGCGCTGACATTGTGCCAGCGCATGGGCTTCGCGCTGACCGGCCGGGAACAACGCCGCTTCCCCGACCCGCGTGGCAGCGGATTGCTGCTGCCCAATACCGGCATTTGACGCGAATTCTGCCCCAATCAGCCGCATTCCCGCCCTGGTTACCCGCAGAACGCGAAGGGTGCATAATGCAGGGCTTCATTTTATCACCCGTTTGCTGCTACAAAGCGGTTTCGGGATTCCCATTCGGGGTCTTCGATAGAGTCACTAACGAGAACAGGTGAGGGACAAATGAAACTGAAATCAATTCTTGCTGCCGGAGCCGTGGTCGCCGTTGCTGGCGCCGCCCTTCCGGCCGCTGCGCAGAGCATGATGGAAACCATCACTGATCGCGGCGAACTGAACTGCGGCGTCAGCACCGGCCTCGCCGGCTTCAGCAACCCGGACAGCGAAGGCAACTGGACGGGCCTGGACGTCGACGTCTGCAAGGCGATTGCCGCGGCGATCCTGGGCGACAGCGATGCTGTCTCCTACACGCCGGCGACTGCCCAGCAGCGTTTCACCATCCTGCAGTCCGGTGAAGTCGACCTGCTGTCGCGCAACACCACCTGGACGCTGACCCGCGACACCTCGCTGGGCCTCCACTTCGCCCCCGTCACCTTCTATGACGGACAGGGCTTCATGGTGCCGCGCGAGCTGGGCGTGACCAGCGCCCTCGAGCTGGACGGTGCGGCCGTCTGCGTGCAGCCGGGCACCACCACGGAGCTGAACCTGGCCGACTACTTCCGTGCCAACGGCATGGAGTTCGAGCCAGTGGTGATCGAGCAGCTTGACGAGGTCAACGCGGCCTACTTCTCCGGCCGTTGCGACGTCTACACCACGGACGCCTCGGGCCTGGCCTCGATTCGCTCCACGGTTGCCGAAAACCCGGAAGACCACGTTATCCTGCCCGAGCTCATCTCCAAGGAGCCGCTTGGCCCGGCCGTGCGCCAGGGTGACGACGAATTCTTCAACATCGTGAAGTGGGTGGTCTTCGCCCTGATCGAGGCTGAAGAGTACGGCATTAACTCCGACAATGTCGACGACATGCGCGAGAACAGCGACAACCCGGGCGTTCAGCGTCTGCTCGGCGCCACCGCCGGCATGGGTGAGAACCTGGGTCTCTCCGAAGACTGGGCCTACAACGCGATCAGCCAGGTGGGCAACTACGGCGAGATCTTCGAGCGCAACGTGGGTGTCGACACCCCGCTGGGCCTCGAGCGCGGCTACAACGACCTCTGGACCCGCGGCGGCCTGATGTACGCCATGCCGGTCCGGTAAGGACGGTTTTATCCGCATGAACCGGCCGTCGTCGCCTTCGGGTGGCGGCGGCCGCTGCGGCCTCCAGGAGGGGTCGCAGACGTAGTGACGAGCTGACGCGCGAACGGGGCGGGCAGACCCTTAACGGGCAGAGTCCCCCGCGCGGCCAAGCAGGGAGGCCGGCTCGTGGCAACAGACAGCGATCGAGGCGCAACCGCTTCGTCGAAAACGCCATTCTGGTATGATCCGCGCTTTCGCGCGATCTTCTTTCAGATTCTCACCGTCGTTCTGGTCCTGGCCGGCATCGGCTACCTCGTCTCCAACGTGATGACGAACCTGGAACGGCAGAACATCGCCAGCGGCTTCGGCTTCCTCAACCGGGAAGCGGGCTTCGCCATCGCCGAATCGATGGTCAGCTACAGCGCGGCGGATAGCTATGGCCGCGCCTTCATCGTCGGCATTCTCAACACCTTCCGGGTGGCCCTGCTGGGAGTGGCGCTGGCGACGATCATCGGCGTGCTGGTGGGCATCGCGCGACTCTCGTCCAACTGGCTGATCGCCAAGCTGGCCTCGGTCTACATCGAGGTGATGCGCAACCTGCCGCTCCTGCTGCAGCTTTTCATCTGGTATGGCGTGATCACGGTCAGCCTGCCCGGCCCGCGCGATGCGATGAACCCGATGACGGGCATCTACCTCAGCAACCGCGGCTTCATGATCCCCGCGCCGGCAGCCGACCCGATCCACGCCTATATGGGCATCGCCGCCCTGCTGGCTCTGGCGGTGGGCTACCTCATCCGCCGTTGGGCCAAGCAGCGCCAGATCGATACCGGCAAGCAGTTCCCGGTCTACAAGACTAGCCTCGGCCTGTTGATCCTCTTCCCGGCCATTGCCTGGGTGCTCGGCGGCGCGCCGACGGTCATGGAATTGCCGACGCTGCAGGGCTTCAACTTCCGCGGCGGCCTGACCTTGACGCCGGAGTTCGCCGCGCTGCTCTTCGGCCTGACCTTCTACACCGCGGCCTTCATCGCCGAGATCGTGCGCGGCGGCATCTTGGCGGTCAGCTATGGACAGAGCGAAGCCGCCTTCGCCCTCGGCTTGCGCAAGGGCATGGTGCTGCGCTTCATCGTGCTGCCCCAGGCCCTGCGCATCATCATACCCCCGACCACCAGTCAGTACCTGAATCTGACGAAGAACTCCTCGCTGGCGGTGGCCATCGGGTATCCCGATCTCGTCTCGGTGGGCAACACCACCTTGAACCAGACCGGACAGGCCATCGAGGCGATCACCATCTTCATGGCGGTCTACCTGACGCTCAGCCTGACGATCTCCCTGATCATGAACTGGTATAACAGGGCAATCGCCCTGGTGGAGCGCTGAGCCATGACCGATCAGACGCTCAACCGCACCGTTCAGCAGGCCGCGCGCGCAGGCGGCGACTCACCGATCGTACAGCCGCCGACCACCAAGACAGGCGTCATCGGCTGGCTGCGCGCCAACCTCTTCAGCACCTGGTACAACTCCCTGGCCACGCTGATCCTGCTCTACATACTGGCGAAGATCATTCCCGGTATTGTCGACTGGCTCTTCATCAGCGCGGTCTGGACCCATACCGAACCGGAGGTCTGTCGAGCCGCCGACGGTGCTTGCTGGGCCTTCATCCATGAAAAGTACCGGCTGATCCTTTTCGGCACCTACCCCTTCGACGAGCAGTGGCGCCCGACCCTGGCGGTTTTGCTCTACCTTGTCCTGCTTCTGGCCAGTTGCAACCGCGCCTTCTGGAAGCCCTGGCTGGGTGTCGCCTGGGTCGCCATGCTGGCGGTAATCGGGACGCTGATGTACGGCGGCGTCTTCGGCCTGACCCAGGTGCCGACCACCCGCTGGGGCGGCCTGCCGCTGACCTTGATGCTGGCCTCCTTCGCGCTGGCGATCGGCTTTCCGCTGGGCATCCTCATGGCCCTGGGCCGACGCTCGAACCTGCCCATCGTGCGGATCCTCTCGGTGGCCTACATCGAGCTGATCCGCGGCGTTCCGCTGATCACCGTGCTGTTCATGGCCTCGGTGATGCTGCCGCTCTTCCTGCCCCAGGGAGTGTCGATCAACAACCTGCTGCGCGCCCAGATCGGCATCATCCTCTTCGCCTCTGCCTATCTGGCGGAGGTGGTGCGTGGCGGGCTGCAGGCCATTCCCAAGGGCCAATACGAGGCCGCCGACAGCATTGGCCTCGGCTATTGGCAGAAGACGCGCCTCATCATCCTGCCCCAGGCCTTGCGGATCTCGATCCCGCCGCTGGTGAACACCTTCATCGGTCTGTTCAAGGACACCTCGCTGGTGATCATCGTCGGGCTGTTCGATCTGGTGGGTGCCGCCAAGGCGGCGCTGACCGATCCCTCCTGGCGCGGTTTCTACCGCGAATCCTACTTCTTCATTGCCATGATCTATTTCGTCTTCTGCTTCTCCATGTCGAAGTACTCGCAGTACCTCGAGAAGAGGCTGAACGTCGGAACCCGTCGCTGAGGATGACCCTGTCATGAGCCTAGCAAGCGAACGCCACCCCCCCACCGCCCGCGCCGCCAGCGGCAGCCCGATCATCGAGATGAACGGGGTCAACAAGTGG
This sequence comes from Aquibaculum sediminis, assembly GCF_040712085.1. NCBI lineage: Bacteria > Pseudomonadati > Pseudomonadota > Alphaproteobacteria > Rhodospirillales > Rhodovibrionaceae > Aquibaculum > Aquibaculum sediminis. Next base: position 113,497 of record NZ_JBFCVK010000012.1, read on the forward strand.
TTCGGTGAGTTTCACGTCCTGAAGGAAATCCATCTCGCCGTGGAGCGGAAGGAGCGGATCGTCATCTGCGGTCCCTCCGGCTCGGGAAAATCAACCATGATCCGCTGCATCAATGCCCTGGAGGAACACCAGCGCGGCAAGATCGTGGTGGACGGCATCGAACTGACCTCGAACCTGAAGAACATCGATGCTATCCGGCGCGAGGTCGGCATGGTTTTCCAGCAGTTCAATCTCTTCCCGCATCTCACGGTGATGGAGAACCTGACGCTGGCGCCGATCTGGGTGCGCAAGGTGCCCAAGAAGGAGGCCGAGGAAACGGCCATGTACTACCTGGAGCGCGTACGCATCCCGGAGCAGGCCCAGAAGTATCCGGGGCAGCTTTCCGGCGGCCAGCAGCAGCGCGTGGCGATCGCGCGCTCGCTCTGCATGAAGCCGAAAATCATGCTGTTCGACGAGCCCACCTCCGCCCTCGACCCGGAGATGGTCAAGGAGGTGCTGGACACCATGGTCTCGCTCGCCGAGGAGGGCATGACCATGCTCTGCGTCACCCACGAGATGGGCTTCGCGCGCACGGTGGCCGACCGGGTGATCTTCATGGACTTCGGCGAGATCGTCGAACAGAACCGCCCGGAAGAGTTCTTCGGCAACCCGCAGTCCGATCGTCTCAAGCTCTTCCTCAGCCAGATCCTGCATTAAGGGCACGGCAAGGCAGTTCGGTACGTAAAACCGGGGGCTCGTCACCGCCGCCCGGCGGCGGTACCCTGCGCGCCTGTCGCAGGAGGAGACTTGCATGTTCTTCGAGCCCGGCCAGCACAAGCAGCACGGCCTGCCCTACAACCCCTTCAAGGCGCTGGTGGTGCCGCGTCCCATCGGCTGGATCACGACGATTGGGTCCGACGGTGTGGTGAACCTGGCGCCCTACAGTTTCTTCAACGGGCTCTCCGACGCGCCGCCCATGGTCTTCTTCGCCAGCAACGGCAAGCCGCGCAGCCAGGACGGCGGCAAGGACAGCCTGCGCAACGCCGAGGAGAGCGGCGAGTTCGTCGTCAATCTCGTCACCTGGGATCTGCGCGAGGCCATGAACGCCACCGCCGCCCCCCTAGCCCCGGGTGAGAGCGAACTGGAGCGCACCAAGCTCACCCTGGCGCCCTCGGAAAAGGTGAGCGTGCCGCGGATTGCGGACTCGCCGGCGCACCTGGAATGCCGCTGGATCAAGACGGTGGACCTGCCCTGCACCCTGCCCGACACCGGCAACCACATGGTGATCGGCGAGGTGGTGGGCATCCACATCGAGGAGTCGCTGCTGACCGACAAGGGCCTGGTCGACCTGGCCCGCGCCCGGCCCGTCGGCCGGCTGGGCTACATGGACTACACCGTGGTCGATACCATCTTCGCCATGGAACGCCCGAAGCGCTAGAGTATCCGTGTTGATCAAGAAGGAAAGTTGACCCATGGACGCTGATCTCTGAGGAGGGCGTTTGCGAGGATCACGAGCTTGCGCATGATGGCTG
>NZ_JBFCVK010000013.1:0-75492 GCF_040712085.1 Aquibaculum sediminis
TCACAGCCATCATGCGCAAGCTCGTGATCCTCGCAAACGCCCTCCTCAGAGATCAGCGTCCATGGGTCAACTTTCCTTCTTGATCAACACGGATACTCTGGTCTTCAATATAGGTGCGAGTGTCTTCTTATCTTGCCTTTGGCACAGAGACGTCAAAGCTTGAATTACTTCATATTATACGGGAATAGATATGTGCCACGCTCGCTAATTAAGCGCAGTCGGGTTGTCCTGCCTGAGTTTATCACCCGCCGCCTGGAGGGCGATTATTACAAGGATCTGAAACTGGGCCTCACGGGCAAGAAGGATCCGCGCGGGCGTCTCGAAGCGATCCTGCCTCTCGCGCAGCGGGCGGCCGGGCGGTCCGTGCTGGATCTGGGATGCGCGGAAGGCCTGATGCTGCAGCCCTTTCTTGCCAACGGTGCGCGTTTTGTCCACGGAGTGGATGAGAGCGCGCGCCGAATTCAGTCGGCCCGAAGGCGGGTGGGTTTCGGGAATTGTCGGTTCGACGTGGTCGACTTGAACCGCCCGATGGTCATTCGAGACCGGAGGATCTTCTGCGAGAGCTACAACATCGTCCTCTTCCTTGGCATCTATCAACACCTCGAGAACCATGTCCGCGAGCGATCCCTGTCCTTCGCCCTGTCACTCGCTTCCGAATGGTTCGTCATTCGCTGCCCCCGCCCGCTGTTCGAAGGCGCGATGAGGCTGATCACGAACCAGGGCTTCACCATAGAGGAATGCGTCTCCGGAGGCGGAAACGGCAGGCTCGCGATCTGCAAGCGGGTGGGATAGACACAAAGCCGGAAAGCGGCAGTCTGCTGTTGAATGGCATCGCGATTGGTTCCTGCATATTACTGGAACCGGACGTTTCCCTTGGACCGGTTTCGCTGCCAAAGTCTCGGCGAGCAGGATCGGATTCCAAGAGGTAGAGCATGTACACGCCACCGGCTTTCCGCGACGAGGATGTCGAGAGTCTCCGGGCCACCATTCGTGCGGCGCGCCTGGCGCATTTCGTCACCGCGACGGCCGAGGGACCGCTTGCCACACCCCTGCCGCTGTTTCTCGACGAAAGCGAAGGGGAAGGCGAAGCTGAGTGGGGCGTGATCTACGGCCACTTCTCGAAGGCGAACCCGCAATGGCGCCAGCCGCCGCTGGGCGATGCGCTGGCGATGTTCATGGGGCCCGATGCCTACGTCACGCTCTCCTGGTACGAGACCAAGCGCGAGACCGGCAAGGTGGTCCCCACCTGGAACTATGTGGCGGTCCACGCCTATGGCCCGGTGGAGTTCTTCGAGGATCCGGACCGCCTGCTGGAGGTGGTCACCCGCCTGACCGATCTGCAGGAAGGCGCGCGCCCGGAGCCCTGGGCCGTGTCCGACGCGCCGGCCGATTTCATCAAGGCACAGCTGCGTGGAATCGTCGGCCTGCGCATGCCGGTCACCCGCCTGGAGGGTAAGCGCAAGCTGAGCCAGAACCGCAGTGCCGCGGATCGTGCTGGTGTGGCGGCCGGTTTGGCCGAAAGCGACGACCCCACCGATCGAGCGATGGCGGCGCTGATTCCTCGATAGTTTGATCCCAGGATAGCGCCGGAGGCTGAGGGTCAGACCCGTGTGGTCAGTTCGCGGATGCGCGCTTCCAGTGTCTTGACCGTGGCTTCCAGGGTGCCGACCCGGGCGCGGAGCAGGTCGACTTCGCAGGGTTCCCCGGCGGCCTCGGCGAGTGTTTCCGCAAACTCCACCCCCACCTCGCGGCCGCACTTCCAGACGACCCGCACCCGGCTGTTGACCTGGAGCTTGGGGATAGAGAGGAGGAGGTGCTCCGGCAGTGCCTGGATCATCTCCAACTGGAGCAGTGCGCCGTGCTGCGAGATGTTACGGATGATTGCGTCGAGCGGCGGCTCGTCCGCGCGCAGGGTGAGCTGCGCCGCCAGCAGCGTGCGCCGACGCGTTGAGCGCCGACTGTCCTCGGTCAAATCGTTCCCATTCATGCTATCGCCCCCCAGGGCCCCGTCCCGCGAGCCTACCGCCTGCCCGGCCGCTCTCATCGACCCTGGAGGATCATGGCATATCCGGCGCATGAGACAATCATAAAGTGCAGTGGCGAGCGGAGGAAATCGCCCCTGCCCCTTCGAACGCAGGGGGCCTTGGGGGCGGGACTTTGCTAGCCTGCCTTGAATTTTCCGCCGGCCCGAATGCACCCGCTTCGGGCCGGCGCCCGCGCGTTCGATCCCTGTGCCAATGATCAAGGAGGCCATGATCCCAATGATGCGACGCTCGCTGCTTTCCTCGTCCGGCGTTCTCGCCGCCGCAATGCTGGTCGGTTCGGCCCTGGCCCAGGACATGAACTTCCCCGAGCACGACTTCGAGGCGCCGGACGAAGTGGAGATCCTCGGCCATGTCAGGGCCACGCTGGACGGCGAGGATCGGGAGTGGGTGACCATCTACGGCGTCGCCGGCGGCGAGGCGGGGGCCAGCGCCAATTGGAGCAGCGGCTTGCCCGGGGGAATGCCCGGTGGCTCGCAAGACGATGCCTTTGCGCAGTTGCAGGAAGAGGGGAGCCTGTCGCCGCAGGAGCAGGCCATGCTGGAGTTGATGCAGGAACGCATGGCGCAGCAGCGCGCGGCCCTGCAGGAAACGGTCGACGTCTCCATCGCCGGCCACGATCCGGCCAGCGACAAGCTGCTGACCGAAGGCGTACTCTCCCTGCAACCCCAACTGTTTGGGGCCGGCCCGGAGGAGTGGCAGGCCAAACTCGGGGCGCCGATGGAGGCCGAAATCCTCTATGTGATTGAAAGCAATCGCGGCATGCCGGCGGTTTTCTATACCACCGATACCGACATGAACGCCCACGGCGAGATCACCTTCACCGACTTGAGCCTTGAGGAGCCCTTCGGCACCGCTGCCGGCACCTTCAACGCACGCCTCTGCCGCGTGGAGATGCCGAGCATGATGGAGATCAACACCTTCCCCGATGACTGCGTCGAGGTCGACGGCACCTTCGAGACGGAGCTCTTCGCGGAGCGCTACTGATGCGTCTCGGGCTGGCGGCAGGGCTGGTCGCTGCGCTGCTCCTGGCGGCCACCGCTGTCCAGGCGCAGCGCGAAACCCTGCCACTCTCGCCGGAAGCGCTGGAGGACGTCCCGAAACCGCCGGCCATGGACCTGCCGGAGATGGACCTCGAGTCCCTCGGCGGCATCTTTCAGGCCATCGAGGACATCGCCGGCGGCGAGTGGGTCGAGGCCCCGGACTACGACGATTGGCGCCTTTTCATCAACGAGTGGGCGGAGGATGCGGTCCTGCCGCCCCTGGTGACCATTCCCGTGGTCTGGGGTTGGCGGGCGCATGGTGACTGGTCCTCCGAGCACAGCGGGCAGGGCCAGCTCACCGGCATCGTCTTCCGCGATCGGGTGCAGCTGATCGCGCCCCTGCGGGCCGAGGGCTTCGACTTCCCACACCTCTTCTGGTCGTCCGTTCCGAACGAGAGCCCCGACATCTTCCACGCGCTCTTCCATCACGCCGAGGGTCGGGGCGGCACCGGCCTGGAGGCGATCAGCGACGATCTCTTTGCCAGCGAGCGCTTCCGGAACATCCCGCGCGAACAGCTGCATGCCGGCACCTTCGAGTCCCTGACCGGAGACTCGATCTTCGAGGGGCCGGAAACCCGAGTGGACGGCGGGCGCGTGCGGGTCGATCAGAGCCATGCCGCCGGCCCGGCCATCCAGTTCACGGCTTACGTCTCGGAGTATGCGGACGGGGTGGACGTCACCCCGCAGCCCACCGGTCGGAGGGCCGAGATCAGCGGCTACATCTGTCCCATCGAGGTTTGGGAAGCGGTGCCGGACTTCTGCCAGCCGGGCTTGAGGGTGGATGCGGTGCAGCCCCCGCCGGGGCGCGAGAACGTCAACTATCACGACCCGGGCATCGCGGTGACCTTCAGCGAGCCCGTCGACCCGGACTCGCTGGAGAACGGCTTCCGGCTGTACACCCGGGCGGCTGACGGCGAAGAACTGGAAGTGGAGGGTCGCTGGGAGCAGGGCGATGGGCCGACCAACTATCGTTTCGAGGCCACCGGGGGCTTCGAGATGCGCTCCGGGATCGTCATGGCGGCGCGCATCGCCGGGGGCGAGGAAGGGGTGACGACCACAGATGGGGAGCGGTGGCTGCAGCAGGATGAACCCTGGCGCTTTTCGACCCTGCTCAACATGGCGAAAGAAGACAATCCGCAGGATTTCTCTGGGCGGCTGCATAGTTTCCAGGTGGTGCGCGACGCACCGCTCACCCGGGGTAAGCCGAGCCTGACCCGGCTCTATCTGGATTGGCAGTTTCACGACGATATCGACGAGAACTGGCAACCGCGCAGCTATCCCACACGGCTCCAGATCACGCCGGACCACCCCCGTCTGGTGGGGCAGTACGGCATCCTGCCGCGCGAGGCTCCCGATGTGGTGCGGATCTGGCGCGATGAGGAGTTCGGCGAGGAGCGACGGCGTCTGGCAGAGCACACGGTCAACTTCTTCGGCTGGAAGCCCGAGCGCGGCACCCGCGAGATCGTGGTGAAGGCGCGCGCCCACGAGCCCTTTCCGTCGGCCAGTGCCGCCGATGAGGGACGGATCGACAAAAGCGTCGAAGTCTGGCGCCACGATCCGGCGCCGCACACCCTGCATTTCACTGCGGCCATGGTGGGAAGCTGGCGCGACGGCATCCCCGCGGGGCAGTGGCGGCGCATGCTGGCGACACTGGACGCAGCGCGGGTCATGGCGCCGCAGTTCTTCCCCTACCGCTCGGTGCGGGCGCGCTCTGCCAGCTTCATCCTGCTGGACGACGAGGCGCAGAATGAGGCGGACAGCCTTCGCAGCTTCAAGGTCAACGACCTGGTCTTCGGCACCCAGCCGGTCGGGGAAGAGGCGTCGAGCAGCCTCCTGCACGACGCACTGGAGAATGACGCGCTCATGCGCCTGCTGGGCTGGGACGAGGTGATCCCGGAGCATGAGCGCCGGCAAATACCCAACCAAGAGGAGCACGCCGCCGACTTCGCGGAGCAGGTCCGCAAGCTGATGGTGGCCTTTCTGGTGCAGCTCGACCGCCTGGCACGGACCATGTCACCCAACGACACCTTCCTGGTCTTCGTGCCGAGCGATTTCATGGACGCCTTGGGCGTCGGCGTGGGGTCCATGGTGCGCGCAAAGAACGATCCCGGGGTCTTTGTGGTCCCGGGCATGCGCGCCGCCCTGGTTGCCATTGGAGACGAGTACTGGCGCGGGGTCGACGACATGGCCCAGGTCCTGCTGCACGAGCTGGGCCACGAACATGGCCTGGCCCACAATCCCGGCGATGCGGATCGCATCCCGCCCGGCATGAAGCACGTGTCCCCCATCGAGATAGAAGCCTGGCGCATGGACCCGGGTGGACTCTCGGGCTTCAACAAGTCCTCCAGCGAGGGCAACGGCGAGCACCGGCAGGTCCTGGTGCCGATGATGTGGCCCTACATGATCCCCACGCGCGAAATGTCCATGACCGACGCCGAGTACCGCACCCTGCTTCGCTCGATCGAGGGGGGCACCGATGCCGTGCGCTTCGGATCTGCGGCGCCGCTCGAGCCCTATCGTGTGGCGGCTGCGGCGGAAACCAGCATGGTGGACCTGCCGCAGGCGCCGGCCGAACGCCTCGTGCTGCGCGGTCGCATTGCCGCTGACGGTGAGACGGCCGAGTTTACCTCCCTGGACCTGAGCGCGGCGCCGCAGCCGGCCAACGCAGAGGGCCCCTATCGCGCGCAGCTTCTGGATGAGCGGGGCGCGCCCTTGGCGGAGGTGACCTTCGGTCTCTACGACCCGCTCGACCCCGAGATTTGGGGCGAAGGCGGGGGAGCGCCCGAAGCATTGACGCGCTGGTTCAGCGTGAGCCTGCCGTGGCGCAGCGCTGCGGCTTCGCTTGTGGTGAGTAATGAAGGCCGCGAGTTGCTCCGCCTGGAAGCGCCGGCCCAGGCGCCGAGTTTCGCCGTGCCCCCGCAGGTTTTGGCTGAGGACGCCAATGCCCTGTTCGTCGGTTGGCGCATGCAGGATCCCGACCTGACCTACGACCTCGCCTACAGCCCCAACGGCACTGCGCCTTGGCAGGGGATTGCCTTCCGGCAGCAGGGCAATGCTGCCTTGCTGCCGCGCGCTCTACTGGAACCGGGTTTGGCGCCGACGCTTCGGGTCACGGTGCATGACGGTCTGCGCTTCCAAAGCGCCACGCTGTCACTGGCCGAGAGCCTGGTGCCCGAGATCCGCCTGGAAACGCTGCCCGACGGCGCGGCCCTGGCCGAGGGGGCGCCGCTCACTCTGGCCTACACCGCACCGCTCGGCCCCCAGGAACTCGAGCGGGGATTGCGGTTGGTTGATGCGCAGGGGGATGCGGTGGCGGCACGCTTCTACACCAACCCTGCCGCCAAGCGGGCCAGTTTCTTCCTGCCCGCCGGCCAGGCACTTGCCGAGCCCCTGACCCTGGAACTGGCACCGGAATTGGGCCGCCTGGTCGGGCTGGATGGCAGGACTGTGTCGCGGGTGACCATGCCGACGCGCGGCGAGTAGCGCTGCACTGGCGGGATGCGGTCGACGCAGGCGCGACTCTTTGTCGCCATTTGTTGATAATGCCTCGCAATAACCTTCCTGAGTGACCACATTATGGGTTAGGCCGCAGTGGCGGCCGTTCGGCAGAAGGAGACCGAGCCCATGTGGATGATCTATCCCGTTGCCGGCCCTGAGGACGCCCGTTGGCAGGGCCGCCCGGTGTGGGAGCGCGTCGTGGTGCAGGCCGAAACCCCGGCCCTGGCACGCTTGCGCGCGGCCGCCCTGGAGCGCCCGGCGGAAGAGGCCCGTCTGGGCAATGAATCCCTGCGCTTCCGCAGCGCCTTCGAGGACGAAAAGCTCTATTGGGTGCGTCCCCTGCGTGCCGCCGAGGCGGCGGCCTGCCGCGGCCGGGCACCCGACCCGCCGCTTGCCGACGTGCTGGCCGTGCTGCCGCGCCAGTAGGAGACGGCCTGACGCGGGCGCGGCTGGATAGAGTGGATGGAAAGGAGAAGGACAATGACTTTCTGGACGGACGGCGCAGGGTTGCGCCCGCGCTACGAGATAGACAGGCGCGACACCCGCGAGTACGGGCCGATGGAGCCCGTTCACAGCTTCTGCCTGTCGAACTGGGAGAACGAGGGCGGCGCTCTGCCGCCGTCGGAACCCCTTCTGGCTGACCGGACAACCAGCGCCCCCTGAGAGTTCGTGCCTGTTGCAGGTGCGGCTTGGCCCTCCCATACTCCGCCCACCCTCGTTCCGCCCTGCCACTCACAGGCATGGAGCCGGGCGAGAGAAATTGATTAGGGGAGGATAGGCGATGCCGGCGTCACAGGCGCTTTTGGAGACCATTCGCAGCAAGCTGTTCAGCGCGGTGATCGGCGATGTGCTGGACAGTCGCGGGTACCACCATCAGTTCCTGCCGCCGGAGATCCGGCCGCTGACCCCCGACATGGTCGTGGTGGGCCGGGCCATGACCGTGCTGGAGGCCGACTGCACCGGGGACCGGATGGGCCATAGCGGCGAGGCGGCGGCCTTCGGCCTGATGTTCAAGGCGCTGGACGAACTGCAGGCCGATGAGGTCTATCTCGCCACCGGCGGCTCGCCGGACTATGCCTTCTGGGGCGAGATGATGAGCACCCGCGCCCGGGTGCTGGGGGCCGCCGGCGCGGTGCTGAACGGTCCCCACCGCGACACCGCCGGCGTGCTGGAGCAGGGCCTGCCGGTCTTCTCCGTCGGCGCCTTCGCCCAGGACCAGCGCATGCGCGGCCGGGTGATCGACTACCGCTGCCCCATCGAGTTCCCCAACCGCACCCGGGTCGAGCCGGGCGACATCGTCGTGGGCGACCGCGACGGCGTGGTGATCATTCCCAGTGCCGTGGAAGCGGAGATCGTGGAACTCGCGCTGGCCAAGGTGGCCGGAGAGCAGGACGTGCAGCGTATGCTGGAAGAAGGTGTGAGCACCCAGGAGGTCTTCCGGCGCACCGGCATCATGTAAGGCGGATCGACGGGCCGTGCGGCCCGATCACGGGGCGGCGCGGCAGTCCGCAAGACTGCGCCGCTGCCGCCCCTCCGCGTCGAAGTTGGCGGGGTCGAGCCAGGCTTCGAAGCCGGCTTTGACCGCCGGCCAGTCCCGGTCGACAATCGCGAACCAGGCAGTGTCGCGGTTGCGCTGCTTGTAGATCGTCGCCTGCCGGAAGATGCCCTCGTAGACAAAGCCCAGCCGTTCCGCTGCGCGGCGGGAGGGGGCGTTCAGCGCATCGCACTTCCACTCGTAGCGGCGATAGCCCAGTTCCTCGAAGGCCCGGCGCATCATCAGGTACATGGCCTCGCTCGCCAGGCGGCTGCGCTGCAGCGCCGGAGCGAAGTTGATGTGGCCCACCTCGATCACCCCCACCTCCGGCTGCAGCCTAAGATAGCTGGCCACGCCGACCGCCCGGCCGCTCTCGCCGTCCAGGATGGCATGGAAGAAGGGGTCGCTGCCCCCGGCCGCCGTCTCCAGCCAGGCGCGATAGGCGCTTTCCTCGGCAAAGGGGCCGATGGGCAGGTAAGTCCAGTTGCGGCCTTCGCGGTCGGCGGCATTGGCGGCGAAGAGCTCGGCAGCGTGGCGTGCGGCCTCGAGCGGCTCGACCCGTCCGTAGCGCCCGACCATGGGGCTGCGCGGCGGCAGCGGGCGGGCCGCCCAGTCGGGCAGGGGCTCGCCGATGGGCTGACCGAGATCGTTGATGCGCGGGGAGGGCATGGCGGTTCCGGGCTGGTGGAAGCGGCTTTCCCACCCCTTAACCTTTCGATCACCCAGGCGACAGAGCCACTTGCCGTGCGCAGACGGCGCCAAAGCAAGCGGGCAGGGGCCTTCGGATCAGAGAACCGACAGCACCTGTTCCGGCGGGCGGCCGATGGCGGCGCCCTTGGGGCCGACCACGATGGGGCGCTCGATCAGGATGGGGTGCTCGACCATGGCGGCGATGATCTCCGCCTCGCCCTTGTTCGAATCGTCGAGGCCGAGCTCCTTGTAGGGCGCTTCCTTGCGCCGCAGCAGGTCGCGTGCCCCCATGCCCAGCAGCGAGAGCAGGTGCGTCAGCGTCTCCGCATCCGGCGGCGTGCGCAGGTATTCCACCACGCGCGGCTCGATCCCCTGCTCTTCCAGCAGCTTGAGGGTCTGCCGCGATTTGCTGCAGCGTGGATTGTGGTAGATCGTGACAGGCATGGTCCAGACTCCCGCTTCGGGCGGTTAGCTAGCCCGCTTCGCGCGTCTGGCGCAAGGGCGACCTGCGTCGCGGTGCCGGCAAAGCGGCTTTTCGGATGGGGCGGGCTGTGGCAGAAGTTCGGCCCATGAGCCAGACAGAAACCACTGCGGGCCGGCCGGTCGTTCTCGACGGCTTTGCCTCCCTCGCCGAGCGCTATGATGCGCTGATCTGTGACCTCTGGGGCGTGCTGCACGACGGCGTCGTCGCCTTCCCCCACGCGCTGGACTGCCTGGAGCAGCTGCACAGCCGCGGCACGCGCATCGTCATCCTCTCCAATGCCCCGCGCCGGGCCGCCGAGGTCGAGGCGCGGATGAACGAACTGGGTATTGCGCCGCGCTTCTATGACAAGGTGCAGTCCTCGGGCGAGGACACCTGGCAGCATCTGGCCACCCGCCCCGACGCCTTCTACCGCGACCTGGGTCGCCGCTGCTTCCACTTCGGCCCGGACCGGGACCGCGGCATGCGCGAGGGCCTCGACCTGGATTTCGTCGAGGAGCTGGAAGCGGCCGATTTCGTGCTGAACACCGGCGCGCACATGGCCGAGGACACCATCGACACCTACGGCAAGGAACTGGAGGCCGCGGCGGCGCTGGGCCTGCCGATGATCTGCGCCAACCCCGACCTGGAGGTGATCCGCGGCGGCAACCGCGAGATCTGCGCCGGGGCCCTTGCCGCGCACTATGAGGCGCTGGGCGCGCCGGTGCGCTATCACGGCAAGCCGCACCGCTCGATCTACGAGACCTGCTTCGCCGCGCTCCCGGACGTGCCGCGCGAGCGCATCGCGGCGGTGGGCGATTCCCTGCGCACCGACATTGCCGGCGCGCAAGGGGCCGGTATCGACGGGGTGCTGGTCGCCGGTGGCATTCACGCCGAAAGCCTCGGCATCCGCGAAGGCGACATGCCCGATGCGGAGAAGCTCGCGCGCCTCTTCGCCGCCGACGAGCAACAGCCCGTAGCCACCCTGCCGGTCTTCCGCTGGTAGGCGGCCGGCGAAGCCACCGACGGATCGCTGTGAGGCGGGTGCGCCCTGCCGGGCGTTGGACAGGCGGGGGCACAAGGATTTAAATGCCGGCAAGACTGCAGCTTCCTCAAGACGGGTAGGACCATGGCCGATTTTCCCAAGCGGAGCCTCGACGACTGGAAGGAACTGGCAGGCAAGGAGCTGAAGGGCGGCGACCCGGAAAGCCTCGTCTGGCACACGCCCGAGGGCATTGCGGTCAAGCCGCTCTACACGGCGGCCGACCTGGAGGCCATGCAGTTCGAACCGGGTCTCCCCGGCTTCGAGCCCTTCATGCGCGGGCCGCGGGCCACGATGTACAGCGTGCGGCCCTGGACCCTGCGGCAGTATGCCGGTTTTTCCACCGCGGAAGAGTCCAACGCCTTCTACCGCGCCAATCTGAAGGCGGGACAGAAGGGCCTGTCAGTCGCCTTCGATCTCGCCACCCACCGCGGCTATGACAGCGACCATCCCCGCGTCGTCGGCGATGTGGGTAAGGCCGGGGTGGCCATCGATTCCGTCGAGGACATGAAGGTCCTGTTCGACGGCATCCCGCTGGACGAGATGTCGGTCTCCATGACCATGAACGGGGCGGTGCTGCCGGTGCTGGCCGGCTACATCGTCGCCGCCGAGGAGCAGGGCGTGCCGCCGGAGAAACTGAGCGGCACGATCCAGAACGACATCCTCAAGGAGTTCATGGTCCGCAACACCTACATCTATCCGCCCGAGCCCTCGATGCGGATCGTCGCCGACATCATCGAGTACACGGCGCAGAAGATGCCGCGCTTCAACTCGATTTCGATCAGCGGCTATCACATGCAGGAGGCCGGCGCGACCGCGGTGCAGGAGCTGGCCTTTACGCTCGCCGACGGGCTGGAGTATGTGCGCGCGGCGACCTCCAAGGGCCTGAAGGTCGACGCTTTCGCGCCGCGGCTGTCCTTCTTCTTCGCCATCGGCATGAACTTCTTCATGGAGGTGGCAAAGCTGCGCGCAGCGCGCCTGCTCTGGGCGCACTACATGAAGGACCTGTTCGGCGCCGAGAACCCGCGCTCGCTGATGCTGCGCACCCACTGCCAGACCTCGGGCGTCAGCCTGGCCGAGCAGGATCCCTACAACAACGTCATCCGCACCACGGTCGAGGCGCTGGCCGCCGTGCTGGGCGGCACCCAGTCACTGCACACCAACGCACTGGACGAGGCGGTCGCCCTGCCCACGCCCTTCTCGGCTCGCATCGCCCGCAACACCCAGTTGATCCTGGCCGAGGAGACGGGGGTGACCAACGTGGTCGATCCGCTCGGCGGCAGCTACTACGTCGAGAGCCTGACCTCCTCGCTGGCCCAGGAAGCCTGCAAGCTCATCAAGGAGGTCGAGGAACTGGGTGGCATGACCAAGGCGGTCGAAAGCGGCATGCCGAAGATGCGCATCGAAGAGTCCGCCGCCCGCCGCCAGGCCAGTATCGACCGGGGCGAGGAGACCATCGTCGGCGTCAACAAGTACCGCCCGGAAACCCGGGACGAGGTGGAGATCCTCGACATCGACAACCGCAAGGTCCTGTCGCAGCAGATGGAGCGCCTCAAAAAGCTCCGGGCCGAGCGCGACGGGGAGGCGGTGCGCGTCGCGCTCGACCGTCTTTCGGAGGCGGCCGAGAACAAGAGCGGCAACCTGCTGGAACTGGCGGTGGAGGCCACCCGCCACCGCGCAACGGTCGGGGAGATTTCCGATGCACTGGAACGGGTATTCACCCGCCACCGCGCCGTGATCCGCTCGATCTCCGGCGTCTATGGCGCTGCCTGGGAAGGCGATGAGGGCTTCAAGCGCATTCAAGACGAGGTCGAGGCCTTCGCCAAGGAGGAGGGGCGGCGCCCTCGCATGCTGGTGGTCAAGCTGGGCCAGGACGGCCATGACCGCGGCGCCAAGGTGATCGCCACCGCCTTTGCCGACATCGGCTTCGATGTGGACGTGGGCCCGCTGTTCCAGACCCCGGAAGAGGCGGCGCGCCAGGCCATCGAGAACGACGTGCACCTGATCGGTGTCTCCAGCCAGGCGGCCGGGCACAAGACCCTGGTGCCGGCGCTGGTCGAGGCGCTGCGCGCCGAGGGCGCGGGCGAGATCCTGGTGGTCTGTGGCGGCGTCATCCCGCCCGCGGACTATGCCTTCCTGCAGGAGCAGGGCGTGGCAGCGGTCTATGGCCCCGGCACCAACATCCCCCAGGCGGCCCATGAGATTCTCGAGATGATCAGCAAGGCCCAGGGTGGCGCCGAGTAGTGCAGATCGCGTTCCACTAGAATCGCTTTGCGATCCAAGTGGAACGCGTGAATCTGCACTATCTCTTTAATGTTAGACCGGATTCACGCGTTTAATCTGAAACCCTTGTGGTTCAGATTGAACGCGATCCGGTCTAATCTCTGCTCAGGCGGTCTGTTGCCGGGCGCTTAACCCGGCGGCCAGGCTCCGCAGCCCGGCCAGCAGCGGCAGCGCCGCTACGGCGACGGCGGCGATCTGCAGCAGGAAGACCAGTCGGTAGGCGCCGAAATCGTTGGCGCCGAAGGCCTTGGCGACAGCGAAGGCAATCTCCAGCAGTTCGAGACCCGCTTCGGTGCCGATCATGATGGCGCCGGCGGGGAGCAGTGCCAGCAGGGCGTAGCGGTCGGCCTGCCGTGTCGCCGTGACCACCACGGTGGCGGTCACCAGACCCATGCCCAGACTGGTGGCCAGTCGTGCCCCGATGAACAGCCAGTCTTCCGGCACCGTCGGATAGAAGGCGTAGCCCACGATGCCGAGGAACACGAGCGGCAGGCTGGCGGCGATCAGCGGCACCGCCAGCGCGGCATTGCGTGCGACCAGGGCACCGGCCAGCAGCACCGCCACTGCCTGGCCCAGGGCGCCGATGCTGGCCCGGTCGGCGATCAGGCTGGCGCTGCAGAGGTGACGCACCAGATAGACCGTGTCGAAGAACCCCGTGGTGGGTATCTGCAGCAGGAAGAGGCCGAGCAGGAGCAGCAGGGGCGTGTTGGGGATCCCGGACAGCGGCTTGACCCGGTGCATGTGGCTGGCGGTGACGAAGAGCGCTCCGGCGAAAAGCGCGAGCGCTGCGACGGTTGCCACACTGCTCCAGCCCACCAGCGTGCCCAGGGCGGTCGCGATCTGGAAGGCGAGGACGCTGCCGACGAAGAACAGGATGCTGCGCCGGTCCAGGGCCAGGCGTTTTGCCTGGGCGTTGCGGTCCCGTCCGGCGATCCGCCGCAGCGAGGGCAGAGCGAAGAGGAGATAGGCCAGCGGCAGCAGGGCGAAGATCAGGAAGAAGTTGCCGATGCCGATGTCGTGGGCCGTGTACTTCACCAGTTGCGGCGTGACCAGGAAGGCGAAGGGCGTGGCAAAGGACCAGAGGGTGGTCAGCATGCCCTGGGACTTCTGATCATCCAGCGCGCTGATATGGAACTGTGCCAGGGGCGCCAGCAGGCCGAGCGAGAGGCCGCCGGCGACAAAGGAGAGTGCCACCCCGAGTTCGCGCACCGGCAGACTCGGCTGGGTGTTGAACAGCAGCCCGAGCCCGGCAAAGGCCGCCGCTGCCAGCATCGAGGCCAGTGCCGCCAGATAGGGCGCCCGGCGCCGGGTGATCAACAGTGGCGCCAGGGCGAGCGCGATCACCATGCTGCCGACGATCAGCTCGACGATGAAGTTGGTGCGCTCGACCGAGATGGTGAGGAAGCTGGCGAACTCCCCCTCGGAGATGAAGAGCGTCGAGGTGATGACCGACTTGAGGCCGTTGCCCAGCAGGGCGGCCATGCCGAGGCCGCCGAAGGCCAGCACTCCGAAGCCTGAAGCCCGCTGTGTCACAGTCGGCGTTGCACCTCTTCGGCGGCCCGGATGGCCAAGGCAGCGACGGTGAGCGTTGGCGCGTTGACCGGCGCGGTGATGTGCGTGCTGGTGCCCAGGATGAAGAGGTTGGTGTGGTCGTGCGCCACCATCTGCGTGCCCACTACTGAGCGCGTTGGATCCTCGCCCATGCGCGTCGTGCCGCCGATGATGGCATTGGAGAGATAGGGCTCGTTCGACTGCACCTCGGTGGCGCCCAGCGCCTCGAAGATGCGGCGGTTCAGTTCCTCCGCCTCCTCCAGGCCGCGGCGGGTGTAGTCGTCCATGTGGACCGTCACCTGCGGCTTCGGCACCCCGGCGCTGTCGCGCTCCTCGGCCAGCTCGACCCGGTTGTCGGGGTCGGGCAGAATCTCAGCCGAGGAGTTGAGACGCAGGTGGCGGGAGACCTGCTCCGCCACCGCCCGCGCCAGCTCGGGCCCGCGCTTGCCCTCGCCAATGAGCTTCTTCGCCAACTCCGTGGCGTCGCTGTTGCCTGACCAGCCGCTGTTCATGAAGGAGGTGCCGATGGCGGCCTTTTCCCCGCGGAAATCGCCATCGCGCAGTTCGATCAGGCCGGCGGTCTGCTGCGGTCCGCGGTAGGGGAAGACCGGCTCTTTCGTCAGACCCCAGGTGTCCTGATTGGCCTGGGTCAGGAGATAGCGGCCCACCACCCCGGAGGAGTTGGCCACGCCCTGGGGTGCGGCCTCCTGGGCGGAGTTGAGCAGCAGGCGCGGGTTCTCGATGGCATGGCCGCAGAGCGCGAAGATGCGGCCCTCGACCCAGAAGTTCTCCCCGTCGGGGCGGCGCACCTTCACGCGGCGCACCTGCTGCGCCTCGTCCAGTTCCATGAAGGTGACCAGCGCATCGCACTCGACCCGCGCGCCCAGGGCCTCGGCCTTCTCGGCATGCATCGAGGCGTCGTACTTGGCGCCGATGGGGCAGATGGGCACGCAGGTGTTGTTGCCGCAGCAGGGCGGCCGACCGTCGAACTCCACGGAGTTGCGGGCGTGGGAGAAGGGGCCGGCGTGCAGGCCGAGTTGGTCCAGCGCCTTGATCACCTGCTGGTCCATGTAGCTCATGGGCACCGGGGGCAGGGGATAGGGCTCCTCGCGCGGGGCGCCCCAGACGTGATCGGGGTCGCCGGCCACGCCCCAGCGCCGCTCCGCCTGCACGTAGTAGGGCAACAGGTCCTCGTAGCCGAGCGGCCAGTCATCGGCCACGCCGAAGCGGCTGCGCATGCGGAAATCGTTGGGGCGCAGGCGGTCGGCGAAGCCGGTCCAGTGCCAGGTGGTGCCGCCGAACAGGCGCAGGTAGGCGCCGATGAAGGAGATGGAGCCCTTCTGAACGTAGAAGTCGTCGTAGCCGCCGTCTTCCGGGTGCGGGGCGGAGGGCGCGCTGGGATAGGCGGCTTGCGGGCCCTTCACCGGATTTTCGTAGAAATGCTTCACGTGGGCCGAGCGCGGACGCCGGGGGCCGGCCTCCAGCATCAGCACGTCCACACCCTGCTGCACCAGGGAATAGGCCAGGTGCGCGCCGGCCATGCCGGCGCCGATGATGACGACGTCGGCGCGCATCAGGCCGGCCCCTTGTCGGCGGGGGCGTCCTGCCAGTGCCCGAAGGGCATGCCGCAGAGCCCCGGCGCCGTGGCGAAGCCGAGACCCGACCAGGCCAGCGCCCAGGGATACCAGGCAACGCGCGTGCTGCCGTCGTCGCGGGTGACCTCTCCGGTGTAGAGGAAGGCCGCAATCCAGCGCAGCTGATCTTCCAGGTCAGTGTCGCTCACCCCGGTCTGTGCGGTGGCCGGTGGGCCCAGGGCATCCAGCGGCTGCCCCGCAACGGCCTGCAACAGCGCCGGCACGGCTGCATCGCCGTAGTGCTTGCGAAAGGCCGCGGCGCAGCCCTCGACCAGGATGTCGGGGATCGCGCTCAGACCGCCGACCGCCCGGATCACCTCGGCAAAGGCCGCGGCTTCGCGGTCGCTGCCCAGCGGACCGGCCAGCGCGCGGCTTGCCGGCAGGGCGGCGAGTGCGGCCAGCAGGCTGCGGCGGGTGACATTCATGGCGTGCGCACCACCACCAGGCCGCGGGCGAGGCCGGAGCCGCTGTCCACCGCCTGCATGGCGGCCAGCATCTCGTCCAGCGGCAGCCAGGAGGGGGGATACTTGTACTTGGCGACGTCGAGCACCAGCAGGCTGTCGCTCTCCGGGTGGTAGGCGCCGATGGGCGAGACATGGCCGGCGCCGATCTGGCCGATCACCTCGCGGGTGTAGTTGACGATCAGGCGGACGTCGGGATCGGCCAGCGTGTCCTGAGCGATCCGGCGCAGCGCGTCCGTATCGAGCTTGTCGGCGTAGTGCACCTCGGCCTCGACACCCAGGTTGGTGAGGAAGGTCCCGATCTCCTCAAGGGTCATGCCCTCGTGCTCGACCTTGGCGTAAGCCTTCACCGCCTGGTTCTCCTTGGTGAAGATCGAGTCCTGGGTGAACAGCTCGAAGGGGTAGATGCGCAGCGGCTTCGGTCGCTCGATGTCCAGGCTGTTGAGCACGCCGGCCATGGTGGCCGGGGCGCAGAAGGTCTGGATGTGCTCGTACTCGAGGTAGGTGGCGAGAGCGATGTAGTCGTTGAGCGGCTCGCTGGCGAGCAGTCGCTCGTCGCCCTCGGGAGTGGTGAGGTAGACCGGCTCCGCCGCCGCAGGCGCTGCCAGGACGAGCAGGGCACCCAGCGCCGCGCCCTTGAGGGCCGAAAGGACGCTCACTTTCATCGTTGTTCTCCAAACCATTTGGCCAGGGCCTTGATGTCCTCGTCGCTGAGGTCGGCGGCGATGCCGGACATGACCAGGGCGGGGCCGCCGTTGCGCAGCCCCTCGCGGTAGCTTTTCAGCGCGCGCTCCAGGTAGGCCGGCTGCTGCCCCGCGATGATCGGCACCTCCGGCAGCACCGGGCGGCCTGATGCGCCGTGGCAGGAGAGGCAGGAAGCCGCCGCCTCCGGCATGGCGTTCGCGCTCTTGTCGTCGTTCGCCAGCGCTGCTGCCGGGCTCAGGGCCAGCAGCAGGCCGGCCAGCAGGATGCCGTGTCGCGCCATGGCCCCGGTCACTCCTCGATGTTGATGTTGAGCATCATCCCCAGGTCCTCGTGCGGCAGGATGTGGCAGTGCATGACGAAGCGGCCGGTGAAGTCGGTGAAGCGCGTGCGGATCGTCACCGTCCCGGCAGCCGGAACGGCAATGGTGTCCTGCCAGTGCTTGTACTCTTCCGGCTCGCCGTTGATCGCCACCACCTGGAAGGGATTGACGTGGATGTGGATCGGATGCGGGAAGGGTGTCTCGTTGATGAGAACCCACTCCTCCGCCGTGTTCAGCTTCGCCACCACGTCGTCGCGCCGCGGGTCGAAGGCCTCGCCGTTGATGGTGAAGGTCATGTTCTTGTACATGCCCTCCACCGTGCGGGTGCCGAGCACGAACTGCCGCTGTGCGACGATCTCCTCGTCGGTGATCTCGGTGAGGATGCGGTTCTCCGGCAGGACACCGGAGGGCAGGGCCGTGGCCATGGGAATGGAAGGATCGACCCGGTCGGAAGCGGCCGGCAGCACGATGACGTCGGCCAGATGCATCTCCGGGAGCGCCTGGATGCCCTGGTGGAAGGCGGGGCGGCGCAGCTCGTAGTAGCCGGCCTTGCCGGCCTTGACCATGAGGTTCACCCGGTTGCCCGGCGCCAGGTCGACCTCGGTCATTTCCTCCGGCTCGTCCAGGGGATTGCCGTCGCGGCCGATCTCCAGGATCGTCAGGCCGTCGAGCGTGAAGGGCAGGAACTGTGCGTCGCCGGCGTGCAGCACGCGCCAGTGCTGCACCTCGCCCTCGCGCAGATAGATGCGCGGGCGGTACTGGCCGTTGATGAGGAAATCGCGCTCGGCGGTGAGCTCCCAGATCGAATCCATGGATTCGATCAGCCCGCCCTCCACGGCAATGGGGGCCTGGAGCACAAGGATCCGCTCCACCGCATCGCGCACCTCCGGCACCTCGTCCAGGGTGCCGTTGACGATCATCATGCCGGCGGCGCCCGAGGCGACCTGGGCGGCGACCGAGCCGTGGCGATGGGGGTGGTACCAGTAGGTGCCGGCGGGATGGTCGTCGGGGAGCTGCACCACGTAGTTGAAGGTCTGCCCGGGCTCAATCTCCAGATAGACGTTGTCGCTGTTGCCGCGCGGGCTGACGTGGAAGCCGTGGAAATGCAGGTTGGTGCTGTTGAAGCGGTTGGGGGTGTTCATCACCGGCGTGCCGCGGTCGGGATTGGGCGGCAGGCGGTTCTCGAGCCGGATCTCCAGGGTGTCGCCCGGGTGAACGCGCAAGGTCGGGCCCGGCAGGGCGCCGTAGTTACGCAACTCCGTGGCGCCGTCCGGCAGCGTCACGGATTGCAGCGCCATGCGCAGGGTGGCGCGCAGAACGCCCTCGCTGGCGTGAATTTCCGGGGGATTGGCCAGATCGTCGGCCAGGCCGAGCGGGCTTGCCGCCTCCACTGTGTCGCTACCGTCCGCGGCCGACAGGCCCCTCAAGGGATAGTAGGCAAGTCCGCCGACGGGCAGCAACAGCCCGGCGGCCAAAAGTCCGCGGCGTGATAAGCCCATCCCCGCCCCTTAGTACTTCGTTTTATCCGGGAAGGAATCCTATGAGCGCTCGCAGTCGAGCGCAAGTGTGCAGTGGCCCGGTCTTGGCCAATCAAGCCCGCCGCCAACTTGCTATGTTTACTTTACGAAAGGATGCCAACCAATGGTCGTGGCATGCAATCGGACAGGTAGATCGGGCCGGCTGCTCTCACCGTTCCGTTTCTGCAAGTTCACCCCGGTCCGGCAACCTGTAACTGCTGCTGCGGCCGCCGCCTGGATTTCGGACCAGCACGCCTGCATCAAGCAACTCCCGAATATCGCGCAGTGCCGTGTCGGCGGAGCACTTCGCAAGCTTGCCGTACTTCGTGCTCGTCAAGTGGCCTTCCCAGCCCTGTTCGAGCATGCGGTTGAGCACCAGTTGCTGGCGTTCATTCAGGGGGCGGCGATTTGCCGTCTCCCAGATAGTGGCGCGGTGGTGCACTGCGTCGAGTGTCACCCAGGCCAGCTCGAGGGCGCGCCGAAGGCAGACGAGAAACCAGGTCAGCCACGGCGTGATGTCGAGGCCATTGTGCTTCTGGTCCTCGAGGCGGCTGTAGTAGTCCTTTCGCTCCGCTTCGATCTGCGCGGACATGCTGTAATAGCGCTCCTGGGACCCGTCGGCGCGCGCGAGTGACATGTCGGCAATGGCGCGCGCTATCCGACCATTGCCGTCCTCGAAGGGATGGATTGTCACAAACCAGAAGTGCGCGATCCCGGCTTTCAGCACCGGGTCGAGGGCCAAGTCTGCGTTGAACCAGGCGAGAAAGCGCGCCATCTCGCTCTCCAGACGGTCCGCTGAGGGCGCCTCGAAGTGTATCTTTTCGCGCCCCGGCGGGCCGGAGACGACCTGCATCGCGCCCGCTGTCTCAGGCCGCCAGGCACCCACCGTGATCCGACGCAGCCCGCTGCGACCGACGGGAAAAAGCGCCGCGTGCCAGGCGAAGAGCCGTTCCTGGGTGAGGGGCTGTGCGAAGTTCCGCGTGGCATCAAGCAGCATTTCGACAATGCCGTCGACAGCCCGGCTCGATGGCACCAGACCGCCCGCCTCAATCCCCAGGTGCCGCGCAATGGAAGAGCGCACTTCCTCGGCGTTCAGCGCCTCGCCTTCGATGGCCGAGGATTTCACGACGTCATCGGTCAGGGTGCCGAGATTGGCTTCCTGCCGATGCGCGAACCCCAACGCTCGCATCCGGCCAAGAATCTCGCCCTGCCGGAAGCGCAAATCGGAGAGCCTGGGCGAAAGCGCGGTGCTGTCCCAGGTGAAATGCGGCCAATCCGGCTGCTCGTGGATATAGGCCATCGTTGCATTGCCTCCTGGCGTGACAATGCATCGAGCGTGCCTTGGCCGCAACAATCACCGCAAAGTTTGCGGTGATTACCGGCCTAATCACCGCACATTCTGCGGCGAATAGCGCGCTCAATCACCGCAAGCGCGCAGGCCGGCTTGGCTTTCAGAGGACGCCCTTGTCGCGCAGCTCGGCGATCTCCTCCTCGGACAAGCCGAACTCGCGCAGCACCTCCTCGCTGTGCTCGCCCACATGCGGGGGCGGCCGGCGATAGGCCACGGGGGTCTCGGAGAACTTGATGGGGTTGCCGATCAGGTCGACGGTGCCGGTCTCGCTGCCGGGGAAGGGCAGGGAGACCTTCATGCCGCGGTGCAGGATCTGCGGGTCGGCAAAGACGCGGTCGATGGTGTTGACGGGGCCGGAGGGCACGCCCAGTTCCGCCAGTCCCTCGACCCACTCGTCCAACGTCTTGCGGCGGGTGAGCGGCGGCAGCAGCTCATAGAGCGCATCGCGATTGGCCACGCGCAGCGAGTTGGTGAGAAAGCGCGGGTCCTCGGCCAATTCCGGCGCACCGGCGAAGGCGCAGAAGCGCTGGAACTGCCGGTCGTTGCCCACGGCGATGATGAAGTGGCCGTCGGCGCAGGGCAGCACGTTATAGGGCACGATGTTGGCGTGCTCGGTGCCACGGCGATGCGGCACCTTGCCGGAGGTCAGGTAGTTCAGCCCCTCGTTCACCAGCCAGGCCACCTGGGTGTCCAGCAGCGCCAGGTCGATGTACTGACCCTGGCCGGTCCGATCGCGGTGACGCAACGCGGCCAGGATCGCGACGCTGGCGTACATGCCGCACATGATGTCGGCGATGCCCACACCCACCTTCATGGGCTGGCCGTCGGGTTCGCCGGTGATCGACATCATCCCGCCCATGCCCTGGGCCAGGTAATCGTAGCCCGCGCGCGGCGCATAGGGGCCGGTCTGGCCGAAGCCGGTGATGGAGCAGTAGACGATGTCCGGCTTGACCTCCTTCATGGCGAGGTAGTCGAGACCGAACTTGGCCAGTCCGCCCACCTTGAAGTTCTCCGCCACCACGTCGCAGGAAGCCGCCAGCCGCCGGATCAGCGCCTGGCCCTCGGGCGCGGCGATGTCGACGGTGAGCGAGCGCTTGTTGCGGTTGGAGGAGAGGTAGTAGGCGCTGGCATCGCTGTCGCTGCCGTCGGCCTTCTTCACGTAGGGCGGGCCCCAACGCCGGGTGTCGTCGCCTTCGCCCGGCCGCTCGATCTTGATCACGTCGGCGCCGAGATCGCCCAGCAACTGGGTCGAGGTCGGTCCGGCGAGGATGCGCGTGAGGTCGAGAATGCGAAGGCCAGATAGGGGTCCGGACATGGGCGCCTGCCGTTGGAGGGTCTCAAGAAAAGCGGAGCCGTCTTGTCGCCCGCCCCCCAGCGGGGGTCAAGGGAGGCGCTGCGGGGAATGTCCTCACGCTTTACGGTTCAGCCTTGCGGTGCCGGTGCAGGGCAGCATGAGCTACAGGATCGGAAGGTCTGTCACAGACCGGCAAAGTAGGTGTCTGCCGGCACGAAGCCCGGCAGACGCAGCGCCGCGGCCCGCTGCTGCTCCAGGAAGCCGTCACCGATCATGATGACCTGGGCCGGCGCCAATCCCTGGCGTCGCAGCAGCGCCTCGCCGCCTCCAGCCGGAGAATCGGGGCCGCGCCAGCTGACCGGTTCCTCCAGGTCGAGCTGACGGTCGTTCAGCCGGCCCTCCAGAGCCGTCGCCACGCTGTCGAGGCAGGCATCGAGTTCCGGCTGCAGCGTCGCTTCCTGCGGGCCGAGTGGGTGGCCGCCCAGCACGAGAATGCGGCAGTCTTTCAGTCGGTCCAATTTCGCCAGCCGCGCCTGCAGCAGCTCCGGCCGCCCGTGCCGATCCACCCAGATGCGTCCGTTCATGCCCCGCACCAGCGTGCCGCCCATGCCGAACAGCAGGCTGTCGGGCCAGCGGCCAGTGTCCTGGATGGCCGCGTTGAAGACGGCGAAGGACAGACCCAAGTCCGCTGCCGCCCGTGCCCGCCGCGTCGCGATCCGGGGCAGCAGCTTAGCCTTCTGCTGCGTGTGGGCCTGCGTCCAGCAGTAGTAGGCCCAACCGCCTCCAGAGGAGGTCAGCGGCGGGCCCTGGTTGTGCCCGAGGAGAGAGGAAGTGGCGACGACCATTCAGAAAGTGTGCTGCAAAGCGCGCGCAGCGGCAAGCGAGCAGAGCAAGGTGTGCAGTGACTGAAGGGGCGCGTGAGTGGCGGTTGCCGTTTGTCCTCAGTCCCCATGCCAGTGCTGCATGTGATCGGCGTGGGTATCGAGATAGGCACCTTGGCGGTAATGGCTGTCGTAGAAGGCCGTGTCGAGATGCACGGCCTGCACGAAGCCCGGCAGCACGATTGTCGTGAAGGTGCCGGGAAAGCGCCCTTCCGTCTCCAGGATATAGCGGGCTACTTCCCCGAGGCACTCGACGAAGGCCTCGCTGTAGGGCGCGACCCCCGCCTTGACGCGCGCAGCATGCTTCCAGGCGCCGGGCGTTGCCGGATCATAGGCGCCGCCGGGCCCGAACTTGCGCTGCACGAAGGCCGCCACGGCCGCGCTCATGTCCGAATAGAAGGGCGGGCAGAGCGCCTCGTAGACCCCGTCGAGACCGACTGGATCGGGCAGGGTCCAGCGCGCGTCGCGCAGGAAGCGGAAGCCGAAGCCCGCCACGCCCTGTTCGGCAAAGGCGCCCAGGATGCTCCAGCGGTTCAGTCCGTTGAAGTAGAGACCACCCAGGCCCATGGCTTGCAGAGTCAGCACCATGTTGTGGCCCATGAAGGCGAGTTCTGAACAGTTCGCTTCGTAGGCGGACTGCCGGAGCACCGACAGCGGCATGCGCTTGTTCCCGTCGAGCAGGCCGCTGCGGATGAAGGGCTCGAGGTTGCCCGCCGGGCGCCCGTACTGGTCATCCATGAGGACGTTGCCGTTGCCGATGGCCATCGCCATCAGCGCCAGTACCTGCTCACTGGCGTCACCAATGGGCATGAAAAGGGTCGACCCCGGCGCATTGGCCATCCAGAGATTGGGCTCCAGCATGTGCGGCGGCGCGGCGGGCAGGTCGAGGCGCCTGTCCGAGAGCTTGACGGTATGAGCGCGGGCCACGGCGATGATGCGCTCCGCATCGTCGCGGATGCCCTCGAACTCGCGCATGCGTTCGGGCTGCACGTCGCGGGTGTTGGTGATGTAGCAGCCCTCGTCGTCGGTAAACAGCAGGGCCGGCGTCCCGAAACCACCGGCGGTCGGCGCCGTCCTGCCGGTAAAGCGCAGCGTATAGTGCGCGTGCTGCTCCGGGCGGTCGGGACCGTGTGGCACGCCGAAGCTCCAGCCGGTCACTCCCGTGGCGGCGGCAATCAGCACCGCCCGCTCCAGTTCCGACAGCGGCAAAGGAGCGTGGCGAGAGCGAAAGGCAAGTGGGCCCGAAGTGATCTCCATGCCGAGGCCGAAGCGACGCGCCCGGCGTCCCAGAATGGCCTCGAGCAGGGGATAGCGGAGCAGCCGATCCAGTGGAGCTTGGTGTTTCATGACACTGCCTCAGTCGCGCGGTTCAGGTAGAGTGGCTTGCGATGCCGGCTGCGCGAGCGCCGACGGGATGCAGCGTCGCAGTGCGGCAGCGGCACGGACAACTTCTGGATCTGTAGCGATCGGCCTTTTTGTCGGCGTGTGGATCAAGCCAGGAAGGATTCCGGGGCATGAAGGGTTACGGACAGTTCTGCCCGCTGGCGCTCGCCTCCGAGATCGTCGGCGCTCGATGGACGCTCTTGGTGCTGCGAGAGCTCTGTCTCGGCAGTCGGCGCTTCAACGAGATCCACCGCGGTGTGCCGCGCATGTCGCCGGCCCTGCTCTCGCGCCGGCTGACAGAGCTCGAGAACGCAGGAATTCTTGAACAACGATATACCGGCAGGCGCAGCGAGTACCGGCTGACCGAGGCCGGCCAGGCGCTGGTGCCGACCATCGAAAGCCTGGCAAGCTGGAGCAAGCAGTGGCTGCCAGCCACCCTCAGCAGGGATCGGGCCGATCCCGATCTCGTGATGTGGGACATGCACCGCCGCATGCATTGCGAGCGCATGCCAACGGCGCGCACGGTGATCCAGTTCGAATTCACCGATCAGCCGGAGACCAGGCGCTGTCGCTGGATCGTGGGGGAAGCTGGCGGTGTCGAGCTTTGCATCACCGACCCGGGCTTCGAGGTGGACCTTTTCGTGACCACGGACAGCCGCACCGTGACCCTGGTCTGGTATGGCGACATTCCACTCCGCCGCGCCCTGGCCGACGGCAGGATCGAGGTGCACGGACCCAGGCAGCTCTGCCGGGACTTCCCCTCCTGGCTGCAACTCAATCTGCTGGCGGAGGTGCCGAGGCGGCACGCCGTTGGCGAGGATCGGCTTTAGCCAGGATGGAGGACGGCCCCGATACAGAAGAGCAGGGTGAGCGTTCTGCTGCGCGCTATGTCTCCCCGTCAGCCGGATCCTTTGCCTGCAGGGCAAGATCCCCGAACTGCCGGTCCCAGCGCTGACCTTCTTCCAGGGCGCTGGCGAGCTGCTCCGCTGCGGGTTCATCGCCCAGGCGGGTGGTGAGCAGGTGCAAGTTGGCCCAGCCGGCGAGGCAAAGGTGCTGCAGGCGGCGGGCGGCCGCCGCGGCTGCGAGTTGCTTCAACTCCGACGTTCCGGCTGCCGCGATCATCCGTCGCGTGTCCTGCACCAGGGCCGCGATCGGTTCGTTGTGGACCTGGCCCTCCTCCTCGCTGTGGAGTTCCAGGCAGCCGCGGATGTCGCTCAGCACCCGTTCACCTTCGCAGCGGCGCTGATCCAGCAAATGCTGCAGCCGGGAGCTGGGCGTGGCGGACAGCAGACTCGGCATGATGTCGCGCAGCTGTTCCTCGGCGTTCTCGGCCAGGCGCAGCTCGTGCAGTAGCAATGCTTGCGGACTGTTGATCACCATGCTCTGCGCACCTCTCGCCCTTGCCTGACCTCGCTCCGGTATAAATCGCCTGTGCGGGCCGCAGTTCCGCACAGGAGAGGCAGTCGCGGCCTTCTTTCGCACGGGAGGGACTTGCGAACAAAAGGGGAAAAGAGTTCTCTGCCGCCTGGGATTGAAGGTAGGCAGTGTGCGTGGCGGGCGCAACGACGGTGACGCAGCAACAGGCGGCAGCAGAGCAGGGTAACGCGGCTCAAGGTCAGGCAGAGCCGCTGCGCAAGATCATCCACATCGACATGGACGCCTTCTACGCTTCGGTGGAGCAGCGCGACGATCGGGGCCTGCGCGGTCGTCCCGTGGCGGTGGGCGGTGCACGCGAGCGCGGGGTGGTGGCCGCCGCCAGCTATGAGGCGCGCCGCTATGGCGTACGTTCGGCCATGCCCTCGGTCACGGCGCGGCGCAAATGTCCGGAGCTGATTTTCGTCAAGCCGCGCTTCGAGGTCTACCGCGCGATTTCGCGGGAGATCCGTGAGATCTTCGCCCGCTACACGCCCCTGATCGAGCCCTTGTCCCTGGACGAGGCCTATCTCGACGTGACCGAAAACCTGAAAGGCCTGCCTTCCGCGACCCACATCGCTCAGGCGATCCGTGCTGCCATTCGGGCAGAGACCGGGCTGACCGCCTCGGCCGGGGTCTCCTACAACAAATTCCTGGCCAAACTTGCCTCCGACCAGCGCAAGCCCGACGGGCTCTTCGTGATCACGCCGGCCGAGGGCCCGGCTTTCGTCGAGGAGCTTCCGGTGGGGCGCTTTCACGGCGTCGGTCCGGCCACCACGGCGAAGATGCAGGGGCTGGGCCTGCACAGCGGCCGCGATCTGCGCGGCTGCAGCCTCGCCTTCCTGCAGGCGCATTTCGGCAAGGCCGGGCCGCACTACTACTGGATTTCCCGCGGCATCGACCGTCGACCGGTGAAACCGGATCGGGTGCGCAAATCCCTGGGCGCGGAGAACACCTTCTTCGAGGACCTCTACACCCCGGAGGACCTGCGGGCGGCCCTGCAGCCGATCCTGGACAAGGTCTGGAAACACTGCGAACAGGCGGGCCTGCGCGGGCGCACCGTGACCTTGAAGGTGAAGTACGCCGATTTCCGCCAGATCACCCGCAGCCGCACGCTGCTGCAGCCGGTGGCGAACCGCGAGGAACTGGAAGCGGTCAGCGTCGCCCTGCTTTCGGCCCTGCTGCCGGTGCCCAAGGGCGTGCGCCTGCTGGGGGTGACGCTTTCATCCCTGCTCACGCCTGCCGAAGACACCGACAGGGAGGGATTGCTGCCGCTATGAGGTTCGGGGCTGACAGCCTCAGCTGTTGCGCCAGGCCTCGGGGTAGGGCTCGGTCTGGGCGGTGGCGGCTTCCGGGCCGGGGTCCGGGTGTTCCCCGGCCTCTTCCATGGGCTGCTGGTTGAAGTCCTCGCGATGGGCCAGCTTGCGCTGGTCGCTGGAGGAGACCGGCGGAGCCTGCATGTAGGCGGAGAGCAGGCGCGCGACGCCTTCCAGGGCGTGCAGGTGCGTGCGCTCATAGCCGTGGGTCGCGTCGGTGCCGAAGCAGACGATGGCGGTGCGGATGTCGTTGCCCGCCTCCAGGGCCGCTGCCGCGTCGCAGCGATAGAAGCGGAAGACGTCGCGCACATGGGCGATGGAGTTGACCTGGGACAGCGCGATCAGCTTGCGCGTCAGGTGCCAGTCGAAAGGCCCGGAGGAGTCGCGCATGCCGATGGTGACCCGGGTCTCGATCGACTCCTGCCCCGGCGCCTGGGGCGCGGTGTCGATGGCGACCATCTCGGCCACGTCCTGGTGCAGCACCGCCGAGGCGCCGACCCCCACCTCCTCGGAGATGGTGAAGAGCGGATGGCAGTCCACCGGCAGCACCACGCCGGAGTCCATCACCGCCTTGACCGCGGCCAGCAGGCAGGCCACGCCGGCCTTGTCGTCAAGGTGGCGGGAATCGATGAAGCCGGCCGGCGTGACGCGTGGGTTGGCGTCCACGGCGACAAAGTCGCCCACCGCCAGGCCCAGCATCTCCAAATCGGTGCGGGAGTAGACCTGCTCGTCGAGGCGCAGTTCCACCTGGTCCCAGGTGACCGGCTGGGTGTCGACGGCGGTGTCGAAGGCATGGCCGGACGCCAGGAGTGGGACGATGGTGCCGCTGCGCGAGCCCTGATCGGTATAGACAGTGACCCGCGCGCCCTCGGCAAAGCGGCTCGACCAGGTGCCGATGGGCGTGATGACCAGCCGGCCATTGTCTTTCAGGCCGGAGACCATGGCCCCGATGGTGTCCAGGTGCGCCACGATGGCCCGGTCCGGGGCGCGGCGGCTGCCCTGGATGTTGGCGCGGATGGCGCCGCGGCGGGTCAGTTCGAATTCGACCCCCAGGCGCTCAAGCTCCTCGCAGGTCCAGTGCACCACCTGGTCGGTGTAGCCGGTGGGGCTGGGCAGCTCCAGCAGGGCGAGCATCACCTGCTGGAGGTAGTCCATGTCGATGGGAAGGGCTTGCGGCAGGTCTTGGCTGAAGCCGGTGGGTATCTGGTGTAGGTCCATGGACCCTAGCTTGCCAGATGAGGGAACAGTAAGTCCATGAAGCGTTGTGCGGTGGGTGCCGGCTCGTGGTTGGCCAGCCCGGGACGCTCGTTGGCCTCGATGATCACATAGTCGCTGCCTTCCGGGCTGGGCACCAGGAAGTCGAGGCCCACCACGGGAATGTCCAGCGCCCGCGCCGCCTGGACAGCCGCCTCCTCCAGTTCGGGATGCAGCTGCTCGGTGACGTCGTGGATCGTGCCGCCGGTGTGCAGGTTTGCGGCCTTGCGCACCACGAGGGTTTCCCCCTCGGGCAGCACGGATTCCATGATGTGGCCGGCCGCCTTGACGCAACGCTCGGTCTCCTCGTCCAGGGGGATGTGGCTTTCGCCCTGGGTGGCGGCCTCGCGGCGTCGGCTCTGCTTTTCGATCAGCTGCGCCACGCTGTGCCGCCCGGTGCCGATGACCTCCGCCGGTCGCCGCACCGCCGCAGCGACGACCTGGAAGTTGATGACGATGATGCGCAGGTCCTGGCCTTCGACGAACTGCTCGAGCAGCACGGTGTCGCAGTGCTGACGCGCGGTGGCGACGGCGGCTTCCACATCCGTCGCCCGCTGCAGGTCCACGGCCACGCCCTGGCCCTGCTCGCCGCGCAGGGGCTTGACCACCACCCGGCCGTGCTTCTTGAGGAAGGCCGCGTTCTCCTCCGGCGTGCCCGCCTTCTGCTGCGCCGGTACCTTCAGGCCTTCACCCGCCAGGATGCGGTGCGTGACCGCCTTGTCGTCGCAGCGGCTCATGGCCACGGCGGTGGTCAGTTCCGACAGCGATTCCCGGCAGACGATGGAGCGGCCGCCGTGGGTCAGGCGGAAGAAGCCGCCCTCGGCATCCAGGATCTCCACGGCGATGCCGCGGCGGCGCGCCTCGTCGACGATGATGCGGGCATAGGGGTTGAGGGTCTCTTCCGGCGGCGGGCCGATGTAGAGCTTCTCGTTGATGGAGTTGCGGGTCTTCAGCGCAAAGCGCTGCACAGGATAGAAGCCCAGCTTCTCGTAAAGCGCGATGGCCTCACTGTTGTCGTAGAGCACCGATAGGTCGACGAAGGCGCGCCCGCGCGCCTTCAGACGCCGGGCGAGATCCAGCACGAGCGACACACCGATGCCCGGATAGGGCGCCTGGCTGTCCACCGCCAGGCACCAGAGGCTGGAGCCGCGCTCCGGGTCGCCGAAAGCCGCCTCATGGTCGATGCCGGTGACCGTGCCCAGAACCTCGCCGGAGGCCGCATCGCAGGCCACCAGGTGCAGATAGCGCTCGTCGCCGCGGCAGGCGAGCAGGAAGTCCCGGTCGACCTCCACCATGCCGCGCCGGGCATAGCAGTGGTTGAGCGCCTCGGCATCGGCGAGGCTTTCCAGCGGCCGGATGACGAAGGGGGGATCGCGCTCCTCCGGCAGTTCCCGGTGCAGGTCGAGGCGGTAGGTGTGGGAGGGGTCGAGGAAGATCTGCTGCGGTCGGCGCGACAGCAGTACATGCGGATCGTCCACATAGAAGGCGATGTCGCGGCGGCCTTCCTCCTCGCTGAGCAGCGCGTCCAGCAGCGCTTCCCCATCGGCGAAGGTCTGGGCGAAAAGCAGCCGGCCCCAGCCGCAGTCGAGAATGATGTCGCTCTGCGTCGGGGGTGGCTGATGGCGGGCGACCATTTCACTACGCGGAAGCATGACCTCGTCTTCCTCATCCTGCATGGCGGAGGGGCTCACAGTTCGTGGGTTTGCATCCACGACTCGAGCAGGGCGATCTGCCACAGCTTCGAGCCGCCAAGCGGCGTGATGTGTTCGCTGGGGGCCTGGAGCAACTGCTGCACGTAGTCCTCCCGGAAGAGGCCGCGGCTGCGGGCCTGCGGGTCGTCGAGTACGCCGCGCACGAAGTTCAGCGCCTCACCCTCCAGGTACTTGAGCGCCGGGACCGGGAAGTAGCCCTTGGGACGGTCGATCACCGCTTCGGGGATCACCTGGCGCGAGGCTTCCTTGAGGACGTACTTGCCGCCCTCGCGGATCTTCTGCTCCGCCGGGATGCGCGCGGCCAGTTCCACGAGCTCGTGGTCCAGGAAGGGCACGCGCGCCTCCAGGCCCCAGGCCATGGTCATGTTGTCGACCCGCTTCACCGGATCGTCCACCAGCATCACCGTGGTGTCGATGTGCAGCGCCTTGTCCACCGGCCGGCTGGCCCGGGCGCGGGCGAAGTGCTCCTCGACGAAGCGCCGGGCATGGTCCTCGCCGACCAGTTCCGGGTTCACCGCCTCGGCGAAGCCGCGATGGTCGCGGTCGAAAAAGACGCGAGCATAGTCGGCCACCGGGTCCCGGCTCTCCAGCATCGGCGGATACCAGTGATAGCCGCCGAAGATCTCGTCGGCACCCTGGCCGGACTGGACCACCCGCACATGCTTCGAGACCTCCTGCGAGAGCAGGAAGAAGCCGATGGCGTCGTGGCTGACCATGGGCTCCGACATGGAGGCGATGCAGTCGGGCAGGCTGGGCAGCAGCCGCTCGCGGCTATCGACGAAGATCTTGTGATGGTTGGTGCCATAGCGCTCGGCGATGATGTCCGAGTACATGAACTCGTCACCGACCTCCTCGCCCACGGTCTCGAAGCCGACGGAGAAGGTCTGCAGGCCGCTCTGGCCTGCCTCGGCCAGCAGGCCGACCACCAGCGAGGAGTCCACGCCGCCGGAGAGCAG
Source organism: Aquibaculum sediminis (assembly GCF_040712085.1). Classification (NCBI taxonomy): domain Bacteria; kingdom Pseudomonadati; phylum Pseudomonadota; class Alphaproteobacteria; order Rhodospirillales; family Rhodovibrionaceae; genus Aquibaculum; species Aquibaculum sediminis. Next base: position 30,340 of record NZ_JBFCVK010000013.1, read on the forward strand.
CACGCCGACGGGGGTGTCGGCGACGAGACGCCGCTTGACCGCCGCGCGCATCTTTTCCAGCACCAGATCCTGCCAGTCGCGCTCGCTGAGGGACTCGTCCCCCGGCTGCGGGCCGAAGGAGAGCTCCCAGTAGGAGCGCTGGTCGCGCGTGCCGTCGGGCTCGATCTGCAGGGTGGTTGCGGGCGGCAGCTTGCGCACGCCCTTGAGGATGGTCCAGGGCGCCGGCACCACGGCATGGAAGCTCATGTAGTGGTTCAGCGCCTCGGGGTCGACGCTGGTGTCGACGCCGCCGCTCTTGGCCAGGGCCGGCAGGTTGGAGGCGAAACGCAGGCCGCCGGGCACTTCCGAGAGATAGAGCGGCTTGATGCCCAGGCGGTCGCGCGCCAGCAGGACGCGACCCGAGTCCCGCTCCCAGAGGCAGAAGGCGAACATGCCGGCGAAGCGGGTCACGCAGTCGCGGCCCCAGGCGTGATAGGCCTTGAGGATGACCTCGGTGTCGCCGTTGGTGAAGAAGTGGTAACCGAAGCCCTCCAGCTCCTGCTTGAGCTCGGCGAAGTTGTAGATTGCGCCGTTGTAGACGACGCCCAGCCCCAGTTGGGGGTCGAGCATCGGCTGCTGGGAGCGCTCCGCGTGGTCGATGATTTTCAGCCGCCGGTGGGCGACAGCCAGCCCGCGCTGGGAATAGACGCCCAGGGCGTCTGGCCCGCGCCTGGCGATGTGTTCGGACATGGCATGGACGCGCGCGAGGTTGGCCTCGGCGCCGTCAAAACGAATCTCACCGACAATTCCACACATGGGTTCGGCGGTCTGCTCCTTTCGTGTGGGGCGCCACCGAAATGAGGGCGGGCGCGTAAAGTCTCCCTCTTGCCCGGCCGATGTTCCGCCGCGGCCCCGAGATTTTCTGTTTCTCAAGCAAGCGATGTGGGGAAGAAGTAGGCAGAGGCAGGAATGTTTCAAGGGAAAAGCGCGCTTGCTTCAGTGCGCAGGCCCGAGCGAAGTCATTGTTATGACAGTAAAAGGCCGATCGATGGAGCCGCATGTACCTCGATCAGCGCGACCGCTCCCGGCCCCCGCGCCCCGCCACCTGTTGCTTGCATTGGCCCGCGCCTCGATTAGACTGCGGCCCGCTTGGTGTTCGGCCCCTGTGGCGGAACCGGTAGACGCGCGCGACTCAAAATCGCGTTCCGAGAGGAGTGGGGGTTCGAGTCCCTCCAGGGGCACCAAGACCTGTTCGGCCGGCTTCAGCGCCGAGAGAACGCATCCCGGATCAATTGGGCATGACGTGTAGGCAGTGTCTCGATGCCCGCCTCCACCATCTGCACGATTCGTTCGCGCAAGGCATCCGATATCGTTCCCCGATGACGAGCCGTCGCGATCTCGTTGGGCGAGAAGCAGGTCAACCTGGAGAGGTCGAGATAACAGTCGTGGCTGAGTGCGGGGTGGTCTTCGGCCGTGCAAGGAAGTTGACCGAAGCCGTGCGGCTGCGGTTTGGTATTGAACCAGAGGAAGTAGTTTTCTCCCGCGGCGACGCAGATGGTTATCTTGTCCTTGGGCAGAGGCTTGTTCAGCGTGGTTCTGACCACGTAGACATGACCTACCTCAAGCGACGCCATACTGCGCAAATTCCTCAGCCACTAGAACGAGGCTTTCGCGCTGATCGCCCTCGATCATCAGCAGTGGATCCATTTCGCAGTTCAGGTTTGCTGCCTGCCAGGAGGGGTCACGGTGGGTGACCGACGAGAGATAGCCGAAGTCTTTCCCGCGGCAAAAGGCGACGGCCTGCTCGAGCGCGGCCACGTCCGACGGTGAGAAGTATGAGAGATCGGCGGCACGCTTAGCTGTGGCAGTGGGGGGACGCCTATTGTGATTGAACTCGACAGCGTCGCTGATGGCCGCAGGGTCCTCCATGAGATCGAGGTTGCCCTTGAACCAGTCGTAGATGACCGAGGGCACCGGACCGTTCTGCATCGCGATGTAGCGATCTCCGACAACCGGGCGGCCGTACCGGCTTAGATGGTTCTTGTCGGCGAGGAAAAAGATCTTTGCGGCATAAAAAGGGGTGATGCCCGGCCAAGCCTTCGCGACCAGGACCACGGCCTCCAGAGCTTTTTTCTCGTCAAACGGAAATCGCAGCATGCAAATTTCTCCCTCGCCCTTATACCAGCGTCGCCTTCCTCACTCAATCTTGAGGCCATAGAGCGTCCTAAATATGCTGTTGCGCGTGCGTCTTGCTGACGTCGTGGTGACACGGAAAAAGGGGATTCTTGAACTGCCTGATCGGTAGCTTTGATGTGGCCGATTTTTCAGGAAGTTAGGTGGTGGGCGCGGCTGGGATTGAACCAGCGACCCCTACGATGTCAACGTAGTGCTCTCCCGCTGAGCTACGCGCCCTTACCTGCGCCGAATTTCGGGACTGCGGGGTTCCCGGCGGCGCGGCAGGTGAGTAGCATCGGGTTTGGCCTTTGGCAAGACCCGCGTCGCGCCCGGCCCGGCGGCATCTTCCGGTGCCGGAAAGCGGTCAAGGACGGCGCGAAGGACGCATGGATTAAGGAAGGTTTGCATGAAGCTCGGTCTCACGATTTTCGCCCTCGGTACGGCGCTGCTGCTGGGGGCCTGCCAGACCACAGGGGAGGGGGATTCCGCCTCTTCCGAACCCTCGCCCCAGGGCGCCGGCACCATGACCAAGGCGGAGCTGCTCGCCGGCGAAGGCATGGAGGAGGTGAGCAGCGAGGAGGTGCGCAGCCACCTTGCCGGCAACACCGCCTTCTGGGAGCCGGTGGGCGGCACGCCGCAACTCTTTGCCTCCTACTATGACCCCTCGGGCAGCCAGCGACAGCGCGAGCGGCGCGCCACCGAGGTGATGGCCGGTTCCTGGCGCGTCGAGGAGGAGCGTTTCTGCCACCAATTGGGCGACAGCAATGACGAACGCTGCGGCTCCTTCGTGGCTACGCCCGAGGGTATCCTCGCCTTTTGTGCCGAGGGCGGACGCTGTGACTGGCTGGTCGTGGGGCTGAACGAGGGCAACAGCCTCGAACTCTGAGCGGGGGCGCGCGGCCGCTGGCCCGGCTTGCCGTGGCGGGGCGGACATGCATTGAATGTCCGCACGCAAAGGGTGAGAGACAGTTCGAGGACCAGCCCCCATGACCTATCACAGCGGTCGCCATTTTCTGCAGATTCCCGGTCCCACCAACGTGCCGGATCGGGTGCTGCGGGCCATCGACGCGCCCACCATCGATCACCGCGGGCCGGACTTTGCCCGCCTCGGGGCCGAGGTGCTGGAGGGGCTGAAGCCGGTGTTCGGCACACGGGGCCCGGTCGTCATCTATCCCGCATCGGGTACTGGGGCCTGGGAGGCGGCGCTGGTCAACACGCTCTCCGCCGGCGACCGGGTGCTGATGTTCGAGACGGGGCAGTTCGCAACGCTCTGGAAGCAGCTGGCCGAGCGCCTGGGGCTGGAGGTGGAACTGCTGCCCGGCGACTGGCGCAGCGGTGTGGACGTGGCGCAGGTGGAAGCGCGCCTGACGGAAGACCGGGAGGGCGCGATCAAGGCGGTCTGCGCCGTGCACAACGAGACCTCCACCGGCGTCACCAGCGACATTCCCGGCCTGCGCCGGGCCATGGACCGCGCCGAACATGGTGCGCTGCTGTTGGTGGACACCATTTCTTCGCTCGGCTCGATCGACTATCGCCACGACGAATGGGGCGTGGACGTCACCGTGGCCGGCTCCCAGAAGGGGCTGATGCTGCCGCCGGGCCTCTCCTTCAATGCCGTGAGCGAGAAGGCGCTGACCGCCTCCAAGCAGGCCGGGCTGCCCCGGTCCTACTGGCGCTGGGAGGAGATGCTGGGGCCGAACGCCCGCGGCTTCTTCCCCTACACCCCGGCGACAAACCTGCTCTACGGCCTGCGCGAGGCGCTTGCCATGCTGCAGGAGGAGGGGCTGGAGCAGGTTTTCGCCCGCCACGCCCGCCACGGCGAGGCGACCCGTCGGGCGGTGCAGGCCTGGGGTCTTGAGGTGCTCTGCCGCAATCCCGCGGAGCATTCCAACTGCCTGACCGCCGTCCTCGTACCCGAAGGGCACTCCGCGGACGCGCTGCGGCAGACGATCCTGGAGCGGTTCGACATGTCGCTGGGCGCCGGGCTGGGCCGGCTGGCCGACAAGGTCTTCCGCATCGGCCATCTGGGCGACTTCAATGATCTGACCCTCGCCGGCACCCTGTCGGGCGTGGAGATGGGCCTGGGCCTGGCCGGCGTGCCGCATCAGCGCGGCGGCGTGCAGACCGCCCTGAGCCACCTTGCAGAAACGAGCGCTGCCTGAATGAGCGGCTCAGCCTGCAGCGGCCGGACGGGAAGGGACTGACGTGGACCGGATCCTGCTCTTCCTGCTGAAGTCCCTGGTGGCGCTGCTGGCCACCCTGGGACTGGTGCTGGTCGTGGTCGCCATCGGCCTCTGGTTCTTCTGGCAGGAGGTGCGCGACTGGCGCCTGGCCGATGACGACGGCTTGCCCGAGCGCATGGTGCTCACTCTCGACACCGCCGAGGGCTTGCGCGAAGGCCCGAGCCAGGGGCCCTTGGGGCTGCCGGGTCTCGACGGCACCCCCAGCCTGAACCAGGTTCTGGAAGCGCTGGAGCGCGGCGCCGAGGATCCGCGGGTTGAAGGGGTGGCGCTGCGCTTGGGCTATGGCGCGCTGTCGCCGGCACAGGCGCAGGAGATGCGCGGCGCGCTCCTTCGCTTCCGCGAGTCGGGACGCTTCGCCATGGGCTTTGCCGAGAGTTTCGGTGAGGCCGGCGACGGCAACGAGCACTACCACCTTGCCACGGGCCTGGAGGAGATCTGGCTGCAGCCCTCGGGTGACCTCGATCTGCTGGGCTATCACCTGGAGCAGCCCTTCCTGCGCGATCTGCTCGACGACTGGGACCTGCGGGTGCAGGCGGACCAGCGCGAGGACTGGAAGGGGCTGGTCGATCTGGCGAATCGGCGCGAGCTCGCTGAGCCGGTACGCGAGAATCTGCAGGCAGTGGTCGACTCGCACTACGAGCAGCTTGCCGCCGCCGTGGCTGAGGGGCGCGGCCTGAGTCCCGCCGAAGCCGCGGACCGGATCAATGCGGGTCCATACACCGCCGAGGCGGCGCTGGAGGCCGGTCTGGTGGATCGTCTCGACTATCGCGACCGCTTCGAGGCCGCGGCCCTGGATGCAGCCGGGGAGGCGGCCGGGGACGCTGCAGGCCTGGTCGGGGTGCAGGACTACCTGGACGGCGCACCGGAACCGGCAGCCGATGCCGCGACGATTGCGCTGCTCTATCTCGAGGGGCCGCTGCGCCTGGGCGGTGAGACCGAAGGGCTGGCGCCGGGGGTGACCGGTGCCGAGGCCTTGGTCGGGCAGTTGCGGGCAGTTGCCGAGGACGAAGAGATCGCAGCCGCGGTGCTGCGCATCGACAGCCCCGGGGGCTCGCCGGTGGCCTCGGACATGCTCTGGCGCGCGGTGCAGCAGGTGCGCGAGGCCGGCAAGCCCGTTGCAGTTTCCCTGGGCAGCGTTGCGGCCAGCGGCGGCTACTATGTCGCCGTGGCCGGCCAGCCGCTCTTGGCTCAGGGGGGAAGTCTCACCGGCTCCATCGGCGTCGCCGGCGGCAAGCCGGTGCTGGCTGACTTCTGGCCGCACCTGGGCCTGAGCTGGGACGGGGTGCAGGCCGGGCGCAACGCTGGCATCTGGTCCACCAACCGGGACTTCACGCCCGAACAGTGGGAGCACTTCCAGGCCAGCCTCGACCGCACCTACGCCGATTTCACCGCCAAGGTGGCGGAGGGCCGAGACCTGGAGGGTGCCGCGCTCGAGGCGGTGGTGGGCGGCCGGGTCTTCACTGGAGAGCAGGCCCTGGCCCTCGGCCTGGTGGACGAACTGGGTGGCCTGCGCGAAGCGGCGAGGGCGGCGGCGCGCGAGGCCGGGCTGGAGCCGGAGAGGCCGCTGGTGCTGCTGGACTACGCCGAGCGGGGGCGGGGCTTCGGGGCGCTGCTCACGGACCTGCTGCGGGGTGAACTTTCGGGAAGCACCGCAGGCGAAGCCGAGGCATTGCGCCTGCTGGTCGAGCTGCAGGCGCTGCTGCGCCCGTTGCGGCAGGCTCTGGCACCCTTCTCGGCCGATCCGCGCGAGAGCGTGCTGCAGGCCCCGGCGCTCGGCTCAGGCGAGTGATCGGGTCCCACTCTCGCTCCAATGGGTCGCCGGCAAAGCCCAAAGCGCCGTCACTGCGAACCCCTAACTCCGCTGGACGGTGGTTGGTCTGGGAGGGGCCCTTTATCACAACTGTCATTGCGAGGAGGCGAAGCCGACGCGGCAATCTAGGGCGGCTGCCTGTGGCCCTGGACTGCCGCGCTCCCTGCGGTCGCTCGCAGTGACGGCGGGGTGTGCCCTGTCGGCGTCGCACTGCCTGCTCGTTCTCCTCACGGCCCGAGCTTCCGGGCGGCCAGCAGGAACTCGCGATTGCCATTGGGGCCGGTGATCGGGCTGTCGGTCAGCCCCAGGATCTCCCAGCCCGAGCGCGCGGCCAGCCAGTCCCGTACCCGGGCGCAGGCGCGCTGGTGCAGTGTCGGGTCACGCACCACGCCGCCCTTGCCCAGGGCCTCGCGCTCCAGCTCGAACTGCGGTTTCACCAAAACCAGGAGCCGTCCGCCGGGGGCGACCAGTTCCAAGCCGGCGGGCAGCAGCAGGGTGAGGGAGATGAAGCTGGCGTCGCAGACCAGCAGGTCCACCGCGTCGCCGATCTGCGCCGCGTCCAGATAGCGGGCATTGACCCCCTCCAGTGAGACCACCCGCGGATCGGCGCGCAGATTTGCCGCCAACTGATCGCGGCCCACGTCGACGGCATAGACCCGCCGCGCGCTGTGGTGCAGCAGCACGTCGGTGAAGCCGCCGGTCGAGGCGCCGATGTCGAGGCAGACGGCGTTACGTGGATCGATGTCGAAGTGTTCCAGTCCGTGGGCCAGCTTGAGCCCGCCGCGCGACACCCAGGGGTGGTCGCGGCCGGTGATGGCGAGCGGCGCGTCGACCGGCAGCTGCTCGCCTGGCTTGGTAATGACCCGGCCGTCGCATTCCACCTTGCCGGCGGCGATCAGGGCCTGGGCCCGGCTGCGGCTTTCCGCCAGCCCGCGATCCAGCAGCAGGCGGTCGACGCGAATGCGCTCGCTCATGAGGTCTGCGCCCGCTCCAGCAGGGCCAGGCGTTCACGCCGGGCGAAGCGGCGCACCAGCAGGATGGCGGTGGCGGACAGGCCCAGCGCCCAGCCGATCCAGATGCCGACGCCCCCCACGCCGAGCGGAAAGGTCAGCAGCCAGGCCGAGGCGAAGCCGATGATCCAGTAGCCGACGGCGCTGTAGACCATGGGCACACGCGTGTCGGAGAGGCCGCGCAGCACCGAAGTGCCGATAACCTGGGCGCCGTCCGCCACCTGGAAGAGCGCGGCCACGGCCAGGAAGCGGATGCCGAGCGCGATCACGGCGGCGTTCTCGACATCGGAGAGGTCGAGGAAGAGCCCCATCAGGGTTTCGGGCAGCAGCCAGAAGGCCAGCGCGGCGATACACATGAAAGCCGTGCCCAGGGCGAGCGCGCTCCAGCCGGCCCGGCGGACGCCTTCGGGGTCGCGCCCTCCGGCGGCCAGGCCGACGCGCACCGAGGCCGCCTGGCCCACCCCTAACGGCACCATGAAGGTGACGTGGGTGCACTGGGCGGCCACGGCGCTGGCGGCCAGGGCGGCAGTGCCGACCCAGCCCATCATGAATGTGCCGGAGGTGAACAGTCCCACCTCGAACAGCAGGATGAACCCCACGGGCCAGCCCACCCGCAGCAGTGCGCGCATGCGCGGCCAGTCGCTGCGCCCGAAGCGGGCCAGCAGGTAGTAGCGCCGCAGGCGTCGCTCGCGCTGCACATAGGCCAGCATGCCAAGGAACATGACGGTCTGCACCAGGGCCGAGCCAAGGCCGGCGCCGGCCACCTCCATCCGGGGCAGGCCGAAGTTTCCGAAGATCAGGCCGTAGTTGACCAGGGCGTTGAGCAGCACGGCGCCGAGCATGGCCACCATGGCCGAAACGGGCCGCGAGAGGGCGGAGACGAAGCCGCGCAGCACCACAAAGCCCATGGAGGGCACGAAGCCCCAGAGCGCCATGCGGGCATAACCGCCGGCGGTGTCCGCCAGGCCCGGGTCCTGTCCCACCAGACGCAGCAGCGCCGGCGTTTGCCAGAGCAGCAGCATGGCCGGCAGCGAGAGTCCCATGGCCAGCCACAGTCCCTGGCGCACGGTGCGGCGGACGCCGCGGCGGTCGCGCGCGCCCAGCGCCTGTGCGGCCAGGGCCGGCACGCCACTGAGCACGCCCAGGCAGAAAAGCCAGGGCAGGATGAACCAGTGCATCGCCAGGCTGCCGGCCGCGAGGGCTTCCGGGCCCAGCCGCCCCATCATGACCACGTCGGTGGTGTGGATGCCGACCTGGCCCAGCTGCATCAACACCAGCGGCCCGGCCAGCCGCAGCGTGGCGCGCAGTTCCACAAGCCAGGCCTCGGCCGCAGCGGAGCGGGCAACTGGCAGCGAAGCGCGCTGGGAAGGGGGGCGAAGGCGGCGCAGGAGGCTCATGCCGTCACTCTATCCTTGGGTCCTGCGGTCGCCCAGCGCCAGCAGCACAGACCAGATGACGAAAAGCATCATTTACGAAAACAAGGGGCCCGCACCGGTGCTTCGGTACGGGCCCCTGTCGGAAGCTGCGGCTCCTGCCGTGGCCTCCGGCTTGGGTTCCTTGTCAGACCGCAGCCTGCGCGGTCTGTATTACTCGGCGCTGGGGTCGAAGACCCGCACGGTGGCGATCTCGCCGTCCTGGATCGCCCAGTGCTCGAAGGTGCCGGAGACGTCACCGTTCTCGTCGAACTCCTGGTCGCCGGCGGCGCCGAGATAGTCGATGTCGGTGCCGGCTGCGATCAACTCGCGTGCCTTTTCCACTTCGCCCGGAAGGATGACTTCGCCCGGGGCGTTGGAGACCTCGCGGATGGCGTCGCGAATGGCGGTGCCATCGGTGCTGCCCGCCTTCTCGATGGCCAGGAGCAGGATCATGGCCGCGTCATAGGCGGAATCGATGTAGGGCAGCGGCGGCAGTTCGCCGTACTCTGCTTCGTAGGCCGCACGCCAGAGCTCGCTGGCCTCGCTCTGCACGCCGCGGGCGGCGGTGCCGTAGGCCCCTTCCAGATACTGGGCGCCGATCTCGGTCAGCAGGCCCTCGGCCTTCATGCCGTCGGTGAAGACGAAGCGATCGAAAAGGCCTTCCTCAAGCGACTGGCGCACGATGGTCAGGCCGCCGTCGTCGGGATAGGCGATCAGCACCAGGGCCTCGGCTCCGGTGCCGGCCAGCCCGGAAAGCTCGCTGCGATAGGAGGCCTGGTTCGGTTCGAAAGCCTCGGAGCGGGTGACGGTGCCGCCGGCCTCGGTCAGTGCCTCCTCGAAGGCCTCGGCCAGGCCTTCGCCATAGTCGTTGTTGACGTAGAGCACGGCGACGTTGGTGTCGCCGGCCTCGGCCGCGATCTGCGCCAGGGCCACGCCCTGATAGGCATCCGAGGGAACGGTGCGGAACAGGAAGTCGTCATCCTCCAGCGTGGTGAGCGCCGGTGCCGTCGAGGCGTTGGAGATCTGCGGAATGCTGTTGGTCGAGGAGACGGTCTGCGCCACCGGAATGGTGTTGCCGGAGCCGAGTGCGCCAACGATGCCCGCCACGCCTTCCACCGATACCAGTCGCTGTGCCGAGTCCACCGCCGGCTGTGGGCTGGTCTGGGTGTCGCCGACCACCAGTTCCACCTCACGGCCGTCGAGCAGACCACCAGCGGCATTCACCTGCTGCACCGCCATGCGCACACCGCGCATCGATCCCTCACCATAGGACTGCAGGCCGCCAGTGAGCGGGATCAGCGCACCCAGCTTGACCGTCTCCTGCGCCGAGGAGGTGCCGGGCTGCATGACCGCGACTGCAGCGGCCATGGCAACGCCGAATCCAAGCGCTGCGCGTCGCGAAAAACGGGAACCAACCATCCAGGACATGCTCTCCTCCGAGTGTAAGTTTATCGATCTTGTGCTGACCGCAGCCCCTGCGCGGCAGCAAATCTCTTTGAAAGTAGACCCGATCCACGCGATTGAGCGGGGGGTGTTTGTTCCCGCTCAACTGCGATCGGGTCTAACCTATCCAGCAGTCTGAAACCGCGCAACCAGTGCTTCACAGTTGCGCGCAGCATTCCACGCGGTGGCGGCCGGGCTGTCAGGAGGCCTGTTGCCTGCTGTCATCGTCGGAGGTCTGGTCCATGCCCGCGGTGTTGCCCAGCCGCTCCGGCGGGTGCAGATGGAAGCCCTGGCCGAAGTCGACGCCCAGGGCCCGAAGATGGTTGAGCGCTTCCGTAGAGGCGACGGACTCGGCCACCACACTGATCCCCATGTTGTGGGCGATGCGGGTGATGGATTCGACGATCAGCGCATCGGTGGAACTGGTCAGGCTGCGTTCGATCAAGGCGCCGTCCATCTTCACCGCATGCACCGGCAGCTGCTTCAGGTAGGAGAAGGAGGCCATGCCGCTGCCGAAATCGTCCAGCGCGAAGCGGAAGCCCCGGTCCACCAGGTGCTGCATGACGGTGGCGGTCTGCTGCAGGTTGTAGATCGCGGCTGTTTCCGTCACCTCGAAGCAGATCTGTTCCGGCTGTACCTGGGGGAAAGCCGCAAGCAGATCGTCGACCAGGGCGAGGAAGTCGGCGGAGCCAAGAGTGAGGCCGGAGAGATTGACCGAGTAGCGAACACGGCAGCGGGCTTCCGGTTGCATCTGCGCGATCAGGGCGAAGATCCGGCGCAGGACATAGGCATCGAGCTGCGTGATCAGGCCGAAGCGCTCCGCGGCGGGGACGAAGCTGTCCGGTGGAATCAAGGGTCCCTCGGCTTCCTGGAGGCGGGTGAGCACCTCCCAGCGCCTGACGCCATCGATCTGATCCGTCTGCAACTGCACAATCGACTGGGCGAAGAGGACGATCCTGTCCTCGCGCAGGGCGTCCTGCAGCCTCTTGTTCCAGTCCATGTCCCGCTGCTGCCTGCTGATATCGATGTCGCTGGGCTTGCTGAGCTGGGTTCTGTTGCGTCCCTTCTCTTTCGCTAGAAAGCAGGCGGCGTCGGCAAGACTGAGCGCTTCGGCGTAGCTCAGCCCATGGTCCCGGCCGAAGAGAACCAGGCCGATGCTGATGGTCACCCCGTAGCGCTGGCCCTCCCAGAAGAAGTCGAGTTCCCTGACCTCGCGACAGAGACGCTGGGCGAGATTGAGAGCGCCTGCCTCGTCGCTCAGCCGCAGGACCAGGGCGAACTCGTCTCCGCCCAGGCGGGCGAGCAGGACTTTCTCGCCGACGGACCGGCGTAGCAGGGTGGCCACCTGCTGCAGGAGCGCATCGCCGGCGGCGTGGCCGCAGCGGTCGTTGACGATCTTGAAGTGATCCAGATCCATATAGAGCAGCGCGTGCGGGCCCGGATGCCGCTCGATGTCGATGATGGCCTGCGCCAGGCCGCGCCGGTTGCTGAGGCCGGTCAGGGAGTCGTGGGCGGCCTGATAGGATACCTCCTGCGCCAGTTCGTGGGCTTCGGTGACGTCGTGTCCCTGCACGAAGATGCCGCTGATCGCGCCCTCGAGCTCGCGGATCGGCTGGTAGATCAGATCGATGTAGCGCTGTTCCAGGCCGCCGCCGGCCACCCGCTGCAGCTTGATCGGGACGGCGCGGCCGATGAAGGGCTCGCCGGTTGTGAAGGCGCGGTCGAGCTTGGCCAGGAAGCCCTGGCCGACCACTTCGGGCAGCACCTGCGCCAGAGGATGACCGATGATCCGGCGGTGGCCGATGAGCTGGTAGTAGGCGTCATTGGCCAGTTCGTAGATGTGCTCCGGGCCGCGCAGCACGCAGATGAAGCCCGGCGCCTGCTGGAAGAGCTGTTGCAGGTGCGCACGCTCGGCCGAAAGAATCCGCTGCACATCACGAGCCCAACTCTCTAGTGAGTTTGTCGCAGGGCTCGAATCCTCCGCCCTTTCTGTGGTTCCTCGGCGCGCACCAGAGGTCTGATCATCCGGTTCGGCCGGCGGCTGGATTTCCTGCTGCTGGGCGAGTTCGGTGATGTCGGTCGGCTGATGCAGGATGGCCCAAAGCTCGCCCTCGTCGTTCAGCAGCGGCAGGTTGGAGATCATCCAGTAGCGATCCTGGATGTAGGCCCCCTCTGGTGCCTGCGGCACCGTCACCGGATAGTGCAGCAGTGGAATGTGGTGCGGCCGGCGGTGGGCGATGACGTAGGCGAAGGAGGCGCGCAGGACCTTCTCGCCCGGCGATCCGTGGCCGGGGAAGGTGGAGAAGACCGGCCGGGAGATAATCGCTTCGCGCTGTATGCCGCCGGCGGCCTCGTAGGCCTGATTGCAGTCGAGAATGGTCAGATCGGGACTGAGGATGGCCGCAGCGTTGGGCGCACGGTCGAAGATCTGCTGATAGTTGGCCGGGGCGAGCGGAGCGTGCGGGCGCATGGTGGGCGTTCCTGACGGCGAAGCGACTGGGGTGTCGCAATCCTGCGGGTGATCGTGCTCTGGCTCCGCAACGCTTCTGCCCCGCCGGGGAACGCCGTCGTGCGGCTTCCTGGAAAGGTTCGGCATGCCGTCACGACCCGAGGTTGGCTAAACTACGGTCTTCTCTTGCCTCAATAGCACGAGTCCTGCTTTTGGGGTCAAGTGGATTCGGTGCTACTTGGCTTCATCTTATGGTGTTCTGTGACCGCTTTGCTTGTGTCATGTGCCAAGGGTTCGTTAGAGCCATCCGATCCCCATTAAAGAGATAGAGACGGTCGGCTCTAGTCGCACTTCGGCTTGGCGCTTGGACTGCGCAGGGCCGCCAACTGCTCGGCAAAGGCCTCCTCGCTCAGTTCCACGGGGAAGACCGCCGTCTCGCGCAGGGCGCGGCCGAGCAGCGCCTTGTAGTGGGCGCGCGGCAGGTCGATCGCGCCGAATTGGCGCAAATGCGGCGTGGTGAACTGCGTGTCGAGAAGCTGGAATCCCCCCTGGCGCAGCCGCATGATCAGGTGTATCAGCGCCACCTTGCTGGCGTCGGTGACGCGGGTGAACATCGATTCCCCGAAGAAGGCCGCGCCCAGCCCGACACCGTAAAGGCCGCCGACCAGCCGCCGGCCGTTTATTGCCGGAACGTTGCTGCTTTCTTCCGTGAGGGCGGCGTCTGACGGATCGGCCGGTGCTTCAGGCAGCCAGACCTCGATGGAGTGGGCAAAGCCCATGCGGTGCAGTTCGCTGTAGAGCTGCTCGATGGTGCTGTTGATCCAGGTTTCCGGCCGGTTCTCCATGGGTGCGGCGCAGGCCTGGATGACAGCGGGAAAGTCCTGGTTGCAGGTGACCAGGAAAGCATTGCATCGCAGCCGGCGATGGAGGCGACGCGGCAGGTGCACACTTTCGAGCGGCAGCACGCCGCGCAGATCGGGGTCGACCCAGTGCAGCTCCTCTGCCTGGCGATTCTCCGCCATGGGGAAGACGCCGAGCGCATAGGCGCGTAAAAGCAGGTCGGGGGTAAGCCGCATGTTCCCAGTTTAACCGCGTACAGGCCCGACGGGAACGACGAAGACGCAAGGCCTGGGGCTTGATCGCTGGAAAAAACGAGAATAGAACATATCACGAACATTGATGGGTGATGCAGACTGCGAATGACAGGAAGTGAGCCGGAGAATCTCGAGGTCTTACGCGCGCGTATCCGCCGGCTTGAGCAGGGCGGCGGGGCCAGGAGGGGTGGGGCGACCCTGTCCCTGGGGGCAGTGGCGCTGGACCGGCGGTTGCCCGGCGGTGGCCTGCCTCTGGCCGGTTTGCATGAGGTGCGCCCGGCACACCCCGAACTGGATGATGGCCCGGCCACGGGCTTTCTCCTGCTGCTCACCGCCCGCCTGCTCGCGGCACGCGCCGGCCGGCTGCTCTGGGTCAGCCGCGCCGACGATCTCCATGCGCCGGCTGCGGCGGTGGTCGGCCTGTCTTCTGCGCGCCTGCTGCGGGCCTGTGCGGCCCGGCGGGAGGATCTGCTCTGGGCACTGGAGCAGGGGCTGGAGTGCGCGGCCCTCGCCGGAGTGGTGGGCGAGGTCGATGCCGTGGATGCGGTGGCGACGCGCCGCCTGCAGTTGGCGGCCGAGAAGGCCGGGCGTCCCTGCTTCCTGCTGCAGCGCTCTGCTGCAGCCGCGACACAGCGGGGCGCCGGCAGTCCGGCGCTGACCCGCTGGCAGGTCGCGGCCCTGCCGAGCGATCCCGGCCTGCCTTTCGATCTGGTGGGACGGGCCCGCTGGCAGCTTGACCTGCTGCGCTGTCGCGGCGGCCGGCCGGCCAGTTTCGAGGTGGAATGGAACGATGCGACGGGTGATCTCGCTCTGGCTGCCCCGCTTCGCAATCGAGCGGCGGCGGGCGTCGCCTGACAGCGCGCCCTTTGCGCTGTTCCAGCGTGAGGGCGGGCGCGAACTGCTCTTTGCCGTCAATGCGGCGGCCGAAGCGGGCGGCCTCCTGCCGGGGATGACCCTGTCACAGGCCCGGGCGCTCTGTCCTGGTCTGGGCAGCGAGGAAGCGGCGCCACAGCAGGACAAGGCCGCTCTGGCCCGCCTGGCAGACTGGGCGGAGCGCTTCACCCCCTGGGTCGCCCTGGACGGCCTGCCGCAGCCCGGCGGCGGGGCCGGGCTCTGGCTCGACATCACCGGCTGCGCCCATCTCTTCGGCGGCGAGGAGGCGCTGCTGCGGGCGCTGCTGGCCGGCTGTCGGCAGCAGGGCTACGCCGGGCGGGCCGGGCTGGCCGATACGCCGGGGGCCGCCTGGGCGCTGGCCCGGCATGGCTGTGAGCCGGGAAGCAATCGGCGGCGGATCGAGACCGGCGCGCAGCGAGAGGCTCTGGCCCCGCTGCCGCTGGCGGCTCTGCGTCTGCCGGCGGGCAAGGCGGAGTTGCTGGCCCGTTTCGGGCTGCTGCGCATCGGAGACCTGCTGGCGCTTCCGCCGGCGAGCCTCACGACCCGGCTCGGGCCGGAAGTGGCGGCGCGTCTGCGCCAGGCGCTGGGCGAAAAGGGCGAGCCGCTGTCTCCGCGCCGTCCCTCGCCGCCGCAGGAGGTGCGGCTGGCCTTCGGCGAGCCGTTGGCCGCGGCGGAGGACCTTGCCCGTGCGGTGGATTGCCTGATCGGGCGGCTGTGCCGCCGGCTGGAAACGGCCGGGCAGGGCGTGCGGCACCTGCGCCTTACGCTCTTCCGGGCCGAGGGCAGCCGCCAGGAACTCGAACTGGCCACCAGCCGCGCCACCCGCGAGCCGGCGCATCTCGCCCGCCTCTTCGCGCAGCAGCGCGAACGGCTGCAGCCCGGCTTCGGCCTCGATGCCCTGGCGCTGGCGGCCTGCGTGGTCGAGCCGCTCAGCGCCTTGCAGATGAGCCTTGTGGCAGAGCTGCCCGGAGAAGCGGTGTCTCCGGTCGGCCAGTCTACCGCCTCCGGGCCCGAGGAAGCGGCTTTGGCGTTGCTGATCGACCGGCTGACCCTGCGGCTCGGGGCGGGTGCGGTCGGCTGTCAGGCGCCGCGACAAAGCCATTTGCCGGAGCGCGCGGTGACCCGCCTGCCGGCCCTGCCGTCACGACGTGCAGGAGAGTGGCACCCGGCCCCGCCGCGGCCTCTGCGCCTTCTGGCCCGTCCGGAGCCGGTGGAGGTGCTGGCGCCGGCGGCTGAGGGTGTGCCGGCCCGTTTTCGCTGGCGCCGGCGCTTGCACCGGGTGGCCCACGCCGAAGGTCCCGAGCGGCTTTCTGCGGAGTGGTGGCATGATGGCCTGGCCGGCTCGCGCGACTATTTCCGCATTGAGGATCAGGACGGCCGGCGCTTGTGGCTCTACTGCCAGGCCGAGCGCTGGTTCCTGCATGGGCTCTTCGGGTAGCGGCGAAGAGACTCAGAGGCCGAAGAGAGCCACCCAGAGGCCCAGCAGCAGGAAGAGCAGGGCGGCGATCGCGCGGATCGTCTTCAGCGGCAGCCGGTCGGCGAGCAGATGCCCCATCATCACCACCGGCGCATTGGCCGCCAGCATGCCGAGCGTGGTGCCGAGGATGACCAGTTCCAGGGCCTCGAAGCGCGCGCCCAGGGCCACGGTGGCGATCTGCGTCTTGTCGCCCATCTCGACCAGAAAGAAGGTAAGCGTGGCGGCCAGAAAGGGGCCGGCTCGCGACTTCTTGACGTTCTCACCGTCGTCGAGCCGGTCCGGCACCAGCACCCAGGCGGCCATCCCCAGGAAGGAGGCGACCAGCAGCCAGCGCAGCATCTGCTCGGAAACCAGCTCCGTTGCCATCTGCCCCACCAGCGCGGCCAAGGCATGATTGGCCAGGGTGGCAAGCGTGATGCCCGCCAGAATCTGCCAGGGCGCACGAAAGCGCGTCGCCAGCACCAGGGCGAGCAACTGTGTCTTGTCGCCGATCTCTGCAACAGCGACCAGCAGCGTGGAGAGGAGGAGGGCTTCCAAGGGCGAAGGGGCGAGACGATGTGCGGGAAGGGGGTGGAAACGGAGCCTATGCTTTATCCTTCAGCCTTTGTCCAGCCGGCCTTATATCCTATACGGGAGGCGATTGCAGGTGCCTCAAGCCGCCTCTTCGACAGACTCCGACGTGGCAGAGTGTTTCCAGTTCCGCTTGAACCAGGACACATTCTTAAGATCTGGGCCCATGTCCCGCACCGTCCGTAGGGCAGCGAGATACAACTGCTGGTATGTCATTGCGGCACTCCTTGGGCCAATCCGTTAAACGGAGACGTTGTCAATATGAAGCCAATTTCCCTTGACTGCAACAGAAGTCGGAGTCTCTGCATGATCAAGATGGCTTACCAGTCCTGCTGCCAGCCTTCGATCCGCCCGGTTTGGCAGATGCATTTTCAAATGGTTGGCGCGCAATTCACCTGCAGAGCAAAGCTCGAGTGACGCAAAGATCAACCCTGCTATGAGTGCAGCGCTCTCCTCTTCCTTGATGTCTTCGTAATCATATCGAGGCGCGAGCAAAGCCCACAGCACGCGCAAGGTTATCCCGTTCGTTCTCGGCAGGCAGGCTCGGTTGAAATGGGCCAATCCATGTAAGATTCCCTCTCCGTCGACTAACACGAAGACCCCGTAGTTTGTATCGGGTGGTTCCTCGCTTGCGATACGTCGGGCGTGATCTAACTGAGGAGCGGCATAATCCTCATCACCATAGAGTTCCGCTTCCGCAGTCCACTCAGCTTCTAATCTATCGAAGACCCTGTTGGTGATCGTGGCTCGTTTCAAGCACAGGCCCGTCTCATGTCTTGTCATATCCGACCACCTTTGCATATTTCCTACATTCCAAAATAGCAATATACAAGGGATATGGCTACCTTTGCGCTGAGATTTTTCTGGCTTCGTGATCGCCGCTATCTCCAGAAAAGCCGTGAATTCTGATCGTTGCACCAAACCCGCAGGCAGTGATGTCGCAATGAGCAAGAGTGCTCCGACGGCAAAGCTCTTGCACTTTCGGGCCAGGCCCCTAAAGTCATGGACCATGGACAGAGCGATGACCCAGGCCCTTCGACTTCTCCGCCCGGCTTCCTGAGGGAGCCGGGACAGCCCGCGTCGAACCGCCACCTTTCCGCCGGTCCAAAAATGAACAGCTTTTCC
The DNA here is from genome assembly GCF_040712085.1 of Aquibaculum sediminis. NCBI lineage: Bacteria > Pseudomonadati > Pseudomonadota > Alphaproteobacteria > Rhodospirillales > Rhodovibrionaceae > Aquibaculum > Aquibaculum sediminis. The sequence goes on from NZ_JBFCVK010000013.1 coordinate 48,024, forward strand.
AAACCCTTCTCTGCCACGTTCGCCTGTGTGAACCTCGGTGCCGCTCTGCGACTTATCGGCGGTCGTTGGGCCTGACGGCCGCCCGCGACCGCAGCGCTTGTGCGCCGTCCGCCTCTGAGCGCAGTCAGAACCGAGACAGACATCCAGTACCGAACGGAGCCCGCAGGCCATGTTGAGCCATCCCGAAAGCAAGTACCGCGCCTTTACGCCCATCGATTTGCCGAACCGACAGTGGCCCTCGCAGGTCATCACCCAGCCGCCGCGTTGGCTGTCCACCGATCTGCGCGACGGCAACCAGGCGCTGATCGATCCCATGGACGGCAGCAAGAAGCAGCGCTTCTTCGATCTGCTGATCAAGTCCGGCTTCAAGGAGATCGAGGTCGGTTTCCCCTCGGCCTCGGCCACCGACTTCAACTTCACCCGCAGCCTCGTGGAACAGGAGCAGGTGCCGGAGGGCGTGCTGATCCAGGTGCTGACCCAGTCGCGCCGGGAGCTGATCGAGCGCAGCTTCGAGTCCTTGCGTGGCAGCCGCGAGGCCATCGTGCACCTCTACAACGCCGTCTCCCCAGCCTTCCGCCGCGTCGTCTTCAAGATGAGCCGGGAAGAGGTGCGGGACATCGCGATCAAGGGCGCCGAGATGTTTCTGGCCGAGGCCGAGAAGCAGCCGGAGACGAACTGGCACTTCCAGTATTCGCCGGAAACCTTCAGCACCGCGGAACTCGACTTCAGCCTGGAGGTCTGCGAGGCGGTGCTCGACATCTGGCAGCCGACGCCGGACAAGCCGGTGATCCTGAACCTGCCGGCCACTGTCGAGGCCTCTACACCCAATATCTATGCCGACCAGATCGAATGGTTCTGCCGCAACATTTCCCGCCGGGACTCGGTGGTGATCAGCGTGCATCCGCATAACGACCGCGGCACGGGCGTCGCAGCGGCCGAACTGGCAGTGATGGCCGGCGCCGACCGCGTCGAGGGTTGCCTCTTCGGCAATGGCGAGCGCACCGGCAACGTCGATCTCGTGACCCTGGCGCTGAACCTCTACACCCAGGGTGTGCATCCGGGACTGGACTTCTCGGACATCCAGTCGGTGGTCGATGTTGTGGAGCACTGCAACCAGCTGCCGGTACACCCGCGCCACCCCTATGCGGGCGAGCTGGTCTTCACGGCCTTTTCCGGTTCGCACCAGGATGCCATCAAGAAGGGCTTCGCGGCGCGCGAGCAGCGCAACGACGATATCTGGGACGTGCCCTATCTGCCGATCGATCCCGCGGACCTGGGCTGCTCCTACGAGGCGGTGATCCGCGTCAACAGCCAGTCGGGCAAGGGCGGCGTCGCCTGGGTGCTGCAGCAGGAAAAGGGCCTGCAGCTGCCGCGGCGTCTCCAGATCGACTTCAGTCATGTGGTGCAGGAGGTGGCCGACTCCACCAGCCGGGAACTGACCACCGCCGACATCTGGAAGACCTTCCAGGAAACTTTCCTGCAGGAGAACGGCCGCTTCGCGCTGGAGGACTATGACAGCACGGCGCCACGCCGCCCGGGCCAGGAGCGCGCCTTCGTCGGCCGCATCCGCGTCGACGGCAAGGAACGCTCGATCAGCGGGCGCGGCAACGGCCTGATCTCCAGCCTGCTCGCCGCCCTGCGCGATGACTGCGGCCTCAGCCTGGAGGTGGTCGACTATCACGAGCACGCCTTGGGTCGCGGTTCCGGCGCCCAGGCGGCCTGCTACCTGGAATGCCAGACGGCGGATGGCCAGACCGTCTGGGGCGTGGGCATCGACGAGGATGTCTCCACCGCGTCGGTCAAGGCGGTGCTTTCCGCGGCCAATCTCGCGGGCGCCTGAAAAGGCGTTTAAACCCCCCGTCGCCGTCGCGGTGATGGGGTAATTCCCGGCGCTTTCGGTAGGGGGCGGCCTTCCTTTTGCTACGGCAGGGGAGGCCGCCCTTTACTTTGCGCGACATTCCCTTCGGAAGAGGGGTAGCCCGCAACGATTCCGGCGGCCGGCTACCTCATACTCGAAGGCCGCTCACCCCACTGCCACCCTCTGCAAGGTCCGCGCCTGCGCCTAGGCTTGCTGCCATCGTCCAACTTCGGTGAGGCAGCGACAAATGCGGCAGACAAACAGCAGGAACAGGTGGCGGCACTGCCTGGCAGGGGCTTTCTCTGTCCTCCTCGCGGTTGCCGTCATGACCATCGCCTCCGGGCTCGCACTGGCCCAGGAGGCGGAGATCTATCGCCTGGGGCCCGGGGATAAGGTGCGCGTCAGCGTCTTCAACGAGCCTTCGCTCTCCGGCGTTTTCGAGGTGGATGGTTCGGGCCATGTGGCATTGCCCCTGGTCGGCGAGATGCCTGCACGCGGCATCACCGTGCGCGAACTGGAGGGGCAGCTGACCAACGTGCTTGCCGGCGGCTATCTCGTTTCGCCGCGGGTGGCGATCGAGGTGATCAACTACCGGCCCTTCTACATCATCGGCGAGGTGCGTGAGCCGGGCCGCTATCCCTATGTCGACGGCATGACGGTGATGAACGCCGTGGCCATGGCTGGCGGCTACACCTACCGGGCCCGCGAAAGCCGGGCGGAGATCAAGCGTCAGGGCAAGGACGAGGTGGACCGCGACGCGAGTCCCAACGCCACGGTCATGCCGGGGGACGTGATCACCATTCCCGAGCGCTTCTTCTGAGTACTCGAGGCCGGCGGCTGCACGCTGGTGCAGCCGCGGCTCACCGTGGGGACTGACGCGCATCCGCCGTATCGGGTGTTGCCTGGAGGGTGCAGATGAGAACACCGAGTGAAGTATCCTATCGCGACACTGTGACCGAGGAGCCCCGGGGCGATGGCGCCCAGCTGGCCTCCACCCTGCAATTCATGCGCCGACGCTTGGGGATCATTCTGGGCGGCTGCCTGCTGGTCACGGGGCTCAGCGCATTGCTCGCCTACAGCTTCACCCCGCAGTACACCGCACAGGCGCAGCTCATGATCGATGCGCGCCAGGTGCACGTGACCGACGTCCAGTCGGTGCTGTCCGGGCTTTCGGCCGAGAATGCGGTGCTCCGTTCAGAACTCGACGTGCTCAACTCCGTACCGTTGATGCGCCGGGTGGCCGAACGGCACGATCTCTACAACGACCCCTACTTCAATCCGCCGGAGGAACCCAGCCGCTGGGCCGAGTGGCGCGACGAGGGACGCAAGTTCCTGGCTTCGGTCCTGCCAACCAACCTCGTGCCTGCCTGGGCCCTAGAGCTGGAAGGTCCGCCCGTAGACAACCTCGATGAGGAAGCCGAGCGACGCTGGGTCATCGACCGCCTGCTTGCCAAGCTGAAGACCGACAACGACGGGCGATCCTACACCATCAAGCTCAGCTTCACCTCCCCGGACCCCGAGAAGTCGGCCGAGGTGGTGAACGCCATCGTCGAGCAGTACCTGGAGGATCAGCTCGAGGCCAAGCTGGATGCCACGCGCTCCGCCAACGAGTGGCTGGTGCAGCGGCTCAACGAACTCGGCGCCGAGGTGCGCGAGGCCGAACTGGCGGTGCGGGAGTATCGCGAGGCGCATGGCCTGATCGAAAGCCGCGGCGAGACGGTCGGCGAGCAGCAACTGGCAGAGATCAACGCCCAACTCGTGATGGCCCAGGTGGAGCGCTCCCAGGCCGAGGCACGCCTGCGCGCGGCGCGTTCAGGCAACCCCGAAGGTCTGCGCGATGTCGAAGGGGCAACGATCCTCTGGCACCTGCGCTCCGAGGAAGCGGCCCTGCGTCGGCGCGAAGCGGAACAGGCCTCGCGCTATGGGCCGCTGCACCCCGAGATGCAGAAGATGCAGGCTGAGCGCGCCGACGTGCAGGCGAAGCTGCGCGAGGAAACCGGCCGTGTGGTCCAGTCGCTGAGCATCGCCGTGCAGGAGGCCATTGCGAAGGAGGAGGCGCTTGCCACCGCCCTGGCCGACCTGCGCAAGGACAGCAGCGGGACCCAGCGGGCCGAGGTCGAGCTGAATGAACTGATCCGCCAGGCGGAATCGATCAGCGCCATCTATGCCAACTTCTTGCGCCGCTATCGCGAGACCTCGGAACAGGAGGGCTTGCAGCGTCCCGACGCCCGGGTGGTGTCCAGCGCCGAAACCCCGTCGGTTCCCTCCTTCCCGCGTCCGGCCTTGATGATGGGCGCCGGCGGCATGCTGGGCCTGTTGCTGGGCTTGATGATCGCTGCGGTGCTGGAGCTGATCGATCGTGGCTATCGGCTTTCGAACCAGCTCGAGCGCGACACGGGCCTGCCAGTGCTCGGGGTCGAACCGCTCCTGCGCAGCCGCCTCGAGCCCTCCACCTACGCCCTGGCCAAGCCCTACTCCGCCTTCAGCGAGGGTGTGCAGGGCTTGCGTATGAGTCTGCAGTTGACGCCGGAGGAGGGGCCGCATCGGGTCATCATGGTCACCTCCTCCGTGCCCTCGGAGGGCAAGACCTCGCTTTGCCTGACGCTGGGGCGGATGGCGGCGCGCTCGGGCGCGCGCACCCTGCTGGTGGAGGCCGACCTGCGCCGCCCCCGCATGGCCTATCGCCTGAAGCTGCGGCCGCGGGCCTTCCTGGCCGACGTGCTGGACGGAACGCATCACCTCGACGAGGCGGTGGTCGAGGACAAGTTCAGCGGGATGCACATCCTGGCTTCGCGCCATGGCGTATCCAGTCCGCTGGAGCGGGTGGCATCGCGACGCATGGCGGCCTTCATCGAAAGCGTGCGCCATCGCTACGACCTGGTGCTGCTGGATACGCCGCCGATCATGGCCGTGGCCGATGCCGGGCCCCTGGCGAAAATCTCCGACGCCGTGGTCTTTGTCGTTCGCTGGGGCCAGACGCCGCGCGACACGGTCAAGGCGGCACTACGTAAGCTGGCGGTGGTCGATATCGCGGTCACCGGCATCGTGCTGTCGCAAGTGGATCTGCGCAAGCAGGCCACCTATGGCTACGGCGACTATGGCTATCACTACGACCGCTACAAGGGCTACTACGCCGAGTGAAGAAGCGGGCCAGGGAGTCGTCGATCAAAAGATCGAGAACCCTAATATCCGCGACTCAAAGAGAGAATTCAAAAAAGTAAAGAAAAGCCCTAAGACCCAGGTGGGTATGTGGTTTGTTGTTCAGGGATGTTACTTTTTAATACCGACGAACAGAAAATAACCCTTTTGATTTTTAGCGCACGATCCGCAGGTTTGTTATTTGTAGTTCTATGAGTTTCGGTTCTGGTGTGAATGGGTAGATCAGAGGGAGGGGCATCTTGGTGGAGCGGGAGCAGGTCGAGGGACGGGGCGGTTGGTACTGCGTCCACAGCCAGGTGGGAAAGGAAGCCCTGGCGCTGCAACATCTGCAGCAGCAGGCGTTCGAGGCTTTCCTGCCGCTGCTCGCCCGCACGCGCCGCCATGCCCGTCGCAGCGATACCGTCCTGGCGCCGCTCTTCCCCTGCTACCTCTTTGTCCACCTTGATCCACAGCGCCAGGCTTGGCGCTCCGTCAACGGCACGATCGGCGTGGTCCGCCTGCTCACCTCTGGCGAGCGCCCGCTGCAGGTTCCGCCGGGTGTGGTCGAAGCGTTGGTGGCCGCAAGCGACCGGCGCGGGCTGTTGCAGGCCGAACGTCTGGAGCGTCTGCAGGCCGACGACGCGGTGCGGATCCTGGTGGGACCTTTCGCGGACCATCTGGCTCGGGTCGTCCGGCTTGAGCCGGCGGGCCGGGTCAGGGTCCTCCTCGAGCTTCTGGGTGGCCGAGTGCCGGTCACCTTGCCGCTGAACGCGGTGCGCAAGAGCGCCTGACGGCGCATCGGTCCTTTGTTGGTCCTGTAACCGGTCGCTCCTGCGGAGCGGCCGCCGTCCCCGGCTGAAAGCGCGAGGCTTTCACCCGGACTGCGGTAGCGTGGCCGCCGCTCAGGGGCGCCGCCCGCATCACAGCACCCTTATCAACCGGGATGTGGAGACGAGCGAATGTCGATCCTGCTGCAACCCTCTCCGGTCCAGGACTGGCTGTCCGACCTGCTCGGCGCCTTGCAGGCACGCAGCGCGCGCATCGGCATCGTCGGGCTGGGCTATGTCGGCCTGCCCCTGGCCCTGCGCAGCGCGGCGGTCGGTTTCCCGGTGCTTGGGTTTGACATCGACGAAGAGAAGGTTGAGCGTCTCAACGCCGGCCGCAGTGACATCGAGCACATCCCATCCGAGCGCGTGGCGGCGATGCGCGCCGATGGCTTCGAGGCCACGGCGGATTTCGCCCGGGTCGGCGAGGCCGATGCGCTGATCCTCTGTGTGCCGACACCGCTGACCCGACATCGCGAACCCGACCTGGGTTTCGTGCTGCGCACGATGGAGGCCCTGCTGCCGCATCTGCGCCCGGGGCAGCTCATCTCGCTGGAAAGCACGACCTATCCCGGGACCACCGCCGAGGAGTTGGCGCCGCGCATCGCCGGCGCCGGCTTCGCACTGGGAGAGGAGATATTCCTGGTCTACTCGCCCGAGCGCGAGGATCCGGGCAACGGGCACTTCGATACGGCTTCGATTCCCAAGGTGGTGGGCGGCCACAGCATCGCCTGTCGCCAGGCCGGCGTCGCGCTCTATGAGCAGCTCGTGGAGACAGTGGTGCCGGTCAGCTCCACCCAGGCGGCGGAGATGACCAAGCTGCTGGAGAACATCCACCGGGCGGTCAACATCGGCCTGGTCAACGAGATGAAGCTGGTGGCCGATCGCATGGGCATCGACATCTTCGAGGTGATCGACGCCGCCGCCACCAAGCCCTTCGGCTTCACGCCCTACTATCCCGGCCCCGGCCTTGGCGGGCACTGCATTCCCATCGATCCCTTCTACCTGACCTGGAAGGCGCGCGAGTACGGCATCAACACCCGCTTCATCGAGCTGGCCGGCGAGATCAACCAGTTCATGCGCGAATGGGTCGTGGTCAAGCTGTCCGAGGCCTTGAACGAGCGCGGCAAGTCCCTGAAGGGCAGCCGGGTGCTGGTGCTGGGCGTGGCCTACAAGAAGAACGTCGACGACATGCGCGAATCCCCTTCGGTGGAGATCCTCGAGCGGCTGGTGGCCAAGGGGGTGCTCGCGGACTACAGCGACCCCCACGTTCCGCGCTTTCCCAAGCTGCGCCAGTATCGCCTGGAGATGGCCAGCGTCCCGCTGACCGCCGGCAGCCTGGCCCGCTACGACGCGGTGCTGCTGCTCACCGATCACGACCGCTTCGACTACGAGCTGATCCGTCGCCACGCGGCGCTGATCGTCGACACCCGCGGACGCTTCCGTCGCCTCGACGCCTGCGTGGTCAGCGCCTGAGCGCAGAAAACTTCAGATCTGTTCGAGAAGGAGAAGGGAATGGTTGCCTTCGCGCTGATCGGCGCCGCCGGCTACATCGCGCCGCGCCACATGCGGGCGATCCGGGACTGTGGCGGCCATCTGGCGGTGGCCTGCGATGTGAGCGATTCCGTCGGCGTCATCGACGGCCTGGCACCCGACGCTGCCTTCTTCACCGAGTTCGAGCGCTTCGAGGACCAATGCTACCGCTTGCGCCGTCCGCGGGGCGAGGGGCTCGACTTCCTCAGCGTCTGCACGCCCAATCATCTGCACCATGCCCATGTGGCGGCCGGACTGCGGCTGGGCTGCGACGTGATCTGCGAAAAGCCCCTGGTGCCGACAACGGCCCTGCTCGACGATCTGGTCCAGCTGGAAGAAGACAGCGGAGCACGAGTCAGTACCATCCTGCAGCTCCGGCTGCATCCGGCGATCCGCGCGCTGCGCAGCCTGGTGGGGCAGGCGCGGCCCGGGGCGATGCACGAGGTCGAACTGACCTACATCACCTCGCGCGGCGCCTGGTATGACACGAGCTGGAAGGCCGATCCGCGCCGCTCCGGCGGCCTGGCCATGAACATCGGCATCCACTTCTTCGACATGCTGCACTATCTCTTCGGCGAGCGGCAGCGCAGCGTGCTGCATCTGGCAGAGGACCATCGGGCCGCCGGCTACCTGCGCTTCGAGCGGGCGCGGGTGCGCTGGTTCCTCTCCACCGATGCGGCAGACCTGCCCCGGCAGCGTGCGCCGGGCCAGACCACCTTTCGTTCCATCACCCTGGACGGTCGGGACGTGGAGTTCTCGGACGGCTTCGCCGACCTGCACAGCCGCAGCTATGCGGAGGTGTTGGCCGGGCGCGGCTTCGGCTTGGCCGAGGTGCGGCCCTCCATCGAAACGGTCGAGGCCATCCGCAACGCCCAGCCGCTGGCGCCCGAGCCCGGGGAGGCCCATCCCTGGCTGCGCACCGAAGCGCGCGAAGCGGTGCCGGCATGACAGCTGCCCGACACTTCCATCCCTCCGCCTGCGTCGATCCCGGGGCAGAGCTGGGCGAGGGAACGCGGGTCTGGCACTTCAGCCACGTCAGCGCAGGGGCCAGGATCGGCCGCGACTGCGTGCTGGGGCAGGGGGTCTATGTCGCCCCGGGGGTGTGCATCGGCGACGGCGTGCGGATCCAGAACAACGTCTCCGTCTATGAGGGGGTGACGCTGGAAGACGAGGTCTTCTGCGGCCCCGGCGTGGTCTTTACCAACGTCATCAACCCGCGCGCAGCCGTCTCGCGCAAGCATGAGTACCGCCCGACCCGGGTCTGCCGCGGGGCAACGCTGGGCGCGAACAGCACGCTGGTCTGCGGCGTGACCATCGGCGCCTACGCCTTCGTGGGCGCCGGGGCGGTGGTGACGCGCGACGTGCCGGCCCATGCACTGGTGGTCGGCACGCCGGCGCGGCAGGTCGGCTGGATGAGCCGCACGGGCGAGCGCCTGGCGCATCCTCCGGACGAAACGGTGCTCTGCGCGGCGGAAACTTCACGTGAATAGGGAGCGAGTTGCCATGGCGGATTGGGCGGAGAACTTCAGCTACGACTACTACGCTCGCCTGGTGGAAGCGGCCTGCCGCTTTCTCACTCCGCGGCTCTTCCGCGAGGTTCCCTCGCTCCGGGCCGATGGCGGGCATCTTCTGCTGCGCCACGACATCGATTGCAGCCTGGATGCGGCGTTGGCGCTGGGCCGGCTCGAGCGCGACATGGGGGTGCGGTCCACCTACTTCGTGATGATGCAGTCGCTGCTCTATGACCCCGAGCAGGGCGATGTTCTGCGCGAACTGCGCGACCTGGGGCACGAGGTGGGCATCCACTTCGATTGCCCGCCGGAGCAGCGCGGCGACGACCGGGCAGGCCTGGAGGCCCGGGTGCGCATGGACTGTCACCGGCTCCAGGCGGTGCTGGGCGAAGCCGTTACCTCGATTTCCTTTCACCGCCCGGTGGAGAGTTTTCTGCGCGGGCCGCTCTTCGTGGCCGGGCGGGTCAACGCCTACGCGGCGGAGTTGATGACCTGGTACATCTCCGATTCCCGCGGTTCCTGGCGCTGCGGTGAGCCTTTGGCCGAGATCGCCCGGGCGCGCCACGGCACGCTGCAACTGCTCACCCATCCCATCTGGTGGGGGCGCGAGCACCTGGCGCCGGCCGACCGGCTGCAGCTCTTCTTTCGCCAGTCGACCCGGCACATGAGCCGGCGCGAACGCGCGGTCTTCGATGCCATTCTCACCGCAACCATGCCAGGCGTGCGTCGCAACGGCCTCTACGCGCCGCCGCCCAGCCTTCTCCGCCAGCAGCCTCCGCCACCGCGTGAAGCGGACAGGTCCGGCCTGGCCCAGCGGCTGTGAGTGCGATCCCTCCAATGCCCGTCTCAAGGGACAGCGCAGACATGCAGTTCGTCGATCTTGCCGCCCAGCAGGCACGCATCAAGGACAGCCTCAACAAGCGCATCGCGGCCGTTCTGGCGCACGGCCGCTACATCCTCGGGCCGGAGGTGGCGGCGCTGGAGGAGCGCTTGGCTGCCTATGCGGGCGTGGATCACTGCATCACCGTGGCCAACGGCACCGATGCCCTGCAGCTGTCCCTGATGGCGCTCGGGATCGGGCCCGGCGACGAGGTCATCGTGCCGGCCTTCTCCTACATCGCTACGGCCGAAGCGGCCGCGCTCCTGGGCGCCACGCCGGTCTACGTGGACATCGATCCGGCACGCTACACCCTGGATCCGGCCGGCCTGGAAGCCGCCATCACGCCGCGCTGCCGCGCCATCCTGCCGGTCTCGCTGTACGGCCTGCCGGCCGACATGGATGAGATCAACGCCGTCGCGGCGCGCCACGACCTGCCGGTGATCGAGGATGCGGCCCAGAGTTTCGGCGCGCTCTATCGCGGCGAACGCTCCTGCGCGCTCAGCACCCTGGCCTGCACCTCCTTCTTTCCCAGCAAGCCGCTGGGTTGCTACGGCGACGGCGGCGCGGTCTTCACCGACGATCCGGAGCTGGCGCGCCGAGTGCGCCAGATCGCCCGCCACGGTGAGCAGGCGCGCTACCATCATGTGCGCGTCGGGGTGAACTCGCGCCTGGACACCCTGCAGGCGGCGATCCTGCTGGCCAAGCTCGAGATCTTCGAGGTGGAGCTGGAGTGGCGCGAGCAGGTGGCGCAGCGTTACGACGCATTGCTCGGGGAACTGCCGGTCGTACGGCATCCGCTGCCCGCCGATTGCCGCAGCGCCCATGCCCAGTACACCATTGAGGTCTCGGCCGAGGTTCCGGCCGAGGTCCCGGCGGAAGTCCCGGCACGTGACAGCCTGCGAACCCATTTGCGGGGGGCCGGTGTCCCCACCATGGTGCACTATCCCCTGCCGCTGCATCGTCAGCCGGCGGTGGCTGACAACACAGTCAGCCTGCCGGCCAGCGAGCGCGCGGCCGAGCGGGTGGTAAGCCTGCCCATGCACCCCTATTTGAGCCGAGAGGCCCAGGAGCGGGTCGCCGAAGCGCTGGGGCAGGCGCTGTCGGTGGCGGCCTGTGCATGAGTCTGCTTCAGGATCGGCTCGGCCGGCTGCTGCCCCGCAGCCGCTTCGCTCGCAGCGTGTCCATCCTGGCCGGCGGCACCGCGGCGGCGCAGCTTCTGGTCATTCTGGCGGCGCCGCTGCTCACCCGCCTTTACGGCCCGGAGGACTTCGGCCTGCTGGCCGCCTTCGCGGCGCTGATGGCGATCCTCGCCGTCATCTCCAACCTGCGCTACCAGTTCGCCATTCCCCTGCCGGCGAACGATCTGGAAGCCGCCCATGTCCTGGGGCTCTGTCTTGCCGCGGTGCTGGGGCTGGCCCTGCTGAGCCTGGTGATCGTCGCGCTTTTTGCGGCACCGGTGGCGGCTCTCCTGCATCTGCCGGCGTTGGCCGACTATCTCTGGCTGCTGCCGCTCGGTCTGCTGCTGGCTGGCATCTACGAAGCCTTCATGTACTGGGCGATCCGCGAGCGCGGCTTTCCGGTGATCGCGCGCACGAGGCTCTACCAGGGCTTGGTCACGGTTGCGATCCAGCTGGGCGGATTCCTACTGGGGCCGCTGGCCCTGCTGCTCGGCCACGTTGCCGGCAATGGCGCGGGCGTGGTCGGGCTCGGCGAGGTCGCGGTGCGCAAGCGCTGGTCGCTGTTCCGCCGGGTGCGGCCAGCGGGTCTCTGGCGCGCCGCCGTGCGCTATCGCCGCTTCCCGCTCTTCTCCACCTGGAGCGGCGCCTTCAACACTCTGAGCACCCAGGTGCCGCCCCTGCTTTTTGCCGCGCTGTTCAGCCCCGCCGCGGCCGGACTTTACGCCCTGGCCCAGCGGGTCCTGGCCCTGCCCATGAGCGTGGTGGGGCAGGCGGTGAGCGACGCCTTTTTCACCGACGCCGCTGAGGCGCGACGCTCCGGCGACCTCTCCGGCCTGGTCACGAAGATCTACGAGAAGCTGGTGCAGGTGGCCATGCCGCCGGCCCTGGTCCTGGTGCTGGCGGGGCCGCAACTCTTCGCGCTCGTCTTCGGCACGGAATGGCACCAGGCAGGCAGTTTCGCCCAGTGGATGGCGCCCTGGCTGCTGTTCCAGTTCGTCACCTCGCCGCTCTCCCTGCTCTTCGACGTGCTGGAGAAGCAGGTGGACGAGATGCTGTTTCAACTGGGCCTGCTGCTCGGCCGGGTGCTGGCGCTCTTCATCGGCTACTGGATGGGCAGCCTGATTCTCACCGTGGCGCTTTTCTCGCTGGTCAGCGCGCTCTGCTACGTCGGAAAGCTGTTTTGGCTCTTCCACCTGGTGCTGGGCAACTGGCGGCCGCTCGTTGCACCTCTGTTGCAGGCCGCGGCCTGGGCGCTGCTGCTGGCGAGTCCGCTGGCGGTGATCGCCTTTTTCGAGGTCACACCGCAGCTCTGGCTGTCGGCCGTGGGCCTGGCCGCGGTGATGATCGCCGCGCGCTATCTCGTTCTCATCCGGGCCGTTTGGTGAAGGTGGCTGACGCATGAAAGCAGGCTTGAGGGGGGCCGCAAACCCGGGCATTGGCGACGCGCTGCCCGGGTCTGCAGTGAATCTGAATGTGGTGCCCGCTGGGCGTCTCGTGCCGTGCAAGCCGTCGGCTCCGACCTATTCTCTGCTGCCTGGAGAGTCCCGGACGCAAAAGCCGGCCGGTCGTGCGACCTCCGCCCGGATGCGGCCGGGGGAGTCCGCGGCCAAGGAATGCTACCGCCGCTTTTCCCAGACCGAGACGAGCTTGCCGCTGTTTGCGCGCGACTGGTGGCTGGATGCCGTGAGCGGCCCGCAGGGCTGGGACGTGGCGGTGGTTGAACGCGGCGGTGAAGTGATGGCTGCACTGCCCTTCCGCCTGCGCCGGCGCTTCGGTTTCCGCTGGCTGTCCCAGCCCCCGCTGACGCCCTGGCTCGGCCCCTGGATCCGGCCATCGGCGGCCAAGTCCGCCAATGCCATGGCGCGGGAAAAGGATTTGATGGAGGCCTTGATCGACGGTCTTCCGCCTTTCGATTACTTCACCCAGAACTGGCATCACAGCCGTCACAACTGGCTGCCCTTCTACTGGCGCGGCTTCTCCCAGACCACGCGCTACACCTATGTACTGCCGGATATCTCGAATGAACGCTCGCTCTGGCAAGCGATGGACAAGAGTGTGCGCGGTACGATCCGCAAAGCGGAGAGTCGTTTTCGCCTCAGTGTTCGCAGCGATATGGGCCTCGATACCTTTCTTGCGCTCAACCGCAAAACCTACGGACGGCAAAACAGCATGCCTCCCTATTCCGATGCCCTTGTCCGGCGCTTGGACCAGGCCTGCGCAGAGCGCGGCTGCCGCAGGGTTTTCATTGCTGTCGACCCGGACGGCCGGGCCCATGCCGGCGAGTACATGGTCTGGGACGAGCAGGCGGCCTATGCCTTGATGGGCGGTGCCGATCCCACCTTGCGCCAGAGCGGGGCAACGCCGCTTTGCCTCTGGCATGCCATACGCCACGCGGCGACAGTCACGCAAAGTTACGATTTCAGCGGCTCGATGATCGAAGCGGTGGAGCGTCAGTTTCGGGCCTTCGGCGCCGTACAGCGGCCCTACTTTCGGGTCGCAAAAGCCAACAACAAGCTTCTGCGGTTGTTTGTATAGCAGCGAACGCGGGGGACGGGAGAGCAGGATGGATCCCTTCTTGCTGAAAGGGGCGTTCGATGCCGTGGACATGTCGAAAGGCGCACTACCGTGCGCTTTGCGCGACAGAGAAGACCATTCCGATCTTTGCGCGCGACTGGTGGCTGGATGCGCTGGTCGGAGCGGGGAACTGGGATGTGGTCCTTGTGGAGGCCGAAGGGCGCGTGCTGGGGGCCATGCCCTTCGTGCGCAATCGCCATCTCGGGGCCTGGTGGCTGTCGCAGCCGCCGCTGAGCCAGACGCTCGGTCCTTGGATCCGGCCTCTTGCGGGGCGCGAGAGCGAGCGGCTGGAGTGGGAGGTGCGGATCATGACCGATCTGATCGCCCAGCTGCCCCGCTTCGGCCACTTCATACAGAACTGGCATCACAGTCGCGGCAACTGGCTGCCCTTCTATTGGCAGGGCTTTCATCAGACGGTGCGCTACACCTATGTGCTCGACGACCTCAGCGAGGAAGGGCGCTTGTGGGAGGGCCTGCGCGGCAGCGTGCGCAGCGACATCCGCAAGGCGCAGCAGCGCTACAAGTTGACTGTTCGCAGCGATCTCGGGCTGGACAGTCTCCTGCCGCTGCTGCGCATGACCTTCGCGCGCCAGGGCAGGCACCTGCCCTACCCGGAGGATCTGTTGCACCGTCTGGATGCCGCCTGTGCGCAACACGATTGCCGGCGGATTTTCATCGCAACCGATCCACAAGGGCGTCTGCACGCCGGCGAGTATCTGGTCTGGGACGAGATGACGGCTTACGACCTGCTGTCGGGCTCGGATCCGGCACTGCGGCACAGCGGCGCCACCAGTCTCTGCAAGTGGGAGTCGATCCGCTTCGCAGCCAGCGTGATGCACAGCTACGACTTCGAGGGCTCGATGCTGGAACCGGTGGAGCGGCAGTTGCGCGCCTTCGGCGCCGAGCAGCGTGCCTATTCCCGGGTCTGGAAGACGCGCTCTCCACTCTTGAAGATGGCCCTGCTGCTGCTCGGGATCCTGTAGCGCTGTTCGCGCGACCGGTGCGCTGGTAGGACGCCATCGCTCTAAATGCCACAAGTTCACAGGCCACAAGTTCACAGGCCTTGGCGCCATGAAGTTCCTGCTGGAAATGCCGGGCGATCATCTGGCCGCGCGACGCTACGCGGCAAAAACGCTGCTGGGCGAGTTTCTGGGTCTGCCTTTGGACATTCGTGTCGGACAGTCCGACCGCTGGCGGCTGTGCGACTCGGCCGAGAGCGCGGAACTGATCCTGCCCGACTGTTTCTTCGCCAGCGCGCGCGGTCGCTGGCTGGAGCCGACATCGCTTCCGCAGCTCCCGCTCGCTCGCTGGTACAGCGAAGCGGACCTGCCGGAGGCGCACCGCCTGGACGGTGGCTTGCCGGTGTTGGCCGGCACAGCGGATGCCGCGGGTCGCTGGTGGCACCAAGAGGGGCACAGCGCCTATCTCGGTTTCGACCTCTTCGGCAGCGCCTTCTTCTGCCTTTCCCGCTACGAGGAGCAGGCGCTGGTGGAGCGCGACGAACACGAACGTTTCCCCGCTTCCGCCTCACTGGCCTTGCGCGCCGGACTGCTGGAGCGGCCGCTGCTTGACGAATATCTTGCCGTGCTGCGCGCGGCGCTGTTGCGGCTCTGGCCGCGCCTGTCCCTGCCGTGGATGCGCGGACAGCTTCGGTTCACCTGCGACATCGACCACCCCTATGAGGGCGGCAGCAAGCGCCTGGACCTGCTTGCGCGCGCGCTTGTCGGCGACGTTCTGGTCAGGCGCCGGCCGCAGGAGATGGTGGCCCGCCTGGGGCGGGTCTGGCGCGCCCGGCGTGGCGATTACGCGCGTGATCCCAACAACACTTTCGACTGGCTGATGCAGTGCTGCGAGGCGCAAGGGGCACAGGCCACCTTCTACGTCATCGCCGGCCACTCCGGCGGGGCCATCGATGGCTGCTACAGCCTCGACGAGCCTTATATGCAGGACCTGCTGCGGCGCATTCACCAGCGGGGTCACGCGATCGGTCTGCATGGCAGCTACAACAGCTTCCGTGACGCCGCGGTGCTACGGCAGGAACGACAGGATTTGGAAGCCGCCTGCCGCTCAGCCGGCTTTCCGGCCGAGGTGCGTGCGGTGCGTCAGCACTACCTGCGCTGGGACAGCGCGCGCACGCCGGCGCTGATGGAGCAGAGCGGTTTCGCCTGCGACAGCACCGGCGGCTATGCCGACCACATCGGTTTCCGCCACGGCACCGGGCGATCCTTCCGGCTCTGGGATTGGGGCGCCGGCCGGCCGCTGTCGCTCAGAGAGCAGCCCCTGATCGCGATGGAGTGGAGCGCCATCGGACCGCAGTACATGAACCTGGGGCGCAGCGCCCCCGCTCTGCAGCGCTTGCAGCGGCTGAAGCAAACCTGCCTGCGCTTTGGCGGCGACTTTACCCTGCTCTGGCACAACAGCGAGATCCGCAGCGAGTGGGACCGCCAGGCAGTTGCAGCCCTGCTCGGGAACGACGCCATGTCCGACGGCCTCGACCAGGCTGACAGGGAAAGCTGTCCGGCGGAGGCGGCGCAATGAACGCCAACTCGATCGCGCGCGGCATTTCGGTGATCGGCTTCCTGCTCCTCTTCCCGGGCTTTGTCTTCTACCATTACGTGATTTCCGCCGGCCTGGCCCCGCCGCTGCTGGGCGGTCTCTTCGGGCCGGTCAGCCTGGTGCTTTTCCTCAGCTATCTCGCACTGCTGCCCATGAACCTGGGCAGTCTGCTGCAGGCCGGGTCGCTGTATACCGTGGGGGTCTTCGGGTTCGTCTTCTACGTCCTGCTGGTCACCCTGGCGCACACCAGTTCCTTCAACTGGGACTTCATCCAGGCCGCCGGGGAGCAGTCCTATGGCGTGCTGGTCTTCTGGGTGTCGCTCTTCTTCCTGGGCTTCTTCCTGCCGCTGGAAAACCGGGTGCTGAAATGGGCCAGTCTCTTCTGCGCGTTGGCCATCACTGGGTTCATCCTGCACTACGTCGCCACCACCGGCTCGGTCTTCTTCTACGCGCGCGAACTCTACGACGCGGACGAGGGGGTCGCCACCTACCAGGGCTTCGCCCGTTCGTCGCTGGGCCTCTGGATCCTGCTGGTGGTCACGGCCCGCAGCGAGTTCTTTCGCTGGTTGATGGTCGTCTCCGGCGTCTTCGTGCTCTTCGTGCTGGGGGCGCGCTCCGAACTCTTCGCCTTCATGGCGCTGTCGATCCTGCTGCTTGTGGTGCTCGGTATGCGCAGCCTGAAGACGCTATTCTTCGCCACGGTCGCCTGCGCTGCGCTGGTGGCCGTGGTCATGGCGAACATGGAGACGCTGTCGGAAAGCCGGCAGCTTCAGATCCTCGACCTGCGCTCCTCTACCTCCTGGAACGCCCGGCAGGTGCTGGAGGACCAGGCCTGGGAGGTGATCAAGGAGAACCCGATCTGGGGTCAGTTCGCGTCCCACACCACGCGCGGCGGCATCGGCTTCTACGCCCACAACTATCTTTCGGCCTGGGAGAACTATGGCCTGATCGGTGTGACCAGCTATCTCATGCTGACCATCGTTCCCTGCTTCATCGGGGCCTATTGGTGCTTCATCGAGACCAGCCGTTTTTCCCAGCGCTGGCTGATGTCCTTCGTGGTCAACGCCGTCTGTCTGATCCTGATCATCGCCTCCAAACCGGTGTTCTGGCCGCTGGTCGCCTTCGGCTGGGGGCTGCATGCCAATGCCTTGGGCGCGATGCAGCGCTCGCTTCACACTCAACCGCGCCCGGGAATGGCCCCGGGCCCGACCTTCAGGCTGATCCATGTCCATCGCCCACATTACAACCGTTCACCATCGCGCTGACACCCGCATCCGCGTGAAGGAGGTGGCCTCCCTGGCCCGCCGCCTGGACGAGCCGGTGGTCCTGCTGGTGCAAGACGGCAAGGGGCCGGAGGTCAGCGCCTGCGGCCGCTATAGGGTGATCGACAGCGGCTTGCGCCCGGCTGGCCGCGTGGCGCGGATGATCCGGGGCAACTGGCGCATGTGGCGCGCGCTGCGCCGTGTGAAACCGCGGGTGGTGCATTTCCACGATCCGGAACTCCTCTTCCTGGGGCTGGCCATGAAGCTCACCCGCGCGCGGGTGGTCTACGACGTGCACGAGGATGTACCGCGCCAGATCCTGACCAAGGACTGGATCCCGGCCCTGCTGCAGCGCCCGCTGGCAGCGGCGGTGGAAGTCCTGGAGGGCCTGGCGGTCAAGGCATTCGACGGCGTGGTGCCGGCAACACCTCCCATCGCCCGGCGCTTTCCCGGCCCCCGGACCGTGGTGGTGCAGAACTTCCCGCTGCTTGAGGAACTGCGCGCGGCCGATGCGCTGCCCTACGAGGCCCGTCCCGCAGCCCTGGCCTACGTCGGGGACATCTCCGAGGTGCGGGCGGCCGAAGAGATGGTGCAGGCGCTGGGTTTGCTGCCGCGCGCGCTGCCCTGCCGGCTCGAGCTGGCCGGGGGCTTTGCCTCACCCGCACTGGAGCAGCGTGTGCGGGCCTTGCCCGGCTGGTCGCGCGTGCGCTTTCACGGCTGGGCGACGCGGCCGCAGGTGGCGGCCATCCTGGGCCGGGCGCGGGCGGGACTGGTGCTGCTCCACCCCGAGCCGAACTACGTCGAGGCCTATCCCAACAAGATGTTCGAGTACATGGCTGCGGGCCTGCCGGTGATCGCCTCCGACTTTCCGCTCTGGCGCGAGCTGGTGGAGGAAAGCGGGGCGGGCCTTCTGGCCGATCCGCAGGACACCGTCGCCATAGCCGTCGCCATGCGCTGGATCCTGGAGCATCCGGAAGAGGCGGCGGCCATGGGCCGCCGCGGCCGCGCGGCGGTGGAAGCGCGTTTCAACTGGCTGCCGGAAGAAGAAAAGCTGATCGGGCTCTACCGGCGTCTTCTGGACCAGCCCCAGCCGGCCCCACTGGCCGGCCCCGCAGCAGCCCGCGCCGGACGCCCGCCGCATTGAGCCGGGATTGCCGTTCCGGCCTCGCCGCCATGGAACGCCCAGACCGTTAGTTCCCCTACGCATCACATCGTGAGAGGCCCGTCATGAGCCTTGCCGCAACCAGTGCGGCTGTCCGCGACCTGTCGTTGTCGCGCAGCCCGCAGCAGCGACCGCTGCGCATCCTCTATCTCTACCAGTACTTCACCACGCCGGAGACTTACGGCGGTACGCGAGCCTACGAGATGGGGCGGCGTCTGGCGGCCCAGGGGCACGATGTGCAGGTCGTCACCTCCTGGCCGGAGGAGGATGGCCGCCGCGGCTGGTTCCAGACCTGGGAGGCCGGGATGCGGGTGCACTGGGTGCCGATCCCCTACTCGAATCTCCTGTCCTATCAGGACCGGATGCGCGCCTTCTTCACCTTCGCCTGGCAGGCCGCGCGCAAGGCGGCAACGATGCCGGCCGACCTGATCTTCGCCACCAGCACGCCGCTGACCATCGCGCTGCCCGCGGTCTATGCCGCACGACGCCAGGGCATTCCCATGGTCTTCGAGGTGCGCGATCTCTGGCCGGAACTGCCCATCGCCATCGGCGCGCTGCGCAACCCGGCGGCGATCTCCGCGGCGCGCTGGCTGGAGCGCTTTGCCTATCGCAACGCCGAGGCCGTGGTGGCGCTTTCGCCGGGCATGCACGCGGGCATCGCGGCCACCGGCTATCCGGCCGATCGGATCACGGTCATCCCCAACAGTTGTGACAATGGCTTCTTTTCCAAGGTGTCGCGCGAGGAGGCGCGGGCCTGGCTCTTCGCGCGCCACCCGGAGCTTCAGGGCGGGCCGCTGGTCGGCTACACCGGCACGCTCGGCCACATCAACGCCGTTGCCTACCTGGTGGAGATGGCGGCGCTGGCGCAGAGCCAGGGCAGCCGGCTGCGCTTTGCCGTTTTCGGCGAGGGCGCGGAGCAGGACATGATCAAGGCGCTGGCCCAGGAAAAGGGCGTCCTGGGCCGCAACCTCTGGCTCTACCCGCCGCTGCCCAAGCGCGACATGCCCTATGTGCTGGGTGCGCTCGACCTGGCGACCTCGCTGTTCAAGAACCTGCCGGAGATGCGGCACAACTCCGCCAACAAGTTTTTCGATGCCCTGGCCGCCGGCCGGCCGGTGCTGATCAACTACGGCGGCTGGCAGGCAGAGCTGCTCGAGGAAAGCGGCGCCGGACTGGTGGCGCCGCCGTCCAAACCGCACTTTGCCCTCTGGCAGGCGGAGGAACTGCTGGGCGCGCCGGGGCGACTGGCGGCGGCGGAGGAGGCGGCGCGAACCCTGGCGCGCGAGCGCTTCGATCGCGATCTCCTCGCCGGGCAGCTCTCCGACCTGCTGTGCCGGGTGCACGGCCGGAGCCGCCGGGGTGCGGAGGCGCTGTCATGAAGGTGCAACCGATACCGCGTCCCGCTTCGCTGGAGAGCCACCTGCTGGACAGTCCGGAGGCGATCGCGGCCTTTGCGCCGGTCTGGAGCGATTTCCTGGAGCGGCGGGCCGCAGCGCACAGCCTCTTCCAGTCACCTGCCTGGCTCCTGCCATTGCTGTGGATTCCGGAGCCGCGCAAGCTGCTGCTGGTCCTGGTCGAGGACGCCCAGGGGCTGGCCATGATCGCGCCCTTCAGCCGGGTGAACCGCGCCGGCGTGCGGGTGCTGGAATGGCTGGGCGAGCCGCTGCTGGCCTTTGGTGACCTGCTGCTGCGCCCCGGCTTCGATCCGGTCGCCGGCATGGAGGCGGCGCTCGCTTTCCTGCAGCGCGTGGGGGAGGGGGTGGACGTGCTGCACTGCCGGGCCGTACCGGCGGACGCGGCCATGGCCCGTTTCTTCGCCGCCCGCGGTGCGGCGCCCCTGACCTATGGCTGGGCGCCCTATGCGGCGCTGGATGAGTTTGCCAGCTTCCCGGCCTATCTCGCCACGCGCAACAGCCGCAGCCTCAAGGGCTATCGCCGCAAACGCCGCCGCCTGGAGGAGCGCGGTGCGCTGCGCTTCGAAGTGCAGCAGGCGGGTCCCCAGGCCCAGGCTCTCGGGCGACAGACCCTGGCGCTGAAGCTGGAGTGGATGAAGGCGCAAGGGCGGATCAGCCGCAGCTTCGCGAAGCCGGAGCGCCTGGATGCTTTGGTCGAGCTCTTGGGACAGCCGGACAGCGGCGCCGTGGTCTCGGGTCTGCTGCTCAACGACCGGCCGCTGGCGCTGGAGATCGGCTATCGCCAGGGCGCGCGCTACTACTCCCACATCGGCGCCATCGATCTCGCCTTCGCCGACCACAGTCCGGGGCACCTCCAATTGCTCGAGACGCTGCGCTGGTGTTTTGAGCAGGGGGTGGAACGCTTCGACTTCCTGCCGCCGGACAGCCCCTACAAGCGCTCCTGGGCCACGGATGTGGAGACGGTAAGCGATTACTGCCTCGGATTGACGCCCCTGGGGCGCTGCTACGGCGCCGTCTATCTGCGTTCGCTGCATCCTCTGCTGTTGCGGGCTCATGCCAATGCGCCGGGGCTGCTGCGCTCGCTGGGTCACCGCTGGGCCAACGGCAAGGCAACGGCACCGGGCCCGGAATGATCCCCTCGGCGGCGCGCAATCCTGCGCCGTCCCCTGCCGTTCTCATTAAAGGAGGTTCCGCCATGTCCACCGCACAGGGACGCGGCTTCTATCGCCGCCATGGCAAGCGACTGCTGGATATCACCGGCGCCGGCCTGGGGTTGATCCTGTTGGGTCCGCTGCTTCTGGGCGTGGCGCTGGCGGTGCGCATCGGCATCGGGACGCCGGTGCTGTTCCGGCAGTGGCGACCCGGGTTCCTCGGCCTGCCCTTCCTGCTGATCAAGTTCCGCAGCATGACCGGCGAGCGCGATGCCCTGGGCCGGCTCCTGCCCGATGCACGTCGGCTGACCCGCCTGGGTCGCTTCCTGCGCGCCAGTTCCCTCGACGAACTGCCCGAACTCTGGAACGTGCTGCGCGGCGACATGAGCCTCGTCGGCCCGCGGCCGCTATTGGTGGAGTACCTGCCGCTCTACAGCCCCGAGCAGATGCGCCGCCACGACGTGAAGCCCGGCATCACCGGCTGGGCCCAGGTCAATGGCCGTAATGCCCTGACCTGGGAGGAGAAGTTCGCGCTCGATCTCTGGTACGTGGACAACTGCTCCTTCCTCGTCGACGTCAAGATCCTGCTGCGCACCCTGGTGCGGGTCTTTGCGCGTGATGGCATCGGCCATGGCGAGGAGGCGACCATGCCCTGGTTCACCGGCTCGCGCGGGTGAGGGCGCAGCGCATGGATCTGCACCCGGTCGAGAGCGGCGCCGGCAGCCTGATGTCTCCTGAGCATCCCGCCTGGCAGGCGCTGCTGGGTGAGTGCAAGGCGGACAGCTACCACCAGGCCGGCTACCTCAGCGCCTGCGGCCTGGTCGAAGAGGGGGAGCCGTGCATCGCGCTCGTCGAGGCGGCGGGGCAGCGCATGGGCGTACCCCTGCTGCTGCGGCCGCTGCCCGATGGCCACGTCGGCTGGGATGCCTGCAGCCCCTACGGCTATCCCGCACCGCTGGCCGCCACCGACGATCCGGCCACCTGGCGGGCGCTCTGGGAAGCTTTGCGCAGCCTGCTGTCCCAGTCCGGGGTGATTGCCGCCTTCTTTCGCCTGCATCCCCTGCGTAGCACCCCGGCTTGCCTGGAGGCGGCCGAAAGTGTGGGGCGGCTGGTGGCGCACGGTCCGACGGTGTTCGTGCCACTGGACCTCAGCGAGGATACACTCTGGTCGGCCATTCGATCGCGTTTTCGCTCCAACATCAACGCGCTGAAGCATGCGGGCTGGCGCTACCAGGCGGATGACTGGTCGCTGCTGCCGGCCTTTCGCGAGATCTATGCCGAGACCATGACGCGGGCCGGGGCGGGTGCCTTTTATCACTTCCCGGAAGCCTACTTCGAAGCCTTACGGGAGGGTTTGAGCGAGGGCGCATCGCTCCACGCCGTCTTCGATCCCGACGGCCGGCCGGCGAGCGCGGCGTTCTTTCTGCGTCACGGGGGCATCGTCCAGTACCACCTCGGCGGCACCGCCTCGGCGGCTATGGCGGCTGCGCCGGCCAAGCTGCTGTTTCACGAAGCAATGCTTCACTTCCGGGCGCAAGGCGCGCGGGTGCTTCACCTCGGCGGTGGCCTGGGCGGGCGGGAAGACAGCCTCTACCGCTTCAAGGCCGGCTTCTCCAAGCACAGCGCCACCTTCCACAGCTTGCGCATGATCGTCGATCCCGCCCGCTACGCCCGCCTGTCCGGTCTCCCTGCCAGCGAAGCCGGCGCGCTGCCGGACGGGGAGGGCTTCTTTCCCGCCTATCGCGCGCCCGATTTTATCGCCCCGCACCAAGGGTCCCGCCCATGACGCAGTTCGAGGTCTTTCTCTCCCCGCCGCACCTTGCCGGAACCGAGGGCGCGCTGATCGAGGCGGCGCTGGCCAGCAATTACGTGGCGCCCTGCGGCCCCATGCTGGAGCGTTTCGAGCAGGACTTCTCGAACCTCGTCGGGATGCCTTGCGTTGCGGTCAGCAGCGGCACCGCCGCCCTGCACCTGACCCTGCGCCACCTGGAGGTCGGTCCGGGCGACGAGGTCTGGGCCGCCAGCCTGACCTTCATCGGCAGCGTGGCGCCGGTGATCTATCAGGGGGCGCAACCGGTCTTTCTCGACAGCGACCCGGCTTCCTGGACGCTGGATCCCGGCCTGCTGGAGGAGGCCCTGCGCGACGCGGCGCGGCGGGGGCAGCTGCCGAAGGCCGTGATCCCCACGGACATCTATGGCCAGAGCTGTGATCTCGATGCCATTCGCCGCCTGTGCGATGCCTATGAGGTGCCAGTGCTCTGCGATTCCGCCGAGGCCGTGGGCAGCCTCTACAGGGGGCGTGCGGCGGGCAAGGGTGCCTGGGCGGCAGCCTACTCCTTCAACGGCAACAAGATCATCACCACGTCGGGCGGCGGCGCGCTGGCCAGCGAGGA
The DNA here is from genome assembly GCF_040712085.1 of Aquibaculum sediminis. NCBI lineage: Bacteria > Pseudomonadati > Pseudomonadota > Alphaproteobacteria > Rhodospirillales > Rhodovibrionaceae > Aquibaculum > Aquibaculum sediminis. The sequence continues at coordinate 71,459 of NZ_JBFCVK010000013.1, forward strand.
TCCCGCGTTGATCGCTGCGGCGCGCAAACTCGCGACCCAGGCGCGCGAGCCGGTGCCGCACTATGAGCACCGCAGCGTCGGTTACAACTACCGCCTCAGCAACATCTCCGCCGCCATCGGCTGCGCCCAGCTTGCCGTGATCGAGGAGCGCGTGGCCCGGCGGCGGGCGATCTTCGGGCGCTATCGCGCCGCGCTCGGTGATCTGCCGGGCGTCACCTTCATGCCGGAACTGGACCACGGCGGTAGCCGCGCCTCGCGCTGGCTCACTGTCCTGCTGATCGATCCCGAGCGCGCCGGCTGCGATCGGGAGGCGGTCCGCCTGGCGCTGGAGGCGGCGGGCATCGAGGCCCGGCCGGTCTGGAAGCCCATGCACTTGCAGCCAGTCTTCACCGGCGCGCGCTGCTACGGCGGTGCGGTGGCCGAGCGGCTCTTCGCCAACGGCCTCTGCCTGCCCTCGGGCAGCGCCATGAGCGATGCGACGGTCGAGCGGGTGGCCGCGGAAGCGCGCAATTGCCTGCTGCGGGAGGAGCAGGCAGGGCAGAGCGTCACCCGGAGGGCGGGATAGCCATGGCCCTGCTGCCGGTGCCGTCGGAGTGGGCCAACAGGATGAGGGGCCGGAGCCTGCGCGGCCTGTTGGTGCTGGCCGCCTTGCTGCTCGTTTCGCTGCCGCTCTCGGCCTGCGGTGAGCATCGCCGCGCCGCGTTGCAGGTCACGCCCCGCTCGCTGGAGGCCAGCGACCCGGCCGTCTGGCAGAACCTGGCGCAGCGCCCCTCCCAGGTGACGCCCTGCAGTGAACCGGAGGTCTACCACGTCGACTCCCAGAGCCTGCCGCCGCTGCTGCCCAAGCTGCCGGCCTGCTCCGTCGTTATCCTGGAGCCCGGCCACTACGGCGAGATCATGCCGGTGGAACTCGACGGGCTGACCCTGCGCTGCGCGGTGCCGGCGCTCAGGCGCGGGCATCCCAATCCCTACGGCTGCAGCGTGCGCACCATCGTTCCGGTGCGGATCGGGGCGCTGATCGTCGAGAACATGATCTTCAACGGCATCGCCACCAACTACGGCGGCACCGAGGACTACGGCCTGGAGATCCACATCGTCGAGACGGTGCGGATATCCGACAACGTCTTCAACGGCATGTACAACCACGACATCTCCACCAAGGAGAATGTCGGCCTGACTGAGGTTTTCGACAATCTCTTCGTGCGCTGCGCCCGGCACTGCGTCGAGGTGGGACAGAACGGCAATGTGGTCTCGCGGCCGCAGCAGTCCGGCGTCATGTTCATTCGCGGCAACCGCTTCCACGACCCGCTGCTGCACGCCATCACCCAGCGCTCCAACAGCACGCTGCTGGTGGAAGGCAACCTCTTCCGCGATGTGACCGGCCGCTCGATCCAGAACTGGCCCTACTGGCAGCGCTACGACTACGGCCAACCGAACGGGCCCGAGCCCCTGTTGTTGCCGAAGGCGCCGCTGCGCAGCGTCATCACCAACAACTTCTTCGAGGGGCGCAACCGCATGCGCTTCGAGGGCCGAGGGATTGCCGACGATCTGGTGCTGATACACGGCAACCGCGGTCCCTTCGCCTGCGTGCGGGTCGAGATTCCCGAGGGAACCGCCGCGGCCCATGCGCGCATCGAAACCAGGGCGCCGCCGCGCCTGGACCCGCAGTCGGACGTGACCTGCTGAGGCGGCCGCGCCCGCCGGCTGCCTGACCGACGTCCATCGTCAATCCGAGTATCGCCGTTGGCGCTGGGGCTGCCTGCTCCCGGCGCCCACCCCTATGCCTTGCGAGAAGGGATGATTGCCATGACAGAGAGAGTGGTGCAGCTGCCCGGTCGTGGCGGGGCCGACCTGCTTTCGGGCAGCCTCGCCGGCGTGAGCGGGCGCAACGTCTTGGCTTTTGCCCATGACATGCTCTGGGTCCTGGCCTCTGCCTTCTTCGCCTTCTGGCTGACGGCCAATCTGGGCACCTTCGAGCGTGTCCTGACCCCGGCGCTGGGCACCTTCCTGCTGGTGATGCTGCCGCTGCAGGGCGCGGCCTTCCTGCTGCTGCGCCTGGACCGCGGGATCTGGCGCTTCGTCTCGCTGTCCGACCTCATGTGCATTCTCAAGGCCGTGGCGCTGGGCAGTGTCGCGGGCGTGTTGGTGCTCTATTTCCTGGGCGCACTGCCCAGCGTGCCGCGGTCGGCGATTGTGCTCTATCCCGCCCTGCTCGGTGGCGGCCTCGCCGCTTCGCGCATCGTGCTGCGCTGGTCGGTCGAGGGCCGCCACCGCCCGGAGCAGAGCAAGCGGGCGCTGGTCCTCGGCGCCGGCTCGGCGGCGGACCTCTTGATCCGCGATCTGCTGAAGCAGGAGGATTATCGCCCGGTCGGTATCCTTGACGACGCCCGGGAGAAGCAGGGCAGCACCTTGCATGGCGTGCCGGTGCTGGGCCATCTCGGCCAGCTCGCGTCGCGGCTTCGCGGACCGGGAGTCGATGTGGTGCTGATCGCCATGCCGTCGGCTCCCGGGCGGGTGATCCGCGGCCTCTACGACACCTGCGCCCGGGCCAAGGTGCCCTGCATCACCCTGCCGCGCCTGTCGGAACTGGCCAGCGGGCGGGTCGGCATCGCCCGGCTGCGCGCCGTGCAGCTCGAGGATCTGCTGGGCCGTGAAGTGGTGGAGATCGATGCGGCGGCGGTGCGGCGTTTCATCTCCGGCAAGACAATCCTGGTCACCGGTGCCGGCGGCTCGATCGGCTCGGAGCTGGCGCGCCAGATTGCCGCCCAGGGCCCCGGACACCTGATCCTGCTCGATAGCGGCGAATACAACCTCTACGCCATCGAGCGCGAGGTGGGCGAGCGCTTTTTCGGGCTGAGCTTCAGCGCCAGCCTGACCGATATTCGCGACCGGCAGCGATTGCGCGCGGTCTTCGAGCGCCATCGCCCGGACATCGTGGTCCATGCGGCAGCCTACAAGCATGTGCCGCTGGTGGAGAGCAATCCCGTGGCCGGGGTCGAGACCAATGTCTTCGGCACCCGCACCGTGGCCGACCTGTCGGTGGAGTTCGGGGTCGCCGCCTTTGTCGAGGTTTCCACCGACAAGGCGGTGAATCCCCGCAACGTGATGGGCGCCAGCAAGCGCCTGGCGGAGATCTACTGCCAGGCGCTGGACGGGCGCAGCCAGACCGCCTTCATCACCACCCGCTTCGGCAACGTGCTGGGCTCCGCCGGCTCCGTGGTGCCGCTGTTTCGGCGCCAGATCGAAAGCGGCGGGCCGGTCACCGTCACGCATCCCGACATCACCCGCTACTTCATGACCATCCCGGAAGCCGTCAGCCTGATCCTGCAGGCAGCGGCCATGGGCGAGGGCGGGGAGATCTTCGTCCTCGACATGGGTGAGCCGGTGCGCATCGCCGACCTGGCGCGCCAGATGATCCAGCTTTCCGGCCTGCTGCCGGGGGAGGACATCGGGATTGCCTACACCGGCCTGCGTCCCGGCGAGAAGCTCACCGAGGAGCTCTTTCACCCGCAGGAGGCGCTGGCGCCCACCGCGCACCCCAAGATCATGCGTGCCCGGGCGCGCGACGCGGCCTGGGAGAGCTTGCAGCAGCAGTTGGAGCAGCTCCATGCGCTCTGCCAGGCGGATGACGCTTCCGAGCTGCGTGCGGCGCTCTGCGAGATCATGCCCGAGGCCCGTCTGCAGGAGGCGCAGGAGGAAGCGCCGCCCGGCACCCTGGAACTGGCCCCTCCGCCGCCGCGCCTGGCCCTGGTCCGTCAGAAGGAGAAGCAGGCCGGCGCGGCACAGAAGTCCGGCAGCCGGCGCATCGGCAGTGGGCGCAGCTTCAAGCAGATCATCCTGCGTGCCCGGCGGGAGGAGGCGGTGCCGCCGCCGTAAATCGGGACAGGTCCGTCCTTATCGAAGTTCCCAGCGGCCGCTTCGGCGGCCGTTGGTTTGTCTAGTGTCCTGGTTCAGAAGTTCTAATCATTGATTGGCTTGCTCTGGGCAGTTTCGCAGGCAGAAGCGCTCGATGGAAGCGAGGATGTCGTCGGCGG
>NZ_JBFCVK010000014.1:0-25609 GCF_040712085.1 Aquibaculum sediminis
GATCGACGATCCGTCCCCCGCCATCGCCGGTGCGGGTCAGGCACCGGCGATGGTTCATCTTCTACCGATGAACCGCCATCTTCATAAGACAAGCCGATCACCTCAGATCGGACTCGCGAAGCGATCCGAACAGTTACGTGAATCGGCTCTACCTCGTTAATGTAGACCGGAGGTGAACAACGCGCAAAGGACAGCCCCCACCTTGTGCACTCTCGTGATCCTGAAGCGTCCCGGCACCGACTGGCCCTTGCTGCTGGCCAGCAACCGCGACGAAATGGCCGAACGCCCCTGGTTGCCCCCTGGCCGACACTGGGAAGACCGCCCCGAAGTCGTCGCGGGCCAGGACTTGCTTTCGGGCGGCTCCTGGATGGGCGTGAACGACCACGGCCTCGTGGCCTGCATGCTCAACCGCTACGGCAGCCTGGGGCCGGCGCCGGGCAAGCGCAGCCGCGGAGAACTGGTGCTGGAAGCCCTGGATCACGCCGACGCCCGCGATGCGGCAGAGGCACTGTCGGACATCGAGCCCAGCGCCTACCGCAGCTTCAATGCCGTGTTGGCCGACAACCGGGATGCCTACTGGGTCCGCCATCTGGGCGAGGAGAGTGAGGTGGTGGTTCAACCGCTGCCACCGGGGCTGTCCATGATCACCGCCCATGACCGCAACGACACCCGCGGCAGCCCGCGCCAGCGCCTCTACCTGGAACGCTGGCGCACAGCCGCGACTCCCGAGCCCGAGCGGGACGACTGGCAGGCCTGGGAAGCCCTGCTGGCCAGTCGCGAAACGCTGCCCGGCGAAGGCCCGGCCAGCGCCATGACCGTCAGCCTGCCCAACGGCTTCGGCACACTCTGCAGCAGCCTGATCGCCCTGCCCGCCGACACGAACCGGACACCGATCTGGCGCTTCGCGCCACACTCTCCGGACCGGACGGCATACGAGCAGATTGATCTGGGACTCGAGAAGTCGGGCTGAAAGGAATCAGGGACCGAGGCAGTTGCGGGCGCGGACGATGCCTTCGCACTCGATCATGTCGTAGCCGTGCACGAACACACCATCCTCGTTCAAAGTGATGATGCTGTAGTTGAGTGGCGCTGAGGTCCAGAAGGGCGTCGGATCATCGAAGCCGGGGATGAACTGATGATTCGAGCCGCGGCCGGCACTGAAGGGAATCCCGTCGCTGGTGACACCCGACAGCGGCACATGGATGTGCCCGAATATGATGTGGCTGACACCGCCCGGATGGGCGCGTAGCAGCGTCATCACCGACTCGCCGTCATGGAAACCGATGTGCTTGAAGTGCCGCATGCCGTGGGGCACCGGCGGATGATGCAGAAAGACCACCACCGGCACATCCGGTCGCTCCTGAAGGCGCGCGTGCAGCCAGCGCAGCCGGTCGGCACAGTAGATGCCGCCGATCACCCCCGGCGCCTGGCTGTCGAGAAAGAGCAGGCGCAAGGAGGGGGTCTCCAGATCCAGCACCGACTGGACAAATCCATTGTCGTCGACGGGAGACTCGGGGAAGGCCTCCAGAAAGGTGTCGCGCCGGTCGTGGTTGCCGAGCAGGAGCCGGCAGGGCATCGGCAGGGGTGAGAGCACCTCTCGCAGCTGCCGATAGGCGTCCAGGTTGCCGTCGTTCGCAATGTCGCCGGTTATCACCAGCAGGTCGGCGTCGGCTTGATGCTCGCAGATGTGCGCCACCAACTGGCGCACGCGCTCGCAAGGGTCCATGCCATAAAGCCGCGCGCCGGGCTCGACCAGGTGGGTATCCGTAAGCTGTATGATCTTCATGACCTGTCCTTCGACGGGAAAGGAGAGACCCGGCCGGGTCTCTCCTCCGCAGGCGTTCAGCGCATCAGCGCTTCGGTTTCGCCGACGATCTGCTCCAGCCCCTCCTCCACGGTCAGGTCACCGCGCATGACCGAGGCGATCAGATCGCGCTGGGTGCGCCAGATCCGGACGGACTCGCCGCCGGGATAGCCGACCCACGGCCAGGAGCGATCGATCTGGCTCGGGGCGGTCGCAAAGTTCGGGTTGGCCTCGTAGAAGGGCGCCAGATAGTCCTCGCCCAGGGCGCGCCGGTTGGTTGGCAGGTAGCCCGCGGTCTGCACCACAATGGACTGTGCTTCGGGACCCGTGACGAAGGTCACGAACTTCCAGGCCGCCTCCTGCTTCTCCGGCGCATCGCTCAGGACGATGACGGCATTGCCGCCGGTGGGAACGCCGCCCTCCTCGGGATTGTCGAGCGGGAAAACCGCTGTGCGCAGATCGAAACGCTCGCCGACGAGGCCGCTGACCCGCGCGAGCTGCGCCGGCGTCGCAAAATAGATGCCCGTGAGGCCTGCGCCGAACTGCTGCATGGACTGGTCGCGATCGATCAGTTCCATGCCGCCTTCCGCTACCAGCCGACGGCTGATCGATAGCGCGTTCAGGCCCAGTTCATTGTTGAAGCCAACGGAGGCTTCATCGTCCGAGATCAATGCGCCGCCTTGCTGGTAGATCAAAGCCTGCCAAAGCCAGTCGTCCGGCCAGGCATGAATGTCATAGGCGATGCCGCTGATATCGGAGCCCAGTTCATTGATGTCGGCGGCCAGTTCGACCAGGTCATCCCACCTGGACGGCATGTTCTCCGGATCGCCGCCGGCCTGGCGCACCAGGTCGGCGTTGAAATAGATGATCGGTGAAGAGGCGTTGAAGGGGATGCCGTACTGAACGTCATCTACCCGCCCGAGCGCCAGCAACTTCGGATCGAAGTTGGCGTTGATGAACTCCTCGCCCTCTTCCTCCAGCAGCGGCCCCAGTTCAGTGATCTGACCGCGCTCCGCGAGCCGGCCGGTCAGTTCACTGAGCAAGTGGAAACCGGAATAGTAGACGTCGGGAAGCTGATTGGTCACCGCGTTGCGGAGCATCTGCTGATGCCCCTCATCGTAGTTGGCGCAAGGGGCCAGGAAATTGATCCCGATCTCCGGATGCTGCTCCATGAAGGCTTCGGCAATCGGCTCATGGAAACGGGAGAAGCTGGGATTGCAGTAGAGCACGTCCAAGGTGACGTCCTGCGCGGACGCCGATGTCGCAAACACGCCCGCGCCAAGTGTGGCGCAAAGCAAACAGGTTCGAAGGTGTCGCATTCTTGATCTCCACTATGGATTGATCGATTGAGAGAAGAGAGGAAGGAGCAGGCCGCGGCTGTTATTTGACGCCGGTCATTGTGATGCCCTGGATGAACTGGCGCCTGGCGAAGAGGAAGGCGACCACAAGGGGGGCTGTGAGCACGGTTGCCCCGGCCATGAGTGCGCCGTTGTTGGAGCCGGCCTCGGCATTCGTGAAAAAGAGCATTCCGAGCGGAGGCGGTGCGAGCTTGGTGTCCGAGACCACGATCATCGGCCAGTAGAGATCGTTCCAGTGGGCAACGAGCGAGAAGACGGCAAACGCCGAGATGGCGGGCAACGCCGAGGGCGCGACCAGCCGCCAGCAGATCTCCAGCTCCGTGAAGCCGTCCAACCGGGCCGCCTGAATGATCTCGTCGGGATAGCTCTTGAAGGTCTGACGGAACAGAAAGATTGCGAAGACCGACAGGAAGAAGGGCAGCATCATCGCAAAGTAGGTGTTGAGAAGATTGAACTCCGCCAGTCCCATGAAGAGCGGCAGGGCCAGCACCTGCATCGGGACACAAAGCGCGCCAACCACCAGCGCAAAGAGCATTCGCCGCCCGGCGAAGGGGAGCTTGGCCAGGGCATAGGCAGCGGGTACGGCCACAAGCAGCTGCACCACGAGAATGCCGAGGCAGACGATCACCCCGTTCAGCATGAAGCGCAGCAGCGGCACCATGCTGAAGGCCTCGCCGTAGTTCTCCCACCCGTAGAATTCACGCGGGATCGGCCAGAAGCTGACGCTGAATATCTCGGAAGGGGAGCGGATCGATGTCAGCACCATCCAGAAGAAGGGCAGCAAGATGAAGGCTGCACCGATCAGCAGGACAAGATGCGACACCAGCGGCGTGAGGCCTGCAAGAGGAGACGGAAACTTGCGCATCAGTAGTGGACCCGGCGATCGAGGTGGAAGGTCTGCCAGACCGACAGCAGCAGCACGAAGGTCATGAAGACGAGCGTCAGTGCAGCGGCGTAGCCCATCTCGAAGTACTGAAAGCCTTCGAGGTAGATGGCATAGAGCAGCACTTCCGTGCCCCGCTGCCCCTTGGTCAGCACCGCCACGGTCTCGAAGACCTTGAAGGCGGTGATCGAGGTGGTGACGGTCACGAACATCGTCGTCGGGCCGAGCTGCGGCCAGGTGACGGTGAGAAAGCGGTCCAGTGGCGCGGAAGCACCATCCACCCGCGCCGCATCGTAGAGCTCGCGCGGGATGGCAGAGAGGCCGGCCAGGAACAGGATGACGTTGAAGCCCACGACCTGCCAGACACCGATCGCCGCCAAAGTCGGGACGATCAGCGCGGGATCGGACAGAAAGTGGGTCTCCGGCAGCCCCAGTGTCTGCAGCAGCTTGTTCACCGGGCCCAGTCGGGGGTGCAGGATGAACTGCCAGACCGTCGCCATGGCCACGAGCGTCGCCGTGACGGGCAGAAAGTAGATTATCTCGTAGAGCGAGCGGGTGCGCCGACGCTGGTGGATCAGGATTGCGATCACCAGCGCCAGCCCCACGCCGAAGGGAATGACGATGGCGACGTAAAGCAGCGTGTTGCTGAAGGCGCGCTGGAACACGGGATCGCTGAAAGCGCGCTCAAAGTTTTCCAGCCCGACAAAGCCCGTGACCACTGCGCCCAACTGATAATCGGTCACGCTGAGCGCCAGGAGCATCGCGAGCGGCACCAGGTAGATCAGCATCAGCAACAGCGCGGCCGGACTGACGAAGGCCCAACCTTTCAAGCCATCGGCGTAACGCCGCCTTCGCCCGCGACGGCGAGAGATGTCCGTGGGTAGGCTGATGGCGCTCATGCCGACTGCAGCCTCACCGGGGCATCGAACAGGCTGACATCCATGCGCCGTTCATCCGACCCGAACAGATGAGCATCAGCCGCAGAGAACCCAATGGTCAGAGCCTGCCCCTGGGCCAGCGGCTGTCCCTTCAGGGCTGCGCCAGCGACCCGGATCCGGACCAGCTGGTCGCGTCCCTGCAGTTCCGCGAACAGGATGTATTCGCTGCCATGGTGCTCGATGCGCCTCAGGGTGGCTCCAAAGGCCACATCCTCGGGTCTGGCGGAAAGCCGGATGCTCTCCGGTCGCACGGCAAGGGTTGCCTGTTGCCGGGTCTCCGACGTCGCCATTCCCGAAACGGGTCGGCCGAGACAGCTGACGGTCCCGGCACTGTCGATCTCGGCCGGAAAGCAGTTGATTGAAGGGGTGCCGATGAACTGCGCCACACGCAGATTTACCGGCGCGCTGTAGAGTTCGCTCGGCGTACCGAACTGCAGGATGGTTCCGCGCTCCATCAGGGCGATGCGGTCCGACATGGTCATCGCTTCGACCTGATCGTGGGTGACATAGACGAAGGTCGCACCGACGCGCCGATGCAGGTCGGTCAACTCGCCGCGCATATGAACCCGCAGCTTGGCATCCAGATTGGACAGAGGCTCATCCATGAGAAACAGCGACGGCTGACGGACCATGGCGCGCGCCAGAGCGACACGCTGGCGCTGGCCGCCGGAAAGCTGGGCAGGCTTGCGCCCCAAAAGGGGCCGAATCTCGAGCTGGTCCGCGACCTCTTCAACCGCCCGGTCGATCGCGCTGCGCACCTGCCTGCGTCCCGGCACCAGCGCGCCGAGCAGCGGAAGCCGGGCCAGAAAGTGGAGCCGTGACATGATCAGGGGGGTGGCGATGTTGGCTGCCACGGTCATGTGCGGGTAGAGCGCGTAGCTCTGAAACACCATGGCGATCCGCCGCGCCTTCGGTTCCAGATGCGTCACCTCGCGGCCGTCGATGGCCACCCGGCCGCCGTCTGCCTGCTCGAGCCCCGCGATGATCCGCAGCAAGGTGGACTTGCCGCATCCCGACGATCCCACGAGGGAAACGAACTCCCCGCGCCGGATCGAGAGGTCGATCCCCTGGAGGACAGGGGTTTCCGGCTCGAAGCTTTTGTCGAGACCGCGCAGTTCCAATCCCAGCGTCATGATCTGCTCCGCAGCTGCCGTGGTGCGGGCACACCATCGCTGCGACGTGCGACAAAGGGATCACGCTTTGGCGATCCTTCATTGAAGGATCGATTACAGAACGACGACAGTGACTTCCTTGGGAGCAGGCGATGGGGGGGATGGCGTCGTGCGCTGGAGGGCCTATATCCTTATGGTAAGGCTACGGCCAGAAAGGGTGGGGCGACGCCCCAGCCGCTCCCGCTTGGTTCCACTCGGTCTCGGCGGGGATGCCGCCACCCCTTTTGACCGTATACACATCGCGACCCCAAATAACGCGGAATTGCGATAGGTCCGCCGGCAGAAGGGGAGCATTGTTCATGGAACGCTTCAGTTGATTTTCGATTTCTTTATACGACAAGGGTGAACGCGCAGAAGTACCGGAATTTTACGCCCGTCATACCGCAGCGAGGGACTTGGGTCATGCTGGATGTCTTTTCCGACTACACGGAGAACTACCGGACCCGCAAGCAGTCCGAGATGAGCCTGATGGAGTATCTCGAACTCTGTGCCGAGGACTCCATGGCTTATGCTTCGGCGGCCGAGCGTATGGTGGCCGCCATCGGCGAGCCCGAGGTGCTCGACACATCGAAAGACCCGCGCCTCAGCCGTATTTTCATGAACCGGACGATGAAAATCTATCCGGCCTTCCATGATTTCTATGGCATGGAAGAAACCATCGAGCGCCTGGTGGGCTATTTCCGCTACGCGGCTCAGGGGCTGGAAGAGCGCAAGCAGATCCTCTACCTGCTCGGCCCCGTGGGCGGCGGTAAGTCGTCGCTGGCCGAGCGGCTGAAGAGCCTGATGGAGGTCTATCCCATCTATGTGCTCAAGGCCGGGGACGAGATCAGCCCGATCTACGAAAGCCCGCTGGGCCTCTTCGACCCCGAGCGCATGGGTCCCAAGCTGGAAGAGCGCTTCGGCATCCCCCAGCGCAAGCTGACCGGTCTGATCTCCCCCTGGGCAGTGAAGCGCCTCGACGGGTTCGACGGCGACCTCGCCCGCTTCACCGTCGCCAAGGTCTACCCCTCGAAACTGCGCCAGATCGGCGTGGCCAAGACCGAGCCGGGCGACGAGAACAACCAGGACGTCTCCAACCTCGTCGGCAAGGTCGACATCCGCAAGCTGGAGTACTTCAGCCAGAGCGACCCCGACGCCTACAGCTATGCCGGCGGCCTCAACTGCACCACCCAGGGGCTGCTGGAGTTCGTCGAGATGTTCAAGGCACCGATCAAGGTGCTGCACCCCCTGCTCACCGCCACCCAGGAAGGCAACTACGTGGGCACCGAGAACATCGGCGCCATTCCCTACCAGGGCATCATTCTGGCCCACTCCAACGAGTCCGAGTGGCAGAGCTTCCGCAACAACCGCAACAACGAGGCCTTCCTGGACCGCGTCTCGGTCATCAAGGTGCCCTACTGCCTGCGGGTGAGCGAGGAGGAGAAGATCTACGACAAGCTCATCCGAAACAGCGAACTGGCCGAGGCGGACTGCGCGCCGGGCACGCTGCAGATGCTGGCGCGCTTCAGCGTGCTCACCCGTCTGAAGGAGCACGAGAACTCCGACCTCTTCTCCAAGCTGCGGGTCTACGACGGCGAAAGCCTGAAGGACAGCGACCCCAAAGCCAAGTCGATCCAGGAGTATCGCGACGCCGCCGGGGTCAACGAGGGCATGGAGGGGCTGTCCACCCGCTTTGCCTTCAAGGTGCTCTCGCGCACCTACAACTATGATCCAACGGAGGTGGCGGCCGACCCGGTGCATCTCATGTACATGCTGGAACAGGCTGTGCGCCTGGAGCAGTTCCCCGAGGAGACGGAACGGCGCTATCTGGAGATGATCAAGGGCGAGCTGGCACCGCGCTACGCGGAGTATGTCGGCAACGAGATCCAGAAGGCCTACCTGGAATCCTATCACGACTACGGGCAGAACCTGTTCGACCGTTATCTCGACTATGCCGATGCCTGGGTCGAGGACCACGACTTCAAGGACCCGGACACCGGCCAGATGATGGACCGCGAGCTGCTGAACCAGGAGCTCAGCAAGATCGAGAAGCCGGCGGGCATCGCCAACCCCAAGGATTTCCGCAACGAGGTGGTCAAGTTCGCCCTGCGCTCGCGCGCACAAAACGCCGGGCGCAACCCCTCCTGGACCTCCTACGAGAAAATCCGCGAGGTGATCGAGCGGCGCATGTTCAGCCAGGTGGAGGACCTGCTGCCAGTGATCAGCTTCGAGAGCAAGAAGGAGTCCGAAACCCAGCGCAAGCACAGCGAGTTCGTCGAGCGCATGGTGGCCCGTGGCTATACCCAGCGTCAGGTCCGACGGCTGGTGGAGTGGTACATGCGAGTGAAGCAGGCCGGCTAGGCCGGGGGAGCAGGCAGTGCGGATCATCGATCGGCGACGCAACCCGCAAGGCAAGAGCCTGGCCAACCGGCAACGCCTCATGCGCCGGGCCAAGCGCCAGGTCGCCGAGGCGGTGCGCCAGGCGAGTTCTGACCGCAGCATCCGCGACATGCCCGGCGAGGAGAAGATCGTCATCCCGGCCGACAGCCTGCATGAACCCCGGCTGCGTCACGATCCACGCACGGGCCGGCAGGACGGTGTGCTGCCAGGCAACAAGCACTTCCGCCAGGGCGATCGCGTGCGCCGCCCGCCCGAAGGCGGCGGCAGTGGCGGCCGCGAGGGCAGCCCCGACGGCGAGGGCGAGGACGCCTTCACTTTCGTGCTGTCGCGCGAGGAGTTCCTGGACATCTTCCTGGAAGACCTGGAACTGCCCGACCTGATGAAGAAGAGCGTCACCCGCTCGGAACAGGTCTCGTTCCAGCGCGCCGGCTTCACCGCCAGCGGCGCGCCGACGAACATCAACCTGCTGCGCACCATGCGCAACAGCCTGTCCCGGCGCATCGCCCTGCGGCGACCGGGCCGGGCGGAGATGGCCGAACTGGAGCGCGAGATCGAAGCCCGCGAGGCGCGAATGGCCGACAGGTCCGAGGCCGAGAACGACCCGGAGCTGGTCGCGCTGCGGGCGCGGCTGGAACGGCTGCGCCGGCGTACGCGCGAGATTCCCTTTCTCGATCCGCTCGACCTGCGCTTCAACCGCTTCGAGGCCGTGCCGAAGCCGGTCACCCAGGCGGTGATGTTCTGCCTGATGGACGTCTCCGGCTCCATGTCGGAAGACATGAAGGACCTGGCGAAGCGCTTTTTCACCCTGCTCTACCTCTTCATCCAGCGGCGCTACCGGCACGTGGAGATCGTTTTCATCCGCCACACCCACCGGGCCGAGGAGGTGGACGAGGAGACCTTCTTCTACAGCCGGGAAACCGGCGGCACGCTGGTCTCCACCGCGCTGGAGGAAATGCGCCGCGTGATCGAGGCGCGCTATTCGCCTGCGGACTGGAACATCTACGCCGCCCAGGCCTCCGACGGCGACAACATGACAGCCGACGGCCCGCAGGTGGCGGCGCTGCTGGAAAACGACATCCTGCCCATCACCCAGTATTACGCCTACATCGAGGTGGCCGGCGGGGTCGGGGAGTTGCTGCGCACCCGCTCCAACCTCTGGCAGACCTACGCGCCCTTCAGCGAGTCCCACGCCAACTTCGCCGCCCGGCGCGTGGCCAAGCGCAGCGACATCTATCCTGTGTTCCGCGAGCTCTTCACTCCGGAAACCGAGCGCGCGTGAGGGAGGAGCCGATCCGATGACCACCCTGTTCAGCGGCGGCGACTGGTCCTACGACAGCCTGGAGCGCAGCTATCAGGCCATTGAGGCCATCGCACTGGGCGAACTCGGGCTGGAGATCTACCCGAACCAGATCGAGGTGATCACGGCCGAACAGATGCTCGATGCCTACGCCTCCATCGGCCTGCCGCTGATGTACAATCACTGGTCCTTCGGCAAACAGTTCGCGCATAACGAACTGCTCTACCGCAAGGGCGCGCGCGGGCTGGCCTACGAGATCGTGATCAACGCCAACCCCTGCGTCAGCTACATCATGGAAGACAATTCCATGGCCATGCAGGCGCTGGTCATGGCGCACGCCGCCTTCGGCCACAATCACTTCTTCCGCAACAACCACCTCTTCCGGCAGTGGACGGACGCGGACGCCATTCTGGACTATCTCGCCTTCGCCAAGGGCTACATCGCCCACTGCGAGGAGCGCTACGGGGCACAGGCGGTGGAACGGCTGCTCGATGCGGCCCATGCCCTGATGGACCAGGGGGTCAACCGCTACCAGCGCAAGCGCCGCACCGGCCCGCAGTGGAGCGAGGCGCGCGAGCGCGAACGCCGGGCCTATGCCGAGGCCAGCTACGACGACCTCTGGACCCGCACCCGCCCGCACGCGCCGGAACCGCCGCCGGCCCGTCCGGACGCGCCGGCGCCGAATGAAGCGCTCGACCTGCCCGAGGAGAACCTGCTCTACTTCCTGGAAAAGCACGCCCCGCGCCTGGCGCCCTGGCAACGCGAGATCCTGCGCATCGTGCGCCAACTGGCGCAGTACTTCTATCCACAGAAGCAGACCAAGGTGATGAACGAGGGCTGCGCCACCTACGTGCACTACCGGGTGATGAACCGGCTGCACGAGCAGGGGCTGCTCTCCGACGGCGGTTATCTCGAGTTCCTGCACGCCCACACGGCGGTGATCTTCCAGCCGGACTTCGACGATCCGCGCTTCGGCGGCGCCAATCCCTATACGCTTGGCTTCGAGATGATGCGCGACATCGAGCGCATCTGCCTGGAACCCGGCGAAGAAGACCGGGCCTGGTTCCCCGACATCGCCGGCTGCGGCACCCCGATGGAGGTTCTCCGCGACGCCTGGGTGGAGTATCGCGACGAAAGTTTCCTGCTGCAGTTCCTCAGCCCGACCCTGATCCGCAAACTGCGACTGTTTGAGCTGACCGGGGAGGAGGACGAGCCGGACTACCTGGTGGCCGCCATTCACAACGAGCAGGGCTATCAGAAGATCCGCCGCGCGCTGGCCCGCCAGTACGACGTGTCGCTGCACGAGCCGGACATCCAGGTGGTCGGCGCCGATCTGCAGGGTGATCGCACGCTGCTACTGCAGCATCAGGTCTACGATGGCCGGCGGCTGGACGAAGCGGACGCCACGCTGGTCCTGCACCACATCGCCCGCCTCTGGGGCTATCCTGTGGTTCTGCTGGAGGTCGATGCAGCAAGCGGCGCCACTTGGCGCCGCCTGCATTGCCATCAACCGGATATTTGAGTGGCCGAATAGCTGAGTCGCTGGCGGGGGAGGCCGGAGCCTCCCCCGAACTGTCAGACCAGGTCTCGCGCTTCCTTGCGAGCCTCACGCAGGTCCCTGAGGAAGGCCCGGCAGATCACGAACAGCACCGCTGCAGAGATCACGGGCCAGACCAGGATGTAGAGCATCAAAATCAATTCCATCGTGATCTCTCCTTACTCGGCGGCCTGGGGTGAGTCGGGCTTCTGGAAGCGCTGCACCCGCTGCGGGATGAGGGCGAAGTCGAACTCCTCCTTGCTCATCAGGCTCAGCGCGACACAGATGATCGTGCTGGCTCCATAGGCCGTGAGCGAGGCCAGCAGCACGGTGTAGTCGCCCAGGAAGCCGGCAAAGTACCAGCCCAGCACCAGGGTCATGATCGCCCCGACCGCCATTCCGACAGTCCGCCCGAAGAAGGCGAAGGTCATCAGGCCGAGCACCACACCGCCACCGACCGCAGCGATCAGTTCGAAGAAGAGGCCGATCACCCCGTCCATTGGCAGAAGCTCGAAGCGCGCGATGGTGAAGAGCGCCAGCCCGCCGAGCACCGCGGCCGTGAAGGCGGTGTTGGTGACACGCCCCCAGTAGCAGCTCGAGATCACCGGGAAGACGATGGCACCCCAGAGCGCACCGACGAAGACCAGCATCACCAGGATGTCCAGCGAGAAGCTGGCCAGGATCAGGCCGATCATCGTTGCCACGATCATGGTGACCCGGCCCAGCAGAAGCATCTTGCGCGGGTCGGGACGCCCGCGTGCGATGTTCTTGCCGTAGACGTCGGTCATCATGATGGCCGACAGGGCCGAGAGATCGGAGTCCGCGGTGGAGGACAGCGACCCGATCACCAGGATGAAGAAGAGCGCGATCAGGACAGGCGGCAGGTAACCCGAGGCCATCTGCGGGATGATGTTGTTCAGGTCACCATCCGCCGGCACCACGCCCATCAACAGCGCCATCAGGCCCAGCATGCCGAGACCGATCACGACCGCGCCGTAGCCGATTGTCGCCGTGATGAAGGTGGGCTTGATCAGGTCCTGGCGCACGGCGAAGAGCCGCTGTGCGATGGTCTGATTGCCGATGGCATAGGCCAGCACCGCGACGAAGAAGGGCGCGCCCTGCTCCAGGATGGCCGTGCGGGAGAAGAAGTCGGCCTGCTCCGCCGTCAGCCGTTGCATGCCCTCGACGAGAACGCCGGAGCCGCCGACACTGAACAGGATCCAGGGAATGATGACGATCGCGACTGCCATCATGCAGACCAGCTGCGCGAAGTCGGTCAGGATCGAGGCGCGGAAGCCGGACCAGAGGGTGTAGGACAGGACGCCGAAGCCCGCGATCAGCACGCCGTGCGTGAAGGACAGCGGCGACAGCACCGCGACCAGGGCGCCGGCGGCCGTGAAGTTCACCATCAGGCTGATGGCACTGCCTAGCAGATTGGAAAACGCGAGGATCAGCTGGCTGGAGGAGCCGTGGCGGGCGTGAATCAACTCGCCCAGTGTGTGTGCGTTCGGCGCGAGTTGCCGGAAGCGCAGTCCGAAGGGGAAGATGAAGAGGATCATCAGCGCGCCCCACAGACCGTAGTGGATGGCGCCCGACAAGCCGTAGGTGTAGCCGGAACTGGCCGCGGCATAGAAGGAGGCCGCCCAGATCCAGGTCGCCGTCATGCTGGCGGCGGCGATGCCGAAACCGACCCGGCCGCTGGAGATCATGTAGCCGTCGACGTTCTCCTTCTTGTGCCGTACCAGAAGCGACAAGAGAAAGGTACCCCCGTAGAAACCGGCGAGCAGCAAAAGCATGCTCGTGGTTGAGAACTCGAAATACGGAATTTCCATTCCTTTAAAACTTCCCCTACTGTTTACTTGTTATATTTAAGCGTAATTGCCCTTGACCCTCTCCTTGGTTGGATCAAAGTGCGGGGCGCGCACCACGGTGGCCGGGATCCGCTTCTGGAGCCCGTCGAGCTGCCCAACCTCGACCTGTGTTCCCTCTTCGGCATGGGTCGCGTCCATACGGCAGAGCGCGATCACCTTGCCCAGGATCCGCGAGCGCACGGCCGAGGTGATCTCTCCCACCTGGGCCCGGCCGATGCGCACACAGTCGCCGCTGGACGGCACCTGGTGGCCGACCAGATCCAGGCCGACAAGCTTGCGGGTCGGATGCGCCTTGCGCTCCTCCAGCACCTTGCGCCCGATGAAGTCGTCCTCCTTGGACTTGAGCGGAACCGTGAATCCGATGCCCGCCTCGAAGGGGTTGGTCTGGTCGGAGAACTCGAAGCCCGCGAAGACCAGTCCCGCCTCGATCCGCACCATGTCCAGCGCCGCAAGGCCGAACGGCGTCAGGCCATGCGGCTGCCCGGCCGCCCAGACGGCGTCGAAGACGCGGCGGGCGTCCTTGGGATGGCAGAAGACCTCGAAGCCCAGCTCACCGGTGTAGCCGGTGCGCGACACCACCACGGCCGGGCCGTGGAAATCGCCAATGCGCCCCACGGTGAAGCGGAAGACACCCAGTTCTTCCACTGTGGGCCGGTTCTGCGGCGTCCAGATCACCTCGCGCAGGATGTCGCGGCTGAGTGGCCCCTGGACCGCGATGTTGTGCAATTGATCGGTGGAAGAGCGCACCCAGACGTCCATACCGTGCTTTTCCGCCTGCTCGCGCAGCCACAGCCCGGAGGTGCCGCAGCCGCCGACCCAGCGGAAGTTGTCGTCGCCGAGACGGAAGACCGTGCCGTCGTCCACCATGCCGCCGTGCTCGTAGCACATGGCGGTATAGACCACCTGGCCGACGCTCAACTTCTTCATGTTGCGGGTGACGCAGAGCTGCATCAGCGCTTCGGCGTCCGGACCGGTGACCTCGAACTTGCGCAGCGGGCTCAGGTCCATGATTGCCGCCTTTTCGCGGCAGGCCCAGTACTCCGCGATCGTACCGTGATCGTTGAATTGGTTGGGCAGCCAGTAGCCGTTGTACTCGACGAAATCGCGCGTGTGCTCGGCGAAGCAGTCGTGGAAGGCCGTCTTCTTGGTGGGCTCCACCTGGGCGTCTGCAGTCATGCGAAAACCTATGGATCGTGAGAAATCTTCCTGCTGGTCGTAGACCCGCACCTGGACATCCGTGGGGTTCCAGCCATTGGCGGGATCCACGTCGCAGGGACAGGCGGTGGAAACGCACAGCAGATCGGTCAGGGCGCGGACCAGCACGTAGTCGCCGGGCCGCGACCAGGGATCGTCCATGCCGATGGCGTTGGCGTCGTCCAGCAGGGTGTTGAAGAAGAAGTTGATCGCCGGCCAGCCGCCGCGCGGGGGCAGGCCGTAGCGCTCGAACTCCCGATTGATGTTGTCAGAGCAGTTGACGTGACCCGGATAGCCCAGGTCCTCGTAGTAGCGCGCGGTGCAGGCCAGGCCGAAGGTGTCGTGCCGGCCGCAGGTATCCTGCACGATCTCCACCAGCGGCTGCATGTCGACGGAGAAATACTTCGCGAAGAGGCCCGGCCTGGGATAGAGCGAGCCGGTCAGGCTGCGCGTCGTGGTCGGGTCGATGTCGGCGATGCGCCCCTTCTCCACCGCCCGCAGATCCAGCGCCTGGAAATCGGAGCACTCCCGACCCTGCACGTCCACCACCTGGATGTACTGCCCCTTCTTCACCTCATAGGTCCGGGCCTGGCCCGGCTGGATGTTGAGGTCGGTGAGGGGGTCCGCCAGGGGATCGGGCGGTGCCTGCCCCCCTTTGCGCTGAACGGGGCGCGCGCGCTTCACATAGGCGACCAGATCGGTGGGCGGGTTCTGCGCGTCCACGGCCATGGGGCCGCCGGGTGCGGCGACGATAAGCAGGCCCGGCCCCTCGGCCGTGAGGCTGGCACTGTCGCCGGCCCGCGATCCGGGGCCGAAAAGCCGGATGCAGGTGGCATTCCCCAGGTCGAAACCGGACTTCTCCAACGCGGCACGCACCCGCCGCGCCGAAGGCTCCGCGGAGTCCAGGATCCCGAGCAAACCCTCCGGCGCATGCGACGTCTGCACGCCCAACAGGCCGGGATTGTTGCGGCCCTGCGGGTCGAAGAAGACAAGTTCGCAGGATTGCAGGCCTTCACGGTTCACGACCGTGATTTCGTCGCCCGCTTCGATCGCCAGTGTGCGTGACCCGCCTCCGGGAACAGGGTGGCGTTCCGTGCCCGGTGGAAGCAGCGGCAACCCAGGTACCAGGACGCCGCCACGAACCTGAGGCGTTTCGAACTGCTGCAATACGCCCATTTTGCGTCCTCCTTCGCAATTCCGACCATTAGTCGGTTGACAGGAGAGGGGCGTAAAGCAGCATTGTCTGAGGCTCAGCCTCAGGAAAACTTATGCGAAGACGCCAAAATAGATTGCCCCCGCTCGATTATCTGATTGCCTTTGAAGCGGCGGCCAGATTGGGCGGCTTCACCGCCGCCGCTGCACGGCTCAACCTGAGCCAGGCCGCGGTCAGTCGACAGATCAAGCTGCTTGAAGAGCATCTGGGCGCCCGCCTGTTCCATCGGCGCTACCGCTCGGTGGTCCTGACGCGTGAAGGCCAGGCTTTCCTGCAGCATGTGAGCCTGGCGCTGGATCAGGTGGAACAGGGCCTCCAGGGCCTGCGCGAAGCGGTGGAACGGCCCCAGGTCACACTGGCCGCCACCCAGTCGGTCTCAACCCTCTGGCTCATGCCGCGCCTGCGGCGCCTGCGCCAGGATCATCCGAACCTCGACATCCACCTGGTCTCGACGGACATCGACGCCGAAGCCCTGGCCGGGGAGCATGACCTCGTCATCCTGCGCGGCGAAGGGGCGTGGCCGGATTTCGAGGCCGAGCTGCTGTTGAGCGAAGAGGTCTTTCCGGTCTGCGCGCCGGACTATGCGACGGATCTCGGACTGCACGACCTCGAGGCTTTACGCCGCTGTACGCTCATCACCGTGGCCAGTCACCACAGCGAATGGATGGACTGGAGCCGCTGGTTGAAGAGCCAGGGCATGGCCGACAACGGCGAGATGCCCAGCCTGAGCTTCAACACCTACTCCCTGTCCATCCAGGCCGCCGTCGACCGGATGGGCGTCGCGCTCGGCTGGCGCTATCTGGTGGACTGCCATCTGGCGGAGGGCTCGCTCATCAAGCCACTGGCAGAGAGCGTCCGCACCCGCTCCGGCTACTTCCTGCTGCAGCGTCGCGGCGACGTCCCGAGCGGTGCCGCCCAGGTGGTGCGGGACTGGCTGTTCGCCGAGGCCCGCGCCGCCGACACCGCCCAGGCCCAGCACGAGTTTCCCTGCCTAGACCGGCTCGCATTAATTCTGAACCACGAGGTTTCAGATTAAATCCGTGAATCCGGTCTACATCAAAGAGATAGAGCCGATTTACGGCTCTGGAAACGGAACCGCATTCACCCTGAATCAATGGGCTTCAGGGTGAATGCGTGAATCAGATCCGGCTTCTCGCAGGCCGGATCAGGCTCCGGCCGCCTGCCGCTTCTTGTGCAGCGAGATGACCTCGGCGTCACCGGACGTGGACGGATTCCTCTGGAGGTAGGCTTCGAGGGAATCGTCGAGCGCATCCTTCCACGGCGTATGGTGGGCCGGCGAAACCTTGCCGGTCATCACCGAGCGGTAGGACTTGTTGCGGAAGCCCATGATGTCTTCCTTCTTATGCTTCTTCCAGGCGTAGAAGGCGTCACAGGCCCCGTCGACATCGAAGCTCGGGTAGTCGGTCTCGGCGATCAGTTCCTTGATGTAGTCGCCCTGGTACTTGATCGCATGGCTGGCGTCCCCGCCGCCGGCGTCTTCGAGCGCGACCCGTTCCTCGACGTCCTTTTCCAGCACGCTCCTGTCCTGGGGGATCTCGATCTTGCCCAGAATGGCGTCACGAACCCACCAGGCCTGAGCATCGAACATGTTGAAGGTGAACCACTGATCCTGCATGCCGAGGTAGAACATCTTGGTGTTCTTGACGAAGACTACGCCCTTGTAGAGATCGGCCGCCGCAAGGCGGTTCGCGGTTTTCAGCCTTAGGTCATCCGGCAGGAAGTTGAAAAAGTGCTGGTAGCCGGTGCAGAGGATGATCGCGTCCACCTGGCGCGAGGAGCCGTCCTTGAAGTAGGCTGTGTTGCCGTCAACGCGCACCAGCGCAGGCACCTCTTCCCAGTTGTCGGGCCAGTCGAACCCCATGGGCGCGTTGCGGTAGGCCACAGTGATCGACTGGGCGCCGTACTTCCAGCACTGCGATCCGATGTCCTCGGCGGAATAGGAGGAGCCCAGAATCAGCAGGTCCTTGTCCCGAAACTCCCGGGCGTCCCGGAAATCATGGGCGTGGAGGATCCGGCCGTTGAAGCTCTCGAAGCCGTCGTAATAGGGCACATTGGGCGTGGAGAAATGCCCCGACGCGCAGATGACGTGGTCGAAGGTCTCCTCGTAGGTGGAATCCTTGATCTGGTCATGGGCCGTGATCGTGAAGGTGCCGTCGCTCTCATTGTAGCGCACGAAACGCACCGGGGTGTTGAAGCGGATCCAGTCCCGGATTCCTGCCTTGAGCACACGCCCCTCGATGTAGTCGAAGAGCACCGCGCGCGGCGGATAGGAGGCGATTTCCTGCCCGAAATGCTCGTCGAAGGTATAGTCGGCGAACTCCAGGCCCTCCTTGGGTCCGTTGGACCAGAGATAGCGATACATGGAGGTGTGGACCGGCTCTCCCCGTTCATCCAGGCCCGTGCGCCAGGTGTAGTTCCAGAGACCGCCCCAATTGCTCTGCTTCTCGAAGCAGACGATTTCGGGAATCTCCTCGCCCGTTTCTCGGGCGGACTGAAAGGCACGCATTTGCGCCAGCCCCGAGGGGCCGGCACCGATGATCGCTACGCGTTTGGACTTCATACTGTCTCCTCCGTGGCCCGGACCACTTTCATCCTGTGGTCTCCTGTTCCGGCAATGTGGTGCAGAGCGTGGCCAGAATGGTGCAAGAGACTGGACCAATCGGTCAACAGGAAATCGCCCAATCGTATGGAAACGGATGATTCGAACCACGGCAGGTGCTAAGGGAAGCTATGGCTCCCTCCAGCTTCGCCCATCAGCTTGCGGTCTCCAGCACCTTGCCCCGCCTGTCGGTAGGGATGAACGAGCCCATCACGCTTGGCTTTCTCGCGCCGCAGAGTGGTTCTCTCGAATCATGGGGCCTGCCGGGGCTTTACGGCTGCGAGATCTGGGTGGACTGGCTGAACCGCAATGGCGGCTTGATGATTGGCGGGCGCCGCTATCCCGTTGAAATCAGGCATTACGACTGCGGCACGGACGCCGAGGCGGCGATGGCCGGCGCGCAGGAACTGGTTGAGCGCCACGGCATCAAGCTGCTGATGATGCTGGGCGGCGACGCGCTGACGCCGCTGCGCGACTACCTCAACCGGCGCAGGATTCTCACCGCAACGCTGCTGCCGAGCGACCTTTCACCCGAGAGCCCCTATCTGATCGCGCCCAGCGAGCTTCATCCGATCTTCAATGTCACCGGCGTCGAGTGGCTGCGAAAGAGCCGGCCGGAGCTCAGCAGCGTCGCGCTCTGCAGCCAGATGGACGGCCTCGGCCTGCCTTCTCTGGCCAGCTATCGCGCGGCGTTCCGGGCAGCCGGCCTGCCCATCGTGAAGGAGATCCGCTACGCCCCCGACAGCAGAGACGTGGCGGGTGTGGTACAGCCCATGCTGGATACGGACCCGGACATCCTGTGCTGGTGCACCAGCCACACCCCCATGGTGCACGCGATGACCGAGTATGCCCATGCGCAGGGCTTCAAGGGGCAGATCATCAGCTGCACGCTGGACCACTACGACCGCCTGATCGAGCGGACATCGCCTGCCTTCATGGAGGGCGTCATCTTCCAGTTTCCGGATTTCGACGACCCCAAGCTGCGCGGCAAGACCTTCTTCTTCCATCAGCCGGGCGCGTTCTTCGAGGAATACAACCGCCGCTTTGCCGGCGCCTGGAGCGCCGTGAGCTGGGAGTACGCGGCCATTCTGGACATCTGGCATGGCGCAGTCGAGAAAGCCAACAGCCTCAGCTCCGCCTCCGTGCTGGCGGCCATGAAGCAGCTTGGGCACGTCACCCATGCCTTCGGGCCTGCCCGCTGGTGGGGCCGCGAACTCTTCGGCATCGACAACGCGCTGGTCGGTGACTGGCCCGTCGTGACGATCCAGCAGGGACGTGCCCGGATCGTGGAGTTCCGGTCCATCTCCACCTGGCTGTCACGCCACGGCGCACTCCTCAAAGAGGAAATGCAGGATCTGGGCCAGCTCTGGGAGCAGCGCATGCTGGCGGAGAGCCGCGCACCCGCCGGCGTACCCTAAAGCTCCTGCAGCAGCAGCTTCTGCTCCTCGATCAGGTGCAGCTTGATCAGTTCCACCGCCCGCTCGACATCGCGCGCGGAGATCGCGTTGGACAGGCTGTGGTAGCGCTGCTTGTACTCCTGAATCCGCCTGGGCGTCAGGTAGCGGCGCAGCAGCGTGGTGCGAAAGCTCAAGCGACAGGACTCGATCGCCAGTTCATAGCAGGAGGCCAGCAGGCGATTGCGCGTGCCGGCGGCTATCTTGCGATAGAGCCGCTCCTCGAACTCGACAAAGGCGTCCACGTCGCTGCGCACCGCCTCGAACTCTGTCATCAACTGCGCCAGGTCGCCGACCTCCCGCGGCGTCATGTTGATGACCGCGAGCCGCACCATCTCCGGTTCCAGAATGCCCCGGACCACCAGATGGTCCAGCGGGCTGGTCTCGAGCGCGAAGGAATGGCTGGCCGGCTCGGGCGTCGAGGCTTCCGCCCGGTAGGTCACGAAGCTTCCGCTGCTTCGTCGCCGCCTGATGACATTGCACTCTTCCAGGACATCCAGCGCCTCGCGCACCGTATTGCGCGCCACGCCCAGCTCCACCGCCAGCGCCCGCTCCGAGGGGAGGCGCGATTCGTAGGGGTACTCGCCGTTCTTGATCTGCGCGAAGAGCGTATCCAGCACCACCTGCACCGTCGCCCCGACCGAGTGGGTCGCAATGATCTGTGAAATCACCTGTGGGCTGCGGTCTTCCATCTGCGGCACTCTTCCCTGACTCGTGGCTCGATGCCTTACAGCATAGATCATTTTGGTCTGGACCAAAAACCCCAAACTGGTCCAAACCCGTGCGCCCACAGCAAAGCGCCCCGCATCGCTGGGCGCGCGCTGGCAGACTCAGAGCACGCCGAGGTCGCGTGCCGTGGCGTCGATGCAGTACTTGAGGCGGCCCACCATCTCGTCAATCTCGGCCGGGGTGATGACCAGCGGCGGGGAGAGCACCATGGCGTCGCGCACGGCACGGATGACCACGCGGTTGGCGAAGCAGTGGTCGCGGCAGATGCCGCCGACCCGGCCCAGCTTTTCCCAGTGGGTGCGGCTGGCCTTGTCCTTCACGAGTTCCACCGCGGCAATCAGGCCGGTGCCGCGCACTTCCCCCACCAGCGGGTGATCGTCAAAGGCGGCGTGCAGGGCCTGCTGCAGCTGCGGGCCGGTCTCATTGCGGGTGCGCTCCACCAGCCCTTCCTTCTCGATGATGTCGAGATTGGCCAGCGCCACGGCACAAGCTGCCGGATGGCCGGAATAGGTGTAGCCGTGGGCGAACTCGCCGCCTTCGCGCAGCAGAACCTCGACGATGCGATCGCTGACTCCCACGGCAGAGAGCGGCAGATAGCCCGAGGTGATGCCCTTGGCCATGGTCATCAGGTCCGGCTCGATGTCGAAGAGCTCGGAGGCAAACCAGTAGCCGGTGCGCCCGAAGCCGCAGATCACCTCGTCGACGACCAGAAGAACGTCGTACTGGCGGCAGATGCGCTGCACCTCCTCCCAGTAGCCCGGCGGCGGCACGATCACCCCGCCCGCGCCCATGATGGGCTCGCCGATGAAGGCGGCGACCTTCTCCGGCCCGATCTCGAGGATCTTCTCCTCGATGGCCCGCGCCGCCTTGAGCCCGAACTCCTCCGGCGAGAGGTCGCCGCCGAAATCGTACCAGTAGGGCGGCACCACGTGATGGAAACCGGGCAGCGGCAGGCCGAAGCCCTCCTGCATCGGTGTCATGCCGCCCAGCGAGGCCGAGGCCATGGTGGAGCCGTGGTAGGCGTAGGTGCGGCTGATGAAGTGCTGCTTCTCCGGCTGGCCTTCCAGCTTCCAGAAATGCCGCGCCAGGCGCACCACGGTGTCGTTCGATTCCGAGCCCGAGGAGCCGTAGAAGACCCGGTTCAGCTTCTCGGGCATCAGCGTCGCAAGGCGCTCGGACAGTTCCACCGGCGGCGGCGTCGCCGTCTTGAAGAAGGTGTTGTAGTAGGGCAGCTCCAGCATCTGCCGGTAGGCCGCTTCGGCCAGTTCCTTGCGGCCATAGCCGACGTTGACGCACCAGAGACCCGCCATGCCGTCCAGGAAGGCCTCGCCCTCGGAATCAAAGAGCTGGATGCCCTCGGCGCGGGTGATGATGCGGCTGCCGGCCTCCGCCCCCTTCAGGTCGCGATAGTCGGTGAAGGGGCTGAGGTGATGGCGGCGGTCGAGGTCGCGCCAGCGCGCGGTGGTGTTGCGGACGGGGGTGTCGGTCATGGATTGGGTCCTTCGCAGCAGAGTAGAAAAGCGCCGATAGGTCACCGGCGCCCGAAAGCGGGCGGCGAAGGCCGTCTAGGGGTTATACCCGATGCGCGCGCAGAGGATCAGCAGCTCGGCCTGGCGGCTGCGAGCGGAGCGATAGCGGCGGCGATCCTGGAGCCGCGTTGCGTGGATCTGTCGCATCGTTGCATCCGGTAACGGGGATAATCCCTGTCTATAGCAGCCGGGCAGCAAAGTCCCAAGCATCACCCGGCACGCCCGGGCCCCGGCCGGTCCGCCGGGGCCCGGGCAGCATCACTCAGCCACGGCCGACGAAGGGCATCTTGGTGGCCATCACGGTCATGGTCAGGACGTTGGCATCGAGCGGCAGGCTGGCCATGTAGACCACGGCCTTGGCCACGTGCTCCGGATCCATGCGTGCCTCCGGCTTCTTGCTGCCGTCGGGCTGCAGCACACCTTCGGTCATGCGCTCGGTCATCGGCGTGGCGGCATTGCCGATGTCGACCTGGCCCACGGCGATGTCGAAGTCGCGGCCATCCAGGGCGCAGGACTTGGTCAGGCCGGTGATGGCGTGCTTGGTCGCGGTATAGGGCGCGGAGTGCGGCCGCGGTGTGTGGGCCGAGATCGAGCCGTTGTTGATGATCCGCCCACCGCGCGGCTCCTGCTGCTTCATCAGGCGGAAGGCCTGGCGGCTGCAGAGGAAGGCGCCGGTGAGGTTGGCGTCCACCACCTTCATCCACTCCTCGACCGGCAATTCCTCCATCGGCACGGCCGGCGCGCCGGTGCCGGCGTTGTTGAACAGCAGATCGAGGCGGCCGAACTCCTTTTCGATCCGCTTGAAGAGATCCTCGACCGCCACCGGATCGCTCACATCGGCCGGCAGCACCAGGGTGCGTGCCTCCGGATCCGCCGCGGCGATCTCCGCCTCCACCTCTTCCAGAGGCTCGGGCCGGCGGCCGGTCAGCACAACCGTGTAGTGCTCACGGGCGAGCGCCATGCAGGCTGCCCGCCCGACTCCGGTGCCGGCACCGGTCACCAGCGCAATCTTCGCGGTAATCTCCATCGGAAACTCCTCCCACCTTTTCTGTTTCGCAAGCTGTCTGCTCTTCTTCTAGCTGCCGGGACGCTCAGGGAAAAGCACCCGCTGCTGGAGCCCAGGGCGGCCAGTCTGTTACTGTGGCAGCCATGAGCGGCAAAAGCCTCCTGATCGTCGGCCACATCCCCTCCGACAACACCAAGCGGCTGCGCGATGCGCTGGTCGAGGGCGGCTCGCAGCCGGAGATCGAGGGGGTGACACTCACGGTGCGCACGCCCTTCGAGGCCGGACCCGAGGACGTCCTGGCGGCCGATGCGGTTCTGCTCTTCACCACCGAGAACCTCGGCTACATGAGCGGGGCGCTGAAGGATTTCTTCGACCGCAGCTACTATCCCTGCCTGGAAAAGACCGACGGACTGCCCTACGCCCTCTGCGTGCGCGCCGGGCACGACGGCACCGGCACCTGTCGCGCCGTCGAGAGCATCACCACGGGCCTGCGCTGGCGCGCCGTGCAGGAGCCGCTGGTTTGTCGCGGGTCCTTCCAGCAAGACTTCGTCGAGCAGTGCCGCGACCTGGGACTTCTGATGGCCGCGGGCCTGGAAGCCGGCATTTTCTAGCCAACGCAAAACGCAAAGGATGCAGAGCATGGCCGATCCCTTTCAGGCGCCGGCGGAAAGCAGCGCAGTGTTGGACCTCTCCCCGCCCGCCAGCGGCAGTCGCTATCACGACCCGGCTGAGGCAACCTGGCAGGCCACCGATGCGCCTGGCTTCTGGCTGAAGCCCCTGCTGAACGATCCGCAAAGCGGCCTGTCGACCGCGTTGATGAAGATCGATCCCGGGGCCTTTGCCGATTGGCACGCGCACCGGGAACAGGAGCAGATCCTGGTGCTGGAGGGCAGCTTCCACGACCAGGATCAGGAGGTTTCCGCCGGCGGCTACGTCGTGCGCGCGCCCGGCGCCTCGCACACGGCCGGCAGCCGGGAGGGCGCGGTCGTGCTGCTGCTCTTCACCGCTTCAGAAGGGGCAGCAGCAGGGGCGGCAGAAGAGACGGCCTGAGGCACCCGGAAAAGGCTGCGCAGCGGGCGCCATCGCCCGTTCCCCCGCCCCCCTTCCCTGTGCCATGCTGACGCTCTCCTCCGGCAGCGGTGACGAATCATGAGCGACGGCTTTCATCTCAGCGACGCTGAACTGGCGCAGACCATCGACTGGCTGCGCTCGCGCAAGGTGGACGAGGTGGAATGCCTCCTGCCCGACGCCAACGGCATGATGCGGGGCAAGATCGTCCCGCGCGAAGACTTCATCCGGGCGCTGGACAGTCAGGGCCTGCGCGTACCGGAATCGATCCTGGTGCAGTCGGTGACCGGCCACACGGTCGACGACACCCTGGTGGCGGCCGAGATCGATTCCGACATTCGCGCCGTGCCCGATGTCGCGACCCTGCGTCTCGTGCCCTGGTACGAGGAGCCGACGGCCCAGGTGATCTGCGACGCCTGGACCACAGATGGCCGGCGGGTCGACTATGCACCGCGCTCGGTGCTGCGCCACGTGCTGGAGTGCTACGCCGAGCGCGGGCTGACGCCGGTGGTCGCCCCTGAGCTGGAATTCTACCTGGTCGAAAAGAACAACGACCCGGACCTGCCGCTCATCTCCCCACCCGGCATTTCCGGCCGCCGCGAGTCCGGCCGCCAGGCCTATGGCATCGAGGCGGCCAACGAGTTCGACCCCGTGGTGGAGGACATCTACGACTACTGCGAGGTTCAGCAGATCGAGATCGGCACCATGGCCCACGAGTCCGGCCCGGTGCAGCTGGAGATGAACTTCAAGCATGGGGACGCCCTGGCGCTCGCCGACCAGGTTTTCCTCTTCAAGCGCACGGTCCGCCAGGCCGCTCTCCGCCACAAGATGTTCGCCACCTTTATGGCCCAGCCGCACGAGAACGAGCCGGGTTCGGCCATGCACGTGCATCAATCGGTGCTGGAGACCGCCACGGGGCGCAACATCTTCACCGAGCAGGACGGCAGCAACGCCCCGGCCTTGCTCCACTACATCTCCGGGCTGCAGCGCTACGTACCGGCCGCGATGCCGCTGTTCTGTCCCAACGTCAACTCCTTCCGGCGCATCCGGCTCGAGTCCGATGCTCCGATCAACGTGCACTGGGGCCGGGACAATCGGACCTGCGGCCTGCGCGTGCCGGATTCACCGCCCGAGGCACGCCGGGTAGAGAACCGGGTGGTGGGGGCTGACGCCAACCCCTATCTGGCCATCGCCGGCACGCTGGCCTGCGGCCTGCTCGGCCTGGAGGAGGAGTTGCAGCCGGAGCCGATGGTGACCATCGACGCCCACACCCTGCCCTTCACCCTGCCGCTGCACCACCACCAGGCCCTGGAACTGCTGAAGGGCTGCGCGCCGCTGAGCCATGTGCTGGGCCAGCGCTTCGTCGATGCCTTCATCGAGGTGAAGACCCTGGAGTGGCGCCTCTACAACAAGGTGATCTCCTCCTGGGAGCGGGAGTATCTACTCCTCAACGTGTAGGCTAGTGTCCCGACTCAGAAGTTTGACGGCCTCAAGCTCGACTCAATCGTAGCGGATTCTGTCTGACTCTTCTGCCTTTGGAGGGTCTGAGATGAGGGG
>NZ_JBFCVK010000015.1:0-13412 GCF_040712085.1 Aquibaculum sediminis
CGGTTTGAGTCGTGAATCTGCTCTACACCTTTGATTCAGAGCGGATTCACGCGTTTGTTCTGAACGCTGCGCGTTACAGATCAAACGCGATCCGCTCTAAGCCGGGCGGGGTTTCCAGCGCTCAGGCCTCGCGATCCAGGGCCTTCACTTTCAGGCAATGGGTCAGCCGCGCGCTGTGCCGGGCAAGCCGGCGCCAGGGCGCGTCGAACTCCAGCACCGCGAGGGCGGCGGTTGGAAACTTGTCCTGGATCTGCGCCAGCGCCTGGGCATCGGAGCCGCGGCCGGCGAGGTTGAGCGCCAGGCTTTCGAGCTGCGGGTTGTGCCCGACCAGCAGCACGCAGGAGAAGTCTTCCGGCAGGTGGCGGAGCAAGCGCAAGATGGCGTCCTGGCTGGCACCATAGAGCTGGGGCGTCTCCACCCCCTCGGGCCGGTCCGGCAGTTCCGGCGCGACGAGGTTCCAGGTCTCCTGCGCCCGCCGGGCCGGGGAAACCAAAACGCGTTGCGGCCGCCAGCCGCGCAGGGCGATTTCCCGGCCCATGCGCGGCGCAGCCTGCCGGCCCCGGGGTGCCAACGGGCGCTGCCAGTCCTCCAGGGTAAGGTCGTCCCAACCGGACTTGGCGTGGCGGAGCAGCAGCAGGCGTTTCATGGCGTCCGAACGTCCTCCCCATCCTGCAACGAGCGGCAGTCCTTGCCTTTTTGGGCAGTGCGGCAAAACTGGTGTAGACTATAGCAGATCGTGATCGATTGGCTTTGCGGCCGATCCAGTCAGAAAGGACTCACTTGAGCAAGGCGGCACGCCAGACGGAAGCCCGGGAGCGCACCGGGGCGGTGATTCAGGCGCCGATGAGCCCCTGGCCCACCGCCAACTCGCCCGAGCGCTTCATCAACCGCGAACTGTCCTGGCTGACCTTCAATGAGCGGGTGCTGGACGAAGCCTTCAACACCCGGCATCCGCTGCTGGAACGGGTGCGCTTCCTGTCGATCTCGGCCAGCAATCTCGACGAATTCTACATGGTGCGCGTGGCCGGCCTGCGCGGGCAGGTGGGCGCCGGTGTGAAGGACATCAGCCAGGAAGGCATGACGCCGGCCGAGCAGCTGAGCGCGATCCATTCCCGCGCCCAGCGGCTGATGCGGCGCCAGCAGCTCTGCTGGACCACCCTGCGCGAACAGCTGGCCGAGAACGGCATCGACGTGCTGGCCCGCGAGGAGTTGAGCGAGGAGGACCGGCGCTGGCTGGCGGACTACTTCGAAGAGCAGCTCTTCCCCATGCTCACACCGATCGCCATCGACCCTGCGCACCCCTTCCCCTTCGTGCCGAACCTGGGCTTTGCGCTGGTGATGCGGCTGGTGCGCGCCGCGGACGAGGAGCCGCTCAACGGCCTGGTCCTGCTGCCGCAGCAATCCGAGCGCTTCGTGCGCCTGCCGGGCGAGCGGCCACGCTTCGTGCGCAGCGAGCAGATCATCCGTCTCAACCTCAACCGGCTCTTCCCCGGCATGGAAGTCTCGGAGTTCGGCGTCTTCCGGGTCATCCGTGACAGCGACGTGGAGGTGGAGGAGGAGGCCGAGGATCTGGTGCGCGTGTTCGAAAGCGCGCTCAAGCGCCGGCGGCGCGGCTCGGTAATCCGTCTGGCGGTCAATGCCGACATGTCCGCCGACATGCACGATTTCATCCTCGCCGAACTGGGCGCCGCGACCGACGATGCCTTCCGGCTCGGCGGCATGATCGGCCTGGCCGACGTGCAGCAGCTCATCATCGACAACCGCCGCGACCTGCTCTTCCCGCCCTATGTGCCGCGCTTTCCCGAGCGCATACGCGACTATGACGGCGATTGCTTCAAGGCGATCCATGCCAAGGACATCATCGTTCACCACCCCTATGAATCCTTCGACGTGGTGGTGCAGTTCGTGCGCCAGGCCGCCGCCGACCCGCAGGTGGTGGCGATCAAGCAGACGCTCTACCGGACGAGCGAGGATTCCCCCATCCTGCGCGCGCTGACCGAGGCGGCGGAGGCCGGCAAGTCGGTGACCGCGCTGGTGGAACTCAAGGCCCGCTTTGACGAGGAACGCAACATCCGCTGGGCGCGCAATCTGGAGCGGGCCGGGGTGCAGGTGGTCTACGGCTTCATCCGCCTGAAGACCCACGCCAAGGTGGCTCTGGTGGTACGGCGCGAGGGCGGTGCCCTGCGCTCCTACGTGCACTACGGCACCGGCAACTATCACCCTATCACCGCCAAGATCTACACCGACCTCAGCTTCTTCACCACGGACCGCGTGCTCTGCCGTGACGCGGCGCGGCTGTTCAACTACATGACTGGCTATGCCAATCCCGGCAAGCTGGAGAAGCTGGCCATCGCACCGATCAACCTGCGCGAAACCCTGATGGCGAACATCGAGGCGGAGATCGCCCACGCCCGCGCCGGCCGGCCGGGTGCGATCTGGGCCAAGCTGAACGCCCTGGTGGACGGCGACATCATCGACGCGCTCTATCGCGCCTCCCAGGCCGGCGTCGAGATCGACCTGATCGTGCGCGGCATCTGCTGCCTGCGCCCCGGGGTGCCGGGCTTGAGCGAGAACATCCGGGTGAAGTCCATCGTCGGCCGCTTCCTGGAGCATGGCCGCATCGTCTGCTTCGGCAACGGCCAGACCCTGCCCTCGCCCGACGCCAAGGTCTTCATCTCCTCGGCCGACTGGATGCCGCGCAACCTGAACCGGCGCGTGGAGATCCTGGTGCCGATCGAGAACCCCACCGTGCACGAGCAGGTGCTGGAGCAGGTCATGGTCGCCAATCTGCGTGACGAGGCTCAATCCTGGATCATGCAGCCCGACGGCGACTTCGAGCGGGTCGACGGCGGCGAGAGCCCCTTCAGCGCCCAATCCTTCTTCATGACCAATCCCAGCCTGTCCGGCCGCGGCTCGGCGCTGAAACGCGAACCCAGAGGCGAATGGGCCGGACCCGGCGCCAAGAAATCGAGGACAGCGGACGCGTGAGCGCAGCGGACGTGACCTGCACCCCCACCCGTCCCGTCGCACCGGTGGGGGTGGTCGATATCGGCTCCAACTCCGTGCGCCTGGTGGTCTTCGACGGCCTGCGCCGGGTGGCGGTGCCGCTGTTCAACGAGAAGGTGCTCTGCGGCTTGGGTGCCGGCCTGCACCACAGCGGAAAACTCAACCCGGAAGGACGCGCCCTGGCGCTGGAGACCCTGGTCCGCTTCGCCGGCCTGGCCCGGGCCATGAAGGTCAGCGAACTGGACCTGCTGGCCACCGCCGCGGTGCGCGATGCAACCGACGGCCCGGACTTCGTGCGGCAGGTGGAGGAGCGCACCGGCCACCCCGTGCGCGTTCTCTCCGGGGGGGACGAGGCACGGCTCTCGGCGCTCGGCCTGCTGTCCGGCCAGCCGGACAGCGCCGGCGTCATGGGCGATCTCGGTGGCGGCAGCCTCGAACTGGTGGCCGTGGAGCAAGGGCGCACCAACGGCTGGGTATCACTCAAGCTCGGACCGCTGCGGCTGCAGGACGAGGTGGGCAGTGACCTGCGCGCAGCCCGGCGCCTGATCGATGCCGAACTGGCGAAACTCGATTGGCTGGGCGGCCTGGAGGGCCGGGACTTCTACGCGGTGGGCGGCGCCTGGCGCGCGCTGGCACGCCTGCACATGGAGCAGAGCCGCTACCCGCTGCACATGGTGCAGGGCTACGCCATAGACCGTGGCGAAGCGGAGGAGGTGGCCAAGCTGGTGGCCAGCATGGGCCGACGCTCGCTCGATCGCCTGGTGGACCTGCCGGCGCGCCGCCTGGAAACCCTGCCCTATGCGGGAATGCTGCTGTACCGCATCCTGCGGAAAGGGCGTCCCCGGCGCCTGGTCTTCTCCTCGCGTGGCCTGCGCGAAGGCTGGATCCTGGACCGGCTCAGCGAGGAGGAACGCAGGCGCGACCCCCTGCTCGTGGCCGTGCGCGACTGGGCCAGTTCCGACGGACGCTTCGGCGACCTGGGGCAGGAGATCACAGCCTGGGCCGCGCCGCTCTTTCCCGAGGAGAGCGAGGCGCAAGCCCGCCTGCGGCTCGCCACCAGCCACCTCTCCGACATCGGCTGGCGCTATCACCCGGACTACCGGGCGGAGCAGACCCTGCTGCGCATCCTGCGCGCCCAGGAGTTCTGCGTGGAGCACGATGAGCGGGCCTTCATCGGCCTGGCGCTCTATCACCGCTACGGCGGAGAGAAGAGCAAGCGCGTCCTCAAGGGACCGCAATCACTGCTGGGTTCGGCGCGCAGCAAGGAAGCCGAGATCCTTGGCCGGACCCTGCGCATCGCCTACCTGCTGTGTGGCGGCGCGGTGGAGATGCTGCTTCGCTGCCGACTTGAGCGCTCCGCCGAACAACTCATCCTGCGGGTGCCCGAAGATGCACCGGTGCCCCCCGGCGCCACCATCGAGAAACGGCTTTCTTCCCTGGCCTCCAGCCTGAAACTCTCCGAAGCGCGGGTGGTGAGCGACCCCGCTGCGTGAGGCGATAATGGCGAACCAGCGGATCAAAGGGAACGAAGTCGCGGCGTTGCGTGTCTTACTCCTGTCCGGGAGAGCACGTCTGTGTGCAACCTCCACCCCCGGAAATCCAATCAAGGAGTGGCCATGCAGCCGAGAAAACCCGTCGCCGTCGCCTTCGCCCTTCTCCTGAGCCTCGCGGTGCCGCAAGGCGCGCTGGCGCAGTTGGACGAACCGGAAGGTTCCTGCTTCGAGCCGGTGAAGCCGGCCTGTGCCGAGGTCACGGTCGATTCCGAGGACGAGGGCTGGGCCTTGCGCTGCCAGGAGGAATTGCTGCAGTTCCTGGAGGAGGTGGACGGCTATCGCCAGTGCGTGGTCGGTCGCATCGACCGCATGCGCGAGCAGGCGAGCGAGGAGCGCGAGCACATGAAATGCCTGGTGGAGAGCGAAGGGAGCGGAGACTGTTGAGCGAAGAGAACAAGGACGACATCCGCTGGTTCGGCCACGCACCGAGCCTGGACCGGGCCAGCCGCAGCCTGCACTTTCACGGCGAGGTGGGCCGCGGCGAGGAGGCACGCACCATCAACGTGGCCGTGCGCTGGGAGGCGTTGGAAGCGCTGGAAGGCCAACAGAGCGAGGTGCGTGACCGGGCGCGCTACAGCGCGATTTTCGAGGAACACCGCGGCCGCTTCGAAGCCATCGCCGCGAAGCTCCATCGGCGCGACACCCCCTTGCAGGACGGCTACCTCGTGATCGGGCCGGAGCACCTGGGCGGGGGCTTCTGACCTCGCGCCATCGCCACGCGTGACTGCCCCTTTCCGCTTCGTTGTGAGTGACCGCGTCTTTCCCACGTCATTGCGAGCGACCGAAGGGAGCGTGGCAATCCAGGGTCGCGAGCGGCCGCCCTGGAGTGCCGCGTCGGCTGCGCCTCCTCGCAATGGCGGGCGGTGAGGGCGGTCACAGGCCTCACATTCGACGCACGCCGCCTGCCCTATCGCTCAACCTGTTGAGGAGAACGGCAGGCGTTCGGTGAGTTCCAGATAGCGCACCGTGGCTTCGGTGCGGTTGCGTACGTTCAGCTTCTTGAAGATCGACCGGCAGTGCAGCTTGACCGTGACCGGATTGAGCTCCAGTCGCGCGGCGATCTCCTTGTTCGAACAGCCCTGCAAGAGATGCTGCATCACGTCCTTTTCCCGACGGGTGAGGGTGAGATCCTCGACGGCGGATCCTTGCTTGGAATCGCTTGTGCGCGCAGAGGTTTGTGATCCCGGGTAAAGGGTGCTGCGCCCGCGGCAGGACACGAAGATCTCTCCCGCCAGCATGAGGTCGACGGCGGGAGGGATGGCGGTGATCGCCAGGGCCTTGGAGATGAAGCCGACACCGCCCTGGTCCAGCACCCGGTCCGGCAGGCTTTCGTCTTCCAGGCCGCTCCAGATTGCAACCGACACCTCAGGCCGCCGCTCCTTCACACGCTGCACGATGGCGTCGCCCGGGATATCGGGCAGCGTGAAGTCGATGATGCAGAGATCCAGCGCTTCCTCCTCGTCGAGCCATTTGAGGAAGTCCGCGAAGCGCGTGAACTCCAGCGCTTTGTGACCACGCGCGGCAATCAGTTCGCGCAAGGCTTTAGCAATCAGTGGGTGATCATCCACTATGGCAATCACCCTATCCGGCAAGGCCATCCCGTTCTCTCCGTCCGGCGGGGCAGACAGAAAACCCACCCTTCCCATAACCGAAACCTATCGTCAGGATTTGCTTTTGGGAAGTCAGTAATCTCCTCACAGTAGAATATAACGGGGCAACTGACCCACCTGGGGTCTCCCCTCAAAAAGGCTCGGCTTTCCGCCAGCCGAGGTAACGCAGAGACCGGCACGCTGGTTTCAGAGCGGATCGCGTTCAGCGCAGACTGTCCAGCTGGCCGATCCAGCCATCGATGGGCGTCGACCCCGCCGCGCCGCGCGTGCCGCTGCCATCGCGTGCAGTCAGAAGCGGCCACCATCCGTTGAATGCCCCGGTGGCGCTGCTGCGCAGGGCATAGGTCCAGAAACCAGCCGCCGGCCGTGTCATCGCACTTCCGACGCCATAGCCGAGGCCGCCGCCGCCATAGCCGAAACCGCTGAGATTGGAGACCCGCCCGGCGCGCACGGCCGGCAGTCCGTCAGCACCAACTATGAAGGCCTGGTCACGCTCCTGCGCCACATTGGCCAGCGCACCGCTCGGCAGGCGATAGAGGTTGTTGCGGGACATCCTGTCCGACAGGCGGTCCTGGATGATGACCTGGCGATAACCCGGGCTCATTCCCACACCACCGGCCGCGCCACGAAAGGCAGGCTGATAGGGTGTGTTGTTCCACTGTGCCGCCGCTTCGGCCAGGGGCAGGACAAGGGCAACCGCTGCCAGCCCGGCCGCCAGGGAAAGGATCTGTTGTTTCATACCGACCTCCTTCCGTTTTGAAATGGAGCCCCGGAATTCCCCTCCCCGTCGTTTCACCGTCACGTCTCGCTTGGCCCCTCCTCAGAGTCCTCGCCTGAGCCTTCTCCCTCTCCAGCGCCCGGACCAAGATAGCGGTAGGCCAGGATCGCAGCCGCGGTTCGGCTGCGACAGCCCAGCTTCGCCAACAGACTGCGCACCATGTTTCGAATCCGACCGAGCGGCACATCGAGCCTGTCGGCAATTTCCGCATTACTCGCCCCGGTCATGAGGAGGGCAAGCAACCGGCGCTCCTCCTCGTCCAGTTCCGCCAGGGCCGCCCCGTGGCGCTGACGGTCGATCAGCAGCCGCACACCCGGCGGTGGCAGGCTGGTCACACCCTGCACTGCGTCGAGCAGGACATCCGCGCCCACCTCGCGCAGCCGAGACGGCTCGATCCAGCCGGCCAGGGATTGCAGCAGTTGTTCGCGCTCCAGACGGTACAGGACCGTGGAGAGCTCTTCCAAGGGGGCTATCACTATTATGCGAAGCGCTGGTGGAAAGGTGCGCCGCCGCTGACGGAGCAGGCGTAACAGGCCCCGACCGCTGGTGATCAGCACGCCGATCTGCCGTCCCACCGGAACCGGCAGGGGCGTGGCGATCACCGCGGGAAAATCATACCGCCCCAACACCGCAATTCGCGTCGGCTGCACCATGGCTTCCAGCACCTCGCGCTGGAAGCTGTCGCTGCCGACGAGGATGACGCCCCCCGCCGCGCCGAACGGGCCGGTGGCTGGCTCAGGCATTCTGCGTCCCTTTCTGCTTCTTATTCTTCACGGCCTGCCTCGCTGAACAGAGGTCACAGGATACAATGCACCGTGACAGCGCGTTGTGCGGCCGCTCGGAGTGTCCAGCAGCAATTGTGAGGCGAATACCCCTTTCGCTTTACCGGAATAGGCGCAAATCGGTCCGCCCTACTCCTCCCGCCACAACGCTCCTCAACCCGTTTTGATCAAATCAGATCTTAACTGAGACTTCGCCAAATCCCCTTTTATCTCACTTTGTACTTTTGCTCCTCTGCCTCAGCACGCTTGTTGCGGGTAGGCTTGTGTCAAATGGCGGGCGTTACTGAGACGCGAGCGGGACGCCTCCGCTGGGGCAAGCAGCAAGGAACGGGAGTTGAGAAGAATGGGCCTGAACCGGATCGTGATCGGACTGGGATTATCGCTCGCCTTGGCGGGCTGCCAGACCGCAGCCGTGGTCGCCGAAGGCAAAGCGCCGGCGGTCCGACCGGCCTACAGCTTTCCCGTCACCACCAACACCACGCCCTACACGCGCTGCCTGCAGACGCTCGCGAGCTATCCCGGCAGCCACCACCCTTCCTTCGCTGTGGGCGAGGTCTCGGACAAGACCGGCCAGATGGACACCCTGACCGAGAGCACCGTGCTAACCCAAGGCCTGTCGGAAATGGTCATGAGCGCGCTCTGGCGCAGCGGCAAGGTGCGCATGGTGGAGCGCTATGACCTGCGCATCCCCCTGGCCGAACTGAAGATGATCGAGCAGGGGCTGACCAGCCGCTCGGCCAACGAACTACAGCAGTCGGTGCCGGCTAGCGACTTCGTCGTCCTCGGGGCGCTCACCGAGCTCAACTACAACATTGTCAGCGAAGGCGCCGGCCTGTGGGTCGGTGGCATCGGCGCCGGCGGGCGCACCGTCATCATCAATGTGGGCCTCGATCTGCGCCTGGTGAACGGCCGCACCTTCGAGGTGGTCCACGTCAGCACCCTGCAGAAACAGGTTTTTGGCTACGAGGTCGAAGCGAACGTCTTCCGTTTCTTCGGCTCGCAGCTCGTCGAGTTCGACGCGGGACGCATTCAGAACGAACCGCTTCAACTCGGCGTGAGGTCCGTCATCGAAATGGCTGTCTACCAGATCATGACGGACTACTTCCGCCTCCCGAGTGAAGAACACTGTCAGGTCCGGGAGACGAACTTCTTCGAAGAAACCCTGACAGGCAAAACCAAGGAAATGGAGAGCTAGTGATGACTACTATGAAGCGCACTTTCATGCTGGCCGGCGCGTCGGCCATTGCCATGGGCCTGCTTGCACCTTCCGGCGCAGCGGCCTTCGACAAGATCCACTGGCACTGGAACAATCACGTCAACGGCTATGTGAGCAAGTATATCAAGATTCACAGCCACTTCGACCCGAAGGGCTTGGTCATGGTCGAGGCCGTGCAGACACAGCTCGGTGATGTGACCGCCAAGTCGATCGTTTTCAATATCGACAACAACTCTCCGAACGGCGAACCCGTGACCCATGAAGTCGACCTTGGGAAGGTAACACTGGAAGCCCTCGGATATGGCAAGGTCACATGGAACAACGAAGGTGAACTTGTCGACGAAAACGGTGACGTTCTCCAGAACCAGCACTGCTCAG
Source organism: Aquibaculum sediminis (assembly GCF_040712085.1). Lineage (NCBI taxonomy): Bacteria > Pseudomonadati > Pseudomonadota > Alphaproteobacteria > Rhodospirillales > Rhodovibrionaceae > Aquibaculum > Aquibaculum sediminis. The sequence continues at coordinate 9,324 of NZ_JBFCVK010000015.1, forward strand.
TCGGGGGTTATGGCGGTTGCTACCTTGACCTCGGCACCGCCACAATCACCCTCGAAGGCATGGGCGGTCCGCTCAATGCCCTTGCCGAGCTCCCCGAGGTCGTGAGCACGGCCACTGCGGTGGGCAACAGTTTCTCGATCGAGAGCCCGACCATGACCGAGTTCCATGTCGAGCAGACCCTGAAGGGCGATCAGCTCTTCCAGCCGGCGAGCATCGATGCGGACTCCTGGGTCTGGGACATCAGCAACGCCACAGTGGACAGCTCGGCCACTGCGGTGGGCAACAGCTTCAGCCTCGACCTGGAGACCGTGGCGAAGGCCGGCAAGCGCGGCCGTCACGGCGGTGGCTCGGATGACCTGATCGTCATCGGCGACGTCACGCAGTTCAGCCACGCCAACATGAATGCCACCTCCTTCGTCACGGATGTGAGCATCTCCAACTACACCAAGCTGGGCAAGATCGACCGTCCGATCGTGAGCTCGGTGGCCACGGCCGTGGGTAACGCGGCCAACGTGTCCGTGAACGTCGGCGGTGTCGGCGGCAACTGATCCGGGACGCGCCAATGGGCTGAACGACAGCCCTAGAGCGCAACCGTCCTGACTTGCGGGGTGGGCCCGCGGCTCACCCTGCCCCTTTCCGGCTCACAGACAACAAGGAGCCTCGCCATGAAAGCACGCAACCTCATTCTCGCCACCGCCCTGGGCGGCCTCGTGGCCCTGACGGGAGAGAACCTGCCGTCGCTCTCGGGAGAGACCGCCGTGCAACAGGCTGCCGCCCAGCAGATGGGGCGTCAGGGCTGGGGCTACTCCCGCAACAAGTCCATGGCCGCGCAGTTCCAGCACGTCGAGCGCGAGAACAAGAAGAACCGCGCCGGCGGCGGAGGCGGCGGTGGTGGCGGCTCGGTCACCCAGTACGTGACGAACTACAACACCAGTTCGACTGCCATTGGCAACTACACCCAGATCGAGCAGATCCTCAGCGACGGCGCTCAAGGCTCGCTGGACTACCTGGCCGATCAGGACAGCAGCGGCAATCAGGGCGCCGATTCCTTGACCGATCTGAATATCGATAACTCGGTGGGCAAAAACAGCCGCGGCAACCGCAAGAAAAACAAGTCCGAGGCAAAAAACTGATCAAGCCAGAAAACTAAACACCACCGGGGACAACTTGCCGCAGCCGGCCTGGCCGGCTGCCAGGGATGGGGTATCGTTCAATGCCACTTTTCAGCCAGAAGGCCCGCGCCCTCAGCGGCCGGGCCGCCCTTGTCATCGCCGCACTCGCGCTCCCGCTTGCAGCAGCCCAAACGGCCTTCGCCGAGACTTTCAAGGTTCCAGAAACAGCCGAAGAGCGCGATGCTCTCGCACACTCAGCGGAGGCGGGCGATCCGGACGCACTCTACCTGGTCGGTGCCCTCGGTATCGAAGGCCGCGTGCGCGACATGCCGCGCGAGGATGCGCTCGCCGCCTTGCTCCAGGCTGCCGAGGCGGGACAGGTCGAGGCCAATCACCTCCTGGGGGTGATGTTCGCCACTGGCCAACTGGTGCGCCAGGATCAAGCGCGCGCGGCAAGCCATCTGGAAGTCGCTGCCAACGCCGGTCATGCGGCGGCTCAGGAAGCCCTTGCCCAGGCCTATTTGGCCGGTGCCGGTGTGCCGCAGGACAGCGCACAAGCGCTCCATTGGTTGGAGCAGGCCGCCGCGCAGGACGGCGCCGCAGCTCGGGTCAATCTCGCCGTGCTTCTGCTCAACGGCGACGCAAGCGTCCGCAACCCCGAACGCGGCCTGGCGTTGTTGAGCGAAGCGGCGCAGGAAGGCTTGCCCGCCGCCCAGCACAACCTCGCCTGGGTCTATCAGCAGGGCGAGAGCGTCGCGTCGGACCCCGGGCTCGCGCTCTCCTGGTATCGACAGGCTGCGGACCGCGGCTATCAGCGCTCACAGTACAATCTTGGCGGCATGCTGCTCGATCCCGAGTTCGCCGGTTTCGACCCGGTCGAGGGACTGTCCTGGCTCATGCTGGCCGCAGCCGGCGACAACGCGGAAATCAAAGAGCAGGCCACGGGCTTGCTGCACGAACTGGCGGCAGAAACGCCCCCGAACCTGCTCAACGAGGCGGGGGAAAGAGCCCGCATCACCGCCATGCGCGCCGGCATGAGCAGCGGGCAGTGACGAGGCGCTTCCTGCCGGCCCCGGTCAGACGCCTGGCCGGGGCCGGCAGCCTATTTCTGGCGGCCTGCGCGTTGAGCGGCTGCCTCTACGCAGGCGGCATGGCCGCAGCCGCGCTTGTCAGCGGCATGAGCGGCTCCCATACGGCAGCGGCCCCGGGCCCCGGCACCGGCGTGCAGAACGGCCGCAACCTCGACCCCTCCATCGGCCAGGCCCTGGCTGCGTCCGACAGGCTTCCCCTGGACAGCTGTCGCGCGCGCCTGCCGCAGAGCGAGCCTTTGGCGCCCGGACAGTGCGCGATCCGGCCGGTCTGCCTGCCAGGCGCGATGCAGCCCAGCGAGCTGCTCGTCTGCCACTCCCCGCAGTAGGTGGCTCCACCACGCCTGCATTTTGCGCTCTAACCGTGAACGGGCGCACGCAGCCCTCCCGCACGTCAGCAGCTCGCCTCGCACCCCGGCATCAAGCATGCACGGAATTTCGATCCAGGCTGTGGTGCGGGAAGTGGAGCCCCGGCGTTGGGGCTTCGGGAGTGGGGCACGCCGGGGCTCCTGCAAGGCCGAATAACCGTTCGGCCTGACAATACTAGGAGAAACCCGAGCGGCACGGGAGTGCTAAATCGGAAATCGCTCTACCTAAATGGTTGATTTTTATTTATCCGCTATTACCAGCGTACAAGATGCTTGCATTGACCGACCAAGTTAGCGACAGGCATCAACAGAAGCGGTTCCAGGTGCCCCTAAAATGTTCCTGTCCCGCAACATGAGGATGGTGCACTGATGCTCGCAGTATTACTGCGAATCCACGCCCTTTGGATAGGTATGGCATTCACTCCATACCCTTGCGCAGCGACCCTAGCCTTCTGCCACTCACCATAGTTCGCATTCCCGGGGTAGTTTTGCCCTGTGGGCAGTCTCCCGGAAACCTGAAGATGAGGGAACAGGCCGAAAGGATGGCGATTACAGCCAGTAAGCGGAAATGCTTTCGGGACCGCCTGCGACCAAGAAGAGCCCGCAAACCAATGATGGATGGGGCATAAAGGAGTGCTGTCATGGAACATTCTGTAGAACTGTTGCTCATCGACAGGAATCGTCTGCTGCGGGAGGGGCTGAAGCGGATGCTCTCCGGTTCGAACGTCGCGGTGACCGAGGAATGTGCCGACGTCGCCGAGGCGGTGCAGCGCGATTTCAGCGGCTGGGTGCCGGCAATCGTGCTCATGGAATGGGTCGGTCCTGAAGCGGAACGCGCCAATCCGGTGGGCGAGATTCTCACCCGCTGGCCCGGGGCCAAGGTCATTGTCTTCGGCGATAGCCTGAACAAGTCCGAAATGGTCATGGCGCTGCGCGCTGGCGCCTCGGGCTATCTGCTGAAAAGCATGTCGCTGGATGCCCTGATCCATTCCCTGCGTCTGGTCCTGGTGGGCGAGGTGGTCTTCCCGACCGAACTGGCCGGCCAGCTGGTCAAGGAACCCTTGCAAAGCGGCAGCGCCAGCCTCTCGCTCAATCACCTGGACATCGACCTGTCGCCGCGCGAGATCCAAATCCTGCGCTGTCTGGTGGCCGGGCAGGCGAACAAGCTGATCGCGCGCGAGCTCAACATCACCGAAGGCACGGTGAAGGTGCACATCAAGCGCCTGCTGAAGAAAATCAACGCCCGCAATCGCACCCAGGCGGCGATCTGGGCGCTGAACTCCGGCCTGCAGCACCAGCAGCCGAACGCCTCCTGACCCGAAGCGGCAGCCGCCCGGACATAGGGCGGCCGCCGGAACGGCAAAGAACCCCGGAAAGGATGCGACCCTTTCCGGGGTCTTGCTGTGCACCCTGTTCAGGGTGCCAGAGTATCCGTGTTGATCAAGAAGGAAAGTTGACCCATGGACGCTGATCTCTGAGGAGGGCGTTTGCGAGGATCACGAGCTTGCGCATGATGGCTGT
>NZ_JBFCVK010000018.1:0-1861 GCF_040712085.1 Aquibaculum sediminis
AAAAACGAACCCTTTTTGCAAAAAGAAATTAAACTCATAGCACTCGCCAATAGAGCATACAGTACAATATGGATTGCAAGAATTTGTCGAAAACTCACAGAAAACAAGGAGTAATAAATGATCTGCACCCCAAAAGTTGGACTAAATAACCAACTGATTAAGGTGCAGATTTTTTATGACTAAATATACTCAACGTTTCAAACAACAAGTGCTCGACTTTTATCATCAAAATGGAAAAAACCGTTCGCTTACTCGCCAGTATTTTCAGCTTCCCCAAAGCACGTTAGCACGTTGGATTGCGAAATTTAATCATAATGGAATCAATGGATTAGCTGTGTTAGGTAAAAAACGATATTATTCTGTTGAGTTTAAATTAAAGGTTATTCAAGCTATCAAAAAAGGCCAGTGCTCCGCTGAAGCCGCCTGCTTTCGCTTTGATATCCCCAGTTCAGGGATAATTAGTCAATGGTTGCAACGCTTTGAAAAACAAGGTATAGATGGGTTATTACTCAAACCTAAAGGTCGTCCAAGTATGAAACTCAACTCACCTAAAATGCCACCAACGCCCAAAACAGAAGAAGAACGCTTGCGTTACCGAATTTTGGAATTAGAAGCGGAGAATGCAATGCTAAAAAAGTTGCAGGAACTCAACCAACAAAAAATGCAGAAAAAGCCGTCATCGTAAATGCCTTACGCTCGCGTTTCCCGTTGGAATTGTTACTCAGACTAATCGGATTGGCACGCAGTTCGTTCTTTTATCATCTCAAGCCAAAGTCGGATAAAAATGTAGCGATTTCACAGAAAATAGAGGAAATTTATCGCAAAAATGACGAAAATTATGGTTATCGTCGAATTACCTTGGAATTAAGGAAATACTTGATTATCAACCACAAAAGGGTGCAAGCGATAATGCAACGTTTGGGGTTAAAAGGAAAAAGTAAGCAGAAAAAATATCGTTCTTACCAAGGCAAAGTGGGACACATTGCCGATAATCTGTTGCAACGGGATTTTACGGCAACGATGCCGAATGAGAAGTGGGTAACGGATATCACCGAGTTCAAATGTGCGGAAGGCAAAGTGTATTTATCGCCGATTAAAGACTTGTTTAATAACGAAATTATTGCTTATGATGTGGCGAGAAGTCCGAATTTTGAGCAGATAACCAGAATGCTGACCTAGGCGGTGAACCGATTAGCGGGGGAAAAACCGATACTGCATTCCGACCAAGGATGGCAGTATCAAATGATGGGTTATCGGGAGATATTGAAAAAACACGGTATTACGCAAAGTATGTCGAGAAAAGGCAATTGCCTTGATAATGGTGCGATGGAAAGCTTTTTCGGGCGATTGAAGACGGAATGTTACTTTGGCAAGCGGTTTGAAACCTTTGAACAGCTTGAAAAAGTGATTCACGAGTACATTCATTACTACAACAATGAGCGTATTCAAGTGAAGCTCAAAGGACTAAGCCCTGTGGAATACAGAACTCAGTCCTTGAATGAAATTAGAATATAGTCTAACTTTTTGGGGGCAGATCAAATTGTTGATAGAGCGAATCTTGAGGATAGCCACCACAGGCGAGAAACAGCCGTCTTCTGAACACTTTATTACTTGCTACAATCAAGCATAAACGATACCAAGCCTCAGAAAATCCAAGGTGATCTAAATATTGTTGAGGAAAATCTACGGGATAAAGAGGTAAGCAAATTCCCCCCAATTGAGTAAGTTGAGAAAAGATAAAAGGGGCATTTTCCAATGCGCCAGCTTGATAGGCATCATCTGCATCAAGAAAGGCGATCAAATCAGCTTCACTTTGTAAAGCTCCCCAATTTCTTGCTTTAGCAACACCGCTGTTATACGG
>NZ_JBFCVK010000019.1:0-1160 GCF_040712085.1 Aquibaculum sediminis
AGAGTATCCGTGTTGATCAAGAAGGAAAGTTGACCCATGGACGCTGATCTCTGAGGAGGGCGTTTGCGAGGATCACGAGCTTGCGCATGATGGCTGTGAGGGCCACCTTTGGCGCCTTTCCTGCCTGCGTGAGTGCGTCGTATCTCTGCTTCAGGTTTGGATTGTAGCGTGCGGCGACCAGGGCAGGCATGTAGAGGGCTTGCCTCAGCTGGGCTCTTCCGCCGCCAATTCGGGCCCGCCCCTCCCATTTTCCGGATCTTCGAGTGATAGGTGCCAAGCCGGCGAGGCTGGCGGCCTGCCGTGGCTCGAGCGTTCCCAGTTCCGGCATTTCCACGATCATTGTCACCGCGGTGGTTTCCGAGATGCCTGGAATGCTGATGAGGATGCCAAGGCGCTGGGCCAGGTTCTCATCCGCGCGGATCAGATTGAGGAGTTCCCGGTCCACGTCTGCGAGTTGCGCCTCTATCTGCCGCAGCCGCTGCGCGGCCTGGCGCTTGAGGAGGGGCAAGGTCAGATTTTTCTGCCTGTTGCGCGTGGCTGTCCTGTCCTTCACGAGCGCCTGCCGGGCGCCGTGCAACTCCTTCAGCGTGTCGAGGCGTTCACTGGCTGCGGGGCGCGTGGCGGGTTCGAGAGCGATCCCCATGCGGGCAAGCATGACCGCATCGATGCGGTCGGTCTTGGCCAGGCGGCCGATTGCTTCGGCAAAACGCCGCGCTTGTCGTGGGTTCACCTTGGCTACCGGCAGCCCTGCCTTGGCGAGGGCCCGTTCAAGCGCGCGGTGATAAGCGCCCGTTGGCTCCAGCACGATCCGGTCGACCGGATCGTGCTGGAGCCAAGCCAGCAGGGCCCGATGCCCCTTGGGATCGTTGGGGAAGCAGCGGCTGGCACCGCCGGGCAGACGATGGACATCCAGACGATCTTTCGAGATGTCGATGCCAATGGTAACCTTGGTCATCTTTTCCATGTCCCTTGCTTGTCATCCGGGCTTTGGTCCCGGGTATCCGTTCGGGCCTCAAGGAAAAGACGGGGGTGATCCAACTCTAGCTCGGCTCAGTGTCGCTCTGCCGATCGACGATCCGTCCCCCGCCATCGCCGGTGCGGGTCAGGCACCGGCGATGGTTCATCTTCTACCGATGAACCGCCATCTTCATAAGACAAGC